>CALVXA010000001.1 GCA_944368635.1 uncultured Clostridia bacterium
GTGTACCCCGACAGGGTTTCCGTCTACGAAACGACGGGTACGAAGGCAAGCCTTCTGGGGCGCAAGTCGTCGCTGAGCTTTACGGAGTTCGACGAAGAGGACACTTCAAGACAGACGGTGTACGTATATACGGATAAGCTTTATCAGGAGTACGAGGGTTACGGCGCGTCCATGACTCACGCGAGCGCTGCCCTGATAACCGAGGCGGACGAGGAAACGCGCGCGGCGCTTCTCGACGACCTGTTTTCGCGCAGCGGGGCAAACTTTTCGCTCGTCAGAATTCCCATCGGCGCAAGCGACTATATCCCCGGCGACGAATACTTCACCTGCGACGATATGCCCGACGGTCAGACTGATAAAGCGCTTGAACACTTCACGCTCGAACACGACGGACAGCTGCTGTCCGTGCTTAAGCAGATAAAGCAGATAAACCCCGACGTCACGTTCATGGCAAGCCCCTGGTCGGCGCCTGCATGGATGAAGGTGAACAACTCGCTCGTCGGCGGCGGCTACCTCAAACAGGACATGCACGAGGCATATGCCGACTACATAGTCAGATTCGTGGAGGAGTACGCAAAGCAGGGCATAGACATATCCTATGTTTCGATTGTCAACGAACCGAGCGTGGGCGCGCTTTCATACCCTACTATGGACATGACACCCGCAGAGGCGGCGGAGCTTACGACGCTCGTCGGCGGCAAACTGCGCGAAAAGGGGCTTGATACGGACATAGTCGGGTGGGACTTTAACTACGGCTCGTCCTCGGGCGCGTTCGCGGACGCCTTCTTCGAATGTCTTTACGAGGAGGGGGAAGCGGGCAAGTACTCGGACACGGTGGCATTCCACGGCTATGACGGCGACGGCTACCTCAACCCCGATACCATGAGCGGCCTTCGCACGGGCATAGAAAAGGTGGTCAACGAATACGGCAAGGCTGCGCTGGTTACGGAGATTACCGAGAGCGCGTCAAGCACGGACTTTGCGGGCAACCTCACCTATGCCGCGGAAAACGTCGTCGTCAATCCCTGCGCAGTGCAGACGGACGAGGAGGACAATTCATGGAACGGTTGCGGCGGCGCGCTGTATTGGAACTTCGTGCTGGACGGGGACGGCGGTCCCACGCCAGCAGCTCACGACGACAACCCCTGCAGCGGCGTAATCACGCTTGACAAGACTGTGCGCCAGGGCAGCACGACTTACAGGTACACCAAGTCCTCGGCATATTACGCCATGGCGCAGGTGTCTAAATTTATGTACGACGTCGACGGCAAACCATGCCGCGCGCTCAGGACGCAGACGGAGTATGTGGAACTCAGCGTGATGTCCTATTACCGCAACGACGGCGCGATAATAACCGTCGTGTGCAACACAAGCGAATTCAACGACAGCAGCGTTGACATCGTCATCGGCGACAAGAAAATAAGCTATGAAATGATGCCGCAGAGCATCGTGACGTTCGTATGCTGAGCGGAGGGAGAGCCATGTACGCGAAAAAGATTATATTGTGCGGCGCGCTTGCCGTTGCCGCGGTTGCACTGACGGCGTCGGGTTGCGCGAAAAAGCGCAGCGGCGAGGCAGACTTTATGGCATACACCCTCTCCGACGTCATAATGACGCAGAAGGGCGTGAACACCTACGACTTTGAATTTACGGCGGACTGTTCCCCTCAGGAACAGGTGTCCGTATATCTCACGCAGAACGACAGAATAACGGGCAAAGACGAGCCGATAGCGGCAAACCGCGTCGGGCAAGGACAGTCCTCGCGCTTCTCGTTTTCTGCCGACCTCAACTTAAGCGAGGAATATTACCTTTGGGTGAAGGGCGGCGAAAAGCAGGTAATGCTTCCCCTCACGGCGCCCAGCATGTTCCCCTATGTAAGTCCGAGGACGACGGGCGACGGCGGCGCAATATTCAGTTTCAACTATACTTACGGCGTGTCCTGGAGCTCTTTCTGCGACCCCGAGGGTAAGGCGGTGTACAGTTCCTCCCGCGCGGTGTTCGACGATACGGCAGTGCCCGTGGCGAAGGGAATAAACATAACCGAAAACGAGTGCCTGATATCCGCTTCGGACTACGGCGCGGACAAATATTATTACTCGGTTACGACCGCCAAGAACGGACTTTTAACTATAATTTCATCACCCGTAAGCGACACTTCGCAGCTTACTGCGCAATTTACCTCCCTTTCTGCGGGGCTGGACGGGGATAAGCTGAACGTGAGCGTCGGCCTGGACGAAGAGGGGGACATAGCGGCAAGTTCGGCGTCCGAATTGCAGCTGGTGGTAAAGAGCGGCACGGGCGACGAGATATATTCCTGCAACAGCGTGTTTGCCGACAACGTCGCCACGATGTCCTTCGACTGCGCCCTTCTGCTCGAGGAGGACTTATGGTACGACATATCTCTCGCTTACAGGGGTTCGCTCATAGCCGACGTGCCCAAACTTTTCGGCGGCAGCGCCACGGCAACGGTTACGTCCTCTTCCAAAGATAAAATCAACTACTTCATCACCGATTGGCGGCAGGACGGTGCGCCCGAAGAAGATGCCGCTCTCAAGCTCTATTTCGAACACGACGACACGAAGTTTGCCGACGAATTCTGTCAGGGCTATCTCGTCAGTCTTGCGGACGGCGACAGTCTTACGCTCACCGTGACGGTGGATATGGGACAGTCGGCGGCTTTGCCGCAGCTTGTCATAACGGGCGGCGACGAAACGGCGCTTGCCTCTGCAAATGCGGTAAGCGGGGGCTCCGGCTCCGCAATATGCACGCTTGCGCTGCAGGACGTGCTTACGGAAGCGGGCAAGTGGTACGACATACGCCTTTCGTTCGGCGGGCAGCTTACCGAACTTTTAAAAGACTCCTGCATCGGCTATTCGGACTATTCCAGAGTCTATGTCTGCGGCGGCAGGGAATATGCCTTCCGCGAGTATAACGGAATGTTGAAAATTTCATATATCGGAGAAACTCAAGCGCAATGATAACGGCGTACATAACACAAAAATCAAGCGAAAAACATTTCAGAAAGGTCAAAATACAGCCTTTAAGGCAAAACTTCGGCGGCGGCGAATGTAACGTCGCTGTCGATACGACGCAGCGTTTCCAGCGCCACAGGGGTTTCGGCGGCGCGTTTACGGAGGCATCGTGGCGCGCGGTGAGCGTGCTGGGCGAGGAGGATAGGCAAAAGGTCATAAGGGCATACTTTTCCGAAGACGGGCTGAGGTATAACCTCGCGCGGCTGCCCATGCATTCCACCGACTTCGGCTTGCAACCCCGCACTTATGTGCAGGACGGCGACGTTTCCCTCTCCACTTTCGACACCTCGTGGGACGACGACAGGTTTGCGTTTTACTTGAGCTGCCGCGAGTGCGCTGGTGACTTTTTTACCATGCTTTCGACGTGGAGTCCCCCCGCGTGGATGAAGTCCAACGGCGAACTTCAGCACGGCGGCAAGCTGCTCGACGAATACAAGCCCGCCTGGGCGGAATACTACTGCAAATTCATAGAGGATATGGCAGGAAGGGGCATAAGAATAGACGCCATGAGCGTGCAGAACGAACCCGAAGCCGTTCAGAGATGGGAATCCTGCATCTATACGGCGGAGGAGGAGGGCGCGTTCATACGCGATTATCTGCACCCCGCGCTTGTCGCGCACGGCCTTGAGGATGTGAAGATAATTCTGTGGGACCACAACAGGGACGGCATAGTCAGGCGTTCGCTCACTTCGCTCTCCATGGAGGGGGTAAAGGACCTCGTCTGGGGAATAGGCTATCATTGGTATTGCTGCGACAAGAGCGAAAATCTCTCCCTCGTGCATGCGCTCTATCCCGATAAGGCAATGTTCCTGACCGAGTGCTGCGTGGAGCTTGCATACGACTCCACTACGGGCAAGTCGTCATACGCGGGCGTGTGGGAACACGGCGAAAGGTATGCAAAGCAGATAATAAACGACCTGAACAACTATTCCGAGGGCTGGATAGACTGGAATATGTATCTCGACGAAACGGGCGGGCCGACGTATGTGAGCAACTTCTGCGAAGCGCCCATTATGATTGACAAGAACAGCGGTCAGATTTCGTATATGTCCTCGTACTACTACATAGGGCATTTTTCGAAATTTATAGAGCCGGGCGCGACCAGGGTATATTGCGGTAACGACGCGCTCTCCAATCTCTATTCGGTCGCCTATGTCAACCCCGACGGCAAGAAGATTGTAGTAATCGAAAACACCGCTTCGAGAAGGCGCACTGTCACGCTCACGGTGGACGGCTGCGGCACGCGCTTCAATTTGCGTCCTCATTCGATAATCACGCTGGAGATAGACTGATGCCCGACAAAAAGAAAATTGCGCTTGCCGTGCTTGCAGTGATATTGTTTTCCGCAATAACGTTGGGCGGAGCGGCTTGGGCAATCGCGGAGGGCGTGCGTTCGGCGGACTATGTGCGGACGACTGCTACTGTCACTGCGTGCAATACGCAGCTTATAGACGGCGAAGAGGTGGTAACGGAGGTGCTTGTCACCTATTCCGCCGACGGCAGGGAATATGAAGGCGCGTCGTACATAGGCGACCTTTCAAGGTGCAGTACGGGTCTTCGGATGAATGTTTACTACCTAAAAGACGGCGACCCCATGTACGTATATTCCAAATCGGGCGACACGGGTTTTGCAATCATAATGTGCGCGGGCGGCGCCGTCTGGCTGGCAATAGCCGCAGTGGTAATAAGGGCGATGAGCTTATCCGGCAGGTTCCGCGCTTCCTCTTCCGACGGACGCAAGTAAACTGAAGTCAACGCATAAATTCTTCCAATATTTTAACTTGGAAACCGTGTCGGCGCTTTTGCGCCGACACGGTTTCTTTAATACGACAAACATCCGCCAACTATGTTGAGTCAACATTATGCCTTTATACGTTGTATTTGCTGGATTAATAAAAGCTCCTATGTGCTAAACTGAGTGAGACTCGCAACCGCACACAAGTATGCACAAAGGAGATAGCCATTGAAAAATCAAAACAATTACACGTTCAGGCTATCAGTTTAATAAAAACGACTTGGAGATGTCAATATCATAAGGTCTTTACTACAAAATATCGCCGCAATGCAATAAACAATGCGTTGAAAGTTGATATAGGGAAAATATTAGGATAACTATGCAGGAGGAAAAGCGTTGAGATAATAGAAACCCACGCAATGCAAGACCACATGGATATGTTGGTTTCAATACACCCCGAATGAAACGGTTTCAGGACGGTTAATGATTTGAAGATGCAACAATTAAAACTTTTAAATTCTTGGTTTAACGCAAAAAATTAAGGTTATAATAAAGACGAAATCAGAAAGGGCGTTGAACCCCGACAGATTTATCAAAAATAAAAAATCGTTAAAGGAGATGTTAATTATGAAAAATGAACTTACAAGACCTAATGATTACGATTTCTTTGACGAAGCTATGCGCGACTTCTTCCCTGCATTCTACGGCGGCAGACATTCTGCACCCAAGTATATGCGTACAGATATAAAGGAAAACGGCGACAGCTACCTCATGGAGGTCGAAATCCCCGGCGTTGACAAGAAGGATATAAACGTCGATCTGAAGGACGGCTATCTCACCATTTCCGTCAACAAGTCTGAAAAGAGCGACGGCGACAAGAAGGATAACTACATTCACCGCGAACGCAGCTTCTCCTGCAGCCGTAGTTACTATGTGGGCGACGTCCTGAAAGAGGACATCAAGGCAAAGTATGAAAACGGCGTGCTGAACGTCACCGTTCCTAAACTTGAAGAGAAGAAACCCGCTCAGGGTCTGATTGAAATCGAATAATCGCAAAACAGAGGGGGAGGCTTTCAACCTCCCCTTTTTTATTTTTGTATTGTCTTTAAGAGGAAAATAAACTATGACAAAGCTTATCATTGTCCGTCACGGACAGAGTATGGCAAATTTAAACGGCACATTTGCGGGGCAGATAGACGTTCCCCTTTCGCCCTTGGGGCACAGGCAGGCGGAGGAGCTTAAGGAATACCTTATAAGCCGCTATAAAATCGACGTCATATATTCCAGCACTCTGTCGCGTGCCTGCGATACCGTCGCCCCTACGGCTGCCGCTCTCGGGTTGCCCGTCATCAGGGACGCAGGGCTGAAGGAGATAGACGGCGGCAAGTGGGAGGGGCTTACCAACGTTGAGATTGCCCAAAAGTTCCCCGCTGACTTTGCGCTCTGGCGCGACAATATAGGTCTGTCACGCTGTACGGGCGGCGAATCTATCCGCGAATTGCAGGAGCGCAGCATTGCCGCCATAAACCGCATAGCGGAGGAAAACGACGGGCGCACGGTGCTGATAGGCACCCACGCGGGCTTTTTGCGGGCGATGATATGCTATTGGCGCGGCATCCCCCTCGAGGAGATGAAGAACACCGCTTGGGTGCCCAACGCCTCCGTGACGGAGGCGGAGTATGCGGACGGTAAATACAAACTGTTGCGGGAAGGCGAAATATCTTTTCTGCACGGCGACGTCACCCGCCTCACAAACATATAATTGCCTCTATCGCTCAAAAGTTACTGCTCCCGACGGAAGTTAAAGTTCCGGCGGGAGCTTTTTTCATGTCGTTTCAACGATATGCAAGCTGAATTTCTGCCCGTTTTCAAACAAAATTGTTGTGCCGTCTTCATCGTCCGAGAGGGAGCATACAAAGTAATCGTCAAGCATTGCCTTGATCTCCTGCATCAGACTTTTTTCGTCCGTTTTATAGCTTTTCTCTGCATTTTTGTCCTGTGCATCTTTCATAGAATAGTTTTACCTCGAAATCGTATTTCACTTAAAGCTCTGCGCAATGCCTTTATGTACATAAATTATATACTAACACTTGCCATCAATCAACTTTTTGGTGCCAAAAGTGAGGATAATTTATTGTAGAAAAAGGACTTTGTTATGTGTATTTTGTCGAATTTTGGCGAACGCCTTAAAGAGCTTATGCAGGAGCGAGAAATAAACGCGCCTGAGCTTGCAAATCAGCTTGGTACAGACAGAACAAATATCACAAGATATTTGAGGGGTGAGCGTGCGCCGTTATACGGCAATTTCATAAAAATGCTAAATTACTTTCAATGTTCTGCCGATTATCTGCTCGGCTTGAAAGAATATCCTGCGCACGGCGATTTTTGCGTTGACTTGCCTGTTTTCGGCGAGAGATTGAGGGAAGTCATGGGCGCTTGCGGTTTTACTCAATATAAGTTGGTGAAGACGGGCAAAATTTCAAGGGCAGAATTATTCGGCTGGCTGTCAGGCAGGAAGTTGCCGGGAATAGAAAGCCTTGCAAAATTAGCTGCTATAATGGGGTGTTCGGTGGACTATCTGCTTGGCAGAGTTTAATAAAAAAATATACCGCAAATATGAATGGGCGGAGCTGACAGTAGATCAGCTCCGCCCAATTTTTTGTATCGGATAATATGCATTTAATTGTATTTTCTTAATGCAGCCACAAACTATTTTTTCAGCAATGCGATGGTTATTGTCTGTACAATGTCTTTATCCTTCTGTGATAACTTGCGATAGCTGAATATCAGGTTTTGTTCCTGCTTTGACAATGTAGTTACCGATGAATCATAATCATAGTACTTCTGTCTGCCGACAAGATAATCTATGGAGCATTGAAAAAAATCGGCTATTTTTATAAGGGCGGTGTAGTCTGGCAGTCTGTTCAGGTTTGTCCAGCCGATTACCGTTGTGTAAGGTATTCCGCTCTGTTCGGCAAACTGCTTTCGGTTAATATTTTTTTCTGCCAATAAGTCGTTAAAAATTTCAATAAACATTTCTTTACCTATAAAAATTTTAGCACAAATTTCTAATTAGGTACTTGACTTATCTATCAAGATAATTTATAATTAAAAATACCTAATTAGATATTTATCATGTTGGTGATAACCTGATTGGGAATACGACAGAAAAGTTTAATTGGAGGGAATATGTTACAGTTCAAGACGGTTGCATTGCCTGCGACGGAGATAACAGTCACCGGCAAAGAGATGTTTTCTTTGGAGACTGCCAATAGAGTATTGGCGCCTGCAGGTCAGGTTATTCAAAATGAGGCCAGAGGAGGATGGTCTTTACACAGTTGCGTTGTTATTCCTGCCACAGTCTACAGAAAAAAAGGCTTCTTTGAAAAATTGTTTGGCTGGATACCTATTATAGGCAGTATATTCAGGGGCAATCAGCCGGATGAAATTCATCCCCAGTATTACAGTCTTATTTTTGTAAAGGAAGTTTAAGCGTTGCAAATGGAAGGGAGTGTGGAGTCATACAACTCTTCCATTTTTTGCAGTGGCAGAAGGAAAATGATACTCATAGCAACACAGGAGAATAATTATGTTTTGTAAATTATGCGGAAAAGTTTCTTCTTCTAACAAGTGTATTTATTGCGGGCACGCCATTGACTGTGAAAGCAATACCGATATTGCCCATCAATCTGTAAACGTGGCAGAGGATGACGATAGTGTAAATCATGTCATAAGAACGCATATCATGACGCCGCCTGTAAATTTTCAGGATACACCGCAGTTCGGTATGAAATGGCATAAGTTCGTAATATACTTCGGGTTATTTTTTGGTGCATTAATAGATCTTATCTTGGGTATAAGTGTGATTTCCGGAATGATTTATAGCAGATACGGGATTGAACCGGAGCTTGTATATGATGTATTTAGCGGGTTAAAAACGTTGGATGTAGCAGTTGGGTTGTGTTGCATAGCGTTGGCTGTTTTTTGTTTGGTCACAAGGTTTCAACTTTCAGGAATGAAGAAAAGAGGACCCGTATGCCTATATTGTATATATGCACTTAATTTCATTTTATCTTTGATTTATGTTATTCTGGCTTCTGATATTATAGGCGAGCCGATTTACGACGGAGAGATAATTGCTATGTTGGCGGCATATTTGGTTATGTTAGTATTAAATGTTGTCTATTACAAAAAGAGAGAAAGCCTGTTTATCAACTGATATTAAAGAATGATATCCCCGAAATGCAGACAGATTTTCTGGAGGGTATGTTTTATCACAAACGCGTTATAAATTATTGCCGTCCGCGGACAAAAGTGATAGAATGGTTGCGTTGAATTCGGGAGGCGGATATGAATAAGACAAACGCAATGAGAATAATAGAAAAAGAGGGCGTGGAATATAAAGTATATACCTACGATGGCGGAGCGCTTTCGGGCGTGGAGGTTGCCGCAGCCCTCGGCGAGGACGCGGACAGGGTTTATAAAACGCTTGTCACGACTGCAGGCCCCGGCAAATTCTATGTGTTCGTAATACCCGTCGCCGCCGAACTCGATTTAAAGAAAGCGGCAAAGGCGGCAGGCGAAAAGGCGGTGGAAATGCTGCCGCAAAGACAACTTCTGCCTACAACGGGCTATATTCACGGCGGCTGTTCGCCCGTGGGAATGAAAAAACTCTTTCCCACGTTTTTCGACAGCTCTGCCGAGGGCAAGGTTATCTTCGTCAGCGGGGGCAAGGTGGGTATGCAGGTAGAACTCCCCTGCGCCGCCCTGCTGAAAATTACAGACGGAAAACTCGCAGATATTGTGAGGGGTTGATTGAAAAAAACATAATGGTGCGGAGCCGACTTATTGTCGGCTCCGCACCGCTATATTTATCCCAATATATATCCTTTAGAAATTCCGCCGGAACGCGCTGTCCGTCAGGATATGCCTTCCCTGAATTGGTTATTTTAAAGAAGGTTATCTGTTTTTTGCAGATTGCTTAATCTGCGAATGGTAAAAGTAGTTAATAATTATGGGTTTGCCCGTGGGGTTGCGCAAGAAAGGTTCTTCGTCTGTGACGTATAAAAAGCCGTTAGTTGCGGCATATTCAGCCACCTTTTTGTCGAGCGCCATCCAGTAAGACATATCGTTTTTGCTGTAAATCTGTTCGTAAAGCGGAACGAGGTCAGTATATTTTTCAGTAATATATCCCATGATATCCGCCTTGAAGTTACCGCGGAGGTTGAGGTTTTCCAGCCAGATATAGTCGCAAAAGTCCTTGATTTTTTCAATTATTTCAAACACACGGGTAATTTCGGGGAAGATGGGCGAAATGAAGCAGGTCGTGCGTATGCCCTCCTCGTGGCACTTTTTCATTGCGGCAATTCTGCGCCCTATTGAAACCGCCCTGTCCATATCGTCTTTGAAATTCTCGTCCAGCGTGTTTATCGACCAGCTTATAAGGGGGGAGGGGAACGTCTTTATGAGGTCGAGGTCGCGCAGCACCAGGTCTGACTTTGTAGTTATAATAAGATTTATGCCGCTGCCCTGCATCTCTTCCAGAAAGGCGCGCGTGCGGCAGAATACTTCCTCCTGCGGGTTATAGCCGTCCGTGACGGAGCCTACAATCATTGTCTGCCCCGCATATCTGCGCGGGTTTTTTATCCTTTCCCAGTGCTTTACGTCCAGAAATGTTCCCCATGCTTCCGTATGACCCGTAAACCGCTTCATAAAGCAGGCATAGCAGTATTTGCAGGCGTGCGTGCATCCCACATACGGGTTTACGGAATACCCCGCAATGGGCAGGTTGGACTTTGTAAGTACAGTTTTAACCTTTAAATGATTGATTTTAATCTCTTCCATCATTTTCTCCCAGATTGCCGAGTATTCTTTTCAGGTAGTTTTCAAACTGCTCGACTTCTTCGTCGGTAAAGCCTTTATAGTAAATTTCTTCGATTTCGCGCGTGACGGCTTCGTACTCGCCCTTAAGGGCTGCCGCCTTTGCCGTGAGAGAGATGGTAACGCTGCGCTTGTCCGTCGGACTTTCCTCCGTTACAATAAGTCCCTGTTCGTCCATTCGCGCAAGCATGGCGGAAAGGGTGGTCTTGGCAAGTCCGCTCTTTTTTGAAATTTCGGTTGCCGTCATCTTTTTGCCCTGCCACAGGCAATACAGTATTTTGCCCTGCGCGCCGTTGAATGCGTCGATATTCTTCTCTTGCAGAATTTTATCGAACCTGCGTCCGCCTATGCTCTTCATCTTCGATATCAAAAATCCGCCCTGTCTTTCGCTCATAACTTAAACTCCTCGGGAAATTGTTGTATCATCTGACTTTGCGGGACAATGCCCGCAAAGAATAAATCTTCCTTCATGAATACGGGAATATCGTTAGCCAGCGCTTGCGAGGCAAGCCCGTCTATCCACCATTTTTGCGAGGGGGTCTTGCCCTTGCAGTTGCCTGTCTCGGTGCCGAGTACAACCCAGTCGATGCCTGTAAAATCAACTTTTCCGACCTCGTCGGAAAGCGGTTCAAAGGTGGCGTGATAGTGCTTTGCCCTGACATTGCGCTTTAATGTCTCTATGCGCCCCCGCTCTGCGGCACAAGTGACCGTCACCCCGAACCATAGGTTGTCAAGGTCAGTCTGTATATTCAGTCTCTCGGGTCGTTTTGTCAGAAACAGATAGGTATTTTGCGGAGTGGCGGCGGCCTTTTCAAATACCTTCGCCATCCATTCGTCCTGCCAATAGGCAAGGTCGCTCGTGCCCGTAAGCAGAAAGACTTTCCGCCTCTTGCTGTCAAACAGTCTGAGTTTGTTTTCAAAAAACTGTGGCTTGCTGAAGTCGTCGGTTATGTGAAATCTGCGGCAGTTGTTGCGGGCATAGCAGTATCTGCACCCTATCGGGCAGCCGATGACGATGTTTAAATTCTTTATTTTGTCCTTTATGCAGGTTATCATATCATCTTTTCCTCATAAACGGAAAACGTAACGGTGCGTAAAGCATAGCCGAAGACCAGAACAATGGCTGTATTTTGTAAATGAGCTTATAAAAAATAGTTCTATATAGTACAAAAATAATACCATATAGAACTATTTATGTCAAGATGTTGCGTAAGGTTTTTTATGGGGATAAAACGCACAAGCCGAGCGGCAGAATAAGGCGTTTAAACGTGCAGTAAATTTCTGCTTGCCGTATGCTTGTCAGATTATGCCGTCGGGTCGGTCATTTGCCTGAAAACTTCCAGAAATTTTTGCGCCGCAGGGGAAAAGACCTGATTTTTCTTCCACGCGAACACCAGCGAGGTTTCAAGTCGGGGGCAAAGGGGGCGGAACGTCAGTCCGCCGTCGCCCGAGGTGTTGATAATTTTGTCCAACCCTATAGCATATCCTATGCCCTGTTTTACCAACAGGGAGGCGTTATAAATCAGATTATAGGTAGCGACAATGTTCAGGTCATCCGCATCTTTTTTAAACCAATCGTCAATCAGGCTGTTTGACATGGTGTGTCTGGAGCGGATTAGCGGCACTTCGTATAGATCCTGCGGACAGACAGACTGCTTTTGGGCAAGGGGGCTGTCCGTTCTCATCAGTACGCCCCATGTATCCCTGTCGGGCAGAGTGATATGTTCGTATCCGTAAAGATTGGCGGGCAGCACAAGCACGCCGAAGTCAATAAGTCCCTTGTCCAGTCTTTCAAGCACGTCGGCAGTGTCTGCGCTGAAAAAATGAAAGCGCACGTCGGGCGCAATCTCAATCACGGACTTTGCCGCCTTTGCCACCGTCCGGAGCGCATGGCTTTCGCCGCAGCCTATATGTATATCGCCGCTTATGCCGTTTTCTGAAGATGTTATCTCCGAACAGGTCTTATCGTAAAGCTCAATCAGCTCTTCTGCCCGTTTTTTCAACAGCCGACCCGCCTCCGTAAGCGTAATTTTTTTACTGCCCCGTATAAAAAGCTGTTTGCCCGTTTGCCTTTCAAGGTTCTGCATCTGCCGTGAAAGGCTGGGCTGTGTGATGTACAGCGCGTCCGCCGCCCTGGAGATGTTTTCTTCGCGCGCGACTGCCAGAAAATATCGCAGTTCTCTTATTTCCATGTCTTCATTATAAAGGACATATGTATGCGTGTCAAGCATAGCTTTCAATGCAATATAGGCATTTGACATATAAATGTCCTCAAAAGTATAATAATTGTGTGAGGAGGCGGCTATGACTACAGAGCAGTTGAATGAATATATGCTTTCGGGAAATAAGGTGAAAGGGCTTTCGGCAGAGCACAGGCTGATGCACGAGGTGTCCGAAGAAGCCCGCAAAATAACGGCTCAGCTCAATTCGGGATATCACACGCAGGAACAGATACGGTCGCTCATGTCTTTGCTCACGGGCAAGGCGGTGGACGAATCGTTCGGAATGTTTCCGCCCTTTTATTCTGACTATGGCAGGAATATAACGGTCGGCAAAGACGTGTTCATCAACTCCGGCTGTTGTTTTCAGGACCAGGGCGGAATAGAAATCGGCGACGGCAGTTTAATAGGACAGCAGGTCGTAATTGCCACTCTCAACCACTCTTTGGACCCTGCCGACAGACAGAGTATGTTGCCCGCAAAGGTAGTAATAGGCAAAAATGTATGGATAGGCGCGCACGCAACCATTCTCCCCGGGGTAACTATCGGCGACAACAGCGTAATCGGGGCGGGGGCGGTCGTCAACAGGAATATCCCTGCCGACAGCGTTGCCGTAGGGGTGCCCGCAAAGGTAGTAAGAAAGGTTGACGGCGACAGATGAAAAGACTGTTCATCTTTTTTCTGGCTTTAGCGACGGTCTTTTGTCTTGTGGGCTGTTCTGCCTGCGGAAGCGCCGACGGCGGCGCGGGAACTGATCTTCAGTCGGGCATTGAGCAGGACGGAAGCGGAAATTCCGGGGAAATAGCAATGGTGACAATTACTTGCGGAGAAAATATGCTTGAAATGGAACTTGCCGATACTCTTTCGGCACGTGCCTTTGCGCAAAGGCTTGCAGAAGGCGACGTGACAGTTTCGGTGCGCGGTTACGGCGGGTTTGAAATGGTTGGAGGGCTTGGTTTCTCCCTTGAAAGGGATGACAGGCAGATGACCACGCAGACGGGCGACGTCGTGCTGTACAACGGCAATCAGATAGTAATTTTTTACGACAGCAACAGCTGGTCATACACAAAGATAGGGCATATCAGCGGGGCAACCCGACTCACTCTTGAAAATTTCTTTGGCACGACGGGCGAAGTGTGGCTCTATCCCGTGGAGATGACATTTTCGGGCTATGCCGCGCTCTTCATGAGGGACGATATCTGGCGCAGTTACTTCAATACGATAGCGTACACCGTACTCGGTACGGCGTTCAACATTGCGCTTACGATACCTGCGGGCTGGGCTCTGTCGCGTGACTATCTGCCCTTCCGCAAGATAATAATGCCGCTTTTGATTATAACCATGTTCTTCGGCGGCGGACTTGTGCCTTACGTAATTCTGTGCCGCTCTCTCGGGCTGTACCAGAATCCGCTCATCCTGATCATAGGCGGCGGCGTAAGCGTGTACAACGTGTTCATGTGCAAGTCCTTCTTCCAGACCAATGTGCCGAGGGAAGTGCTGGAGGCAAGCATGATAGACGGCGCGGGAGAAATAAGGACGTTCTTCGACATAGTCCTGCCCGTTGCAAAGTCCATAATCTCCGTCATGATACTGTTCTATGCAGTGGGCCATTGGAACAACTACATAGATGCGTACATCTTCAGCATTGACGAGACGTTCTATCCTCTCCAGACCATGCTGGACGGACTGCTCAACGCAAACAGCGGCGGCGAAGGCGACGTAATACTCGAACAGATGCGCACGGCAACGCAGATAAAGTTCACATCCATAATAATAGCAACGATTCCCATACTCATCATCTACCCTATGGTGGAAAAGCATTTCGGTCAGGGCGTACTTGTCGGTTCGTTCAAGTAATTCGGGGGAAAGACAATGAAAAAGATTATTATAATGATTACCGCAGTCGTCGTCTGGTTCGCGTGCGTCATACCCTATGCCGTGCTTGGAACTTCGGGCGGCGGCAAGAGCGGCGACCAGGATTTCACCGTGCTGGCGGTAAAGGAAGACAACGTCAAGGACTACAACACCATGCCGGTGTTCGAAGAACTGGCAGAGGATACGGGCATAGACGTCTACTGGACGTTCAATACGGGTGCGCAGTATTCCAATAACCCCGACCCCGTAGGCATAAACGGCATAGACGCCATATATCATTCGGGCTTCTCCAACCTCAAGCTCAGCGACTACGGCAAGAGGGGCAGAATCGTGGCGATAGACCAATACCTCGACAGTATGCCCAACTTCAAAAAGATACTTGAGGACAGACCCGACATTGCGGAGGCAATTAAGTCCCCTGACGGGCACATCTATTCCCTGCCCAGAGTGGAGGAAATGGGGCTCAAACAGTATCCCAACATACTGTTCATAAACAAGAAGTGGCTTGAAAAGCTCATCGACGACAACAATCTGCCGCAGGGCGTGGAGCTGGAAAAGACTGACCTCGTGGACGGGCTGGACCTGTCGCGCGCGCAGTTCAAGGCAATTTTGCAGAAGTTCAACGACCAGGGCATCGACTTCGACGGCGACGGCTCCACAACAAACGAAATTCCGCTCTCCTTCGTAAGCAACAACTGGCAGGGCAACGAATCTGACCTCATCGCCTCCTTCGGCGTGCCTGAAAACGCACAGCACAAGACCATTGTGGACGGCAAAATCACCTTCACGGTAGAGGACGATAACTGGTTCAGGGCAATCCAGGAACTGAACAGCTGGTACATGGAAGGACTTATCCGCTCCACCTCCTACACATGGACGCAGGACGACTTCCTCGCAAACGGCCAGGACGGCAGATACGGCGCCTTCTACTGGTGGGAAAAGGAGACGGTGGTAAAGAACCCCGACGACTACATAATCGTGCTTCCCTTAAAGGACGACGACGGCAACCGCTACGTGGGCGTCAGCAACGAGCTGGAAATCGAAAAGGGCGAATGCGTCATCTTAAGCTCCTGCGAGGACCCTGCAGGTCTTCTCTCGTACTTCGATAAGTTCTTCGAACCGTACTACTCGGCTCAGCTCAACTACGGCTCCAAGGACAGCGGCGCGTTCCTGCCGCAGCTCAAGGACGGCAAAATGCTCGTGCCAAACGACAACCACGGCAGCCAGAGCGCGGACGACTTCAGAATGCAGAATGCACCCTACGGAGTCGTATATCTCACGGATGAACAGTGGGGAGTGACCGTACAGATGGAAAGCCGTGCAAGCCTCAGACTTGAAAGGCTGGAGGCGTACGTAAAGCCTTACACCTTCAAGGGCGCAAGCGGCAACGATGTGCAGAGCATACCCAACCTGAACTACACCGAGGACGAATTGACAGAACTCAACACGTACGAGTCATCGCTCGGCAACAACATCACAAGCTGGGTGACTTCGGCAATACGCGGCAATTCCGCCCCGACAAGGGAATCCTGGCAGAATTTCCTTGAGGAGAACAGAAAATCGATAGATACCGTAACGGCTATCAACCAGGCAGCGTATGACAGATATTTAACAAATATCGCGCGGGGCGGCAACGGCTGACGATGGGCGGACTGCAAAAACTCGGCGAATATCTGTGGGAGTTCTTTGCGGTGACGATTATAGCGGCAATCGCCGCGCTCACCTTGATACCTTTCTTCCCCGTAATGACGGGACTGACGGCATACTTCAGCCGCGACAGGGAGGACAGAAGGCTCCGCGATATCTTCACCGAAACAGGCAAGAACTACAAGCTTGTAATACCCTTTACGCTTTTAGAACTTGCGATGATAATCTTCCCCGTGCTGAATATATACTATTTCAACACGCATACGGAAAATCTGAACGCGTTCGTGCTGGGCGCAAGCTATGTGTTGCTTGTACTCGGGTGCTTTCTTGCGATTACCGCCCCCACTATAATAGTCAACATGAACGTGAAGTTCATACAGCTGTTAAGGAATTGCCTTACCCTGTTTTCGGCCGGGATAGCCAACGGCATAGGCGCGGCAGTATGCGCGGCGGCGATTGTGGCAGCGGTGCTCATGTACCCGTACGTCGCCGTACTCACGCTGTACGCAGTGCCGCTGGCGGTGACTAAACTGATGCGTGAAAATTTCCTTAAGCTCAAGGCAAAGGCGCTCGGTACGTCCGTTTACGAGTTGAAAAGGGCAGAAAAGCAGGACGATTATCTCGACGAATATGGCAGAATAAGACGTGAACCTGCCGCAGACAGCAGAGACGGAGAAATAGAAGATGAAAAGAAATAAGTTAAAGTTTGTCGTAATGCCCTTTGCGGCGGTCGCAATGATGGCGGCAACGCTTGCGGGCTGTGCGTCCGACGAGGCGGAGACGGTAAACGAGGCGCCCGAAATAGACGGTGCGCACGAAATAGAGTGCCTTGTCAATACCAGGGTTGACCTGCTTGACGGCGTTGCCGCGCTGGACGCGGAGGACGGCGACATAACGGCGGACATGAAGATGAGTATCCGCCCTTCCGTCGGAATACAGGACGGCTATGCCGTATTCCCGGAGCAGGGAACGTATAACCTGACGTATACCGCGAAGGACGCGCAGGGGCTTTCCGCCACAGAGACGGTCATAATAAACGTCACCGACAGGGAACTGTACCACGACTTTGTCAGCGCAGGCGGCTTCAGCTGCCAGACGGGCGGCAACGCTCAGCTTGAAATTTATGGCCCGCGCGACGGCATCTACCGCGTAAAGGCAACGGGCGCGGAGGTGGCGGAAGACGTTCAGCTTGTCAGGGAATTTGACCTTGTTTCGGGCGGCGTGCATACCTTCACGTATCACTACTACAGTTACAGCGCGGGCAGGGTGACGCTTACGGCGGACGGCTACCCGTTTGCAGTGGCGGACATCTATAAGGGCGAACACTACCTTACGTTTGAATATGTGCCCTATTCGGAAGAGGCTACAGTGACGTCGGACATTGCCATGTGCATAGGCGGCGCGGCGCAGGACGGAGTTGTCAACTTCATGCTGTTTTCCGTGGACTTCACCTATCCAGGAAGCATGGTGGAGGAGGGCGAACAGCTTTCTGACAGCTTTGCTTTCTCCACGGAAGGCGACGAA
This sequence comes from uncultured Clostridia bacterium, assembly GCA_944368635.1. Taxonomy (GTDB): domain Bacteria; phylum Bacillota; class Clostridia; order Christensenellales; family Borkfalkiaceae; genus Coproplasma. The sequence goes on from CALVXA010000001.1 coordinate 17,913, forward strand.
AACACCGCCACCCTTCAGGGCAGATTTGACGGAACGGAGGGCACGGCAGTCACGGAGGACGGAAGCAGCGCCACGCTTAACATCACTTCCGCGGGCGACGCGGCATGGCGGGGCGGTATGTTCATAAATACGGGCGTCAACATTCTTACGGGCGCGACGTACACCGTCTCGTTTGACCTTGTAACTGCAAACGCCTCACCCGTTTCCATTAGCGTGCAGAACAACAAGTGGAACGAGTACAAGTATGCGGACAGGACGGAAGAAAACCTCACCGGCGGCGGCAGGCGGCTTTCATACGAGTTCAGCACAGATTCCTCGCACGAAGGAGTGCTCTGGCTGTACATTCAGTCGGGCAACTATGTCAACACCGTGACGCTTTCAGACCTCAGCGTTACCGCAATACCCGGAGGATCGGTGACGGAGAACATTCTTCTCGAAGACTTCACCCATTCGGAGAAAAACGGCTATACAGGTTCGCTCAGCACGGCGGACGGCGGATTTACCTATATGCTTGACGAGGTGTCCTCCAAGGACGACGACCAGATGGTTAACAGTCCGAGGTTCAAAATATCCGGCAGCAGTAAAAATTATGTCGTGTCTTTCGTCGCAAAGGCGAGCGCGCCCGTGGAAATAATATTCGCGTCGCCAAAGTACGGCGGCTGGGACCCCACATGGTTCTGGCAGAGATTGACTCTCTCACAGGAAGAACAGCTTTACACCGTGGAGTTCTACAACGACATCAACAGTTTTGATTACTACTATCTGACTTGGCAGTTCGGCTCTGCCGCAAATTCAGGGCTCACCGACGTCAAGATAGAGATTACGGATATAAAAATTTCGCTCAAGACGGGCGAAGAGCTTGAAAATAATTGAGTATGGTACAACAGGAAGAGACGGAAAAATACATACATACAAACAGGGGCAAGGTAAACAAGGACTTTTTCCCCCTGTATCACATGACGTCGCCCGTGGGCTGGATGAACGACCCCAACGGACTGTGCAGATATAACGGCAGGTATCACCTGTACTATCAGTATAATCCCTACGACGTCAAGCCGGGGACGATGATGTGGGGGCACTTTGCTTCCGACGACCTTATAACCTACCGCGACGAGAGCGTTGCAATTCTGCCCGAGCGGGAGAACGCGAGCATATTTTCGGGAGGTGCGATTCCCACCGAGAAAGGACTTTGCGCGGTGTTTACGGAACACTATGAAAAGGGCGATTTCAAGCGCGAGACGGTGCATGCCGCCCTGTCTGCCGACGGTTGCTCCTTCGGTGCGTCGCGCCCCGTTTTCGACAACGAAAAACTGCCCGCAAACATAAGCAGGAGCGACTTCCGCGACCCCTATCCGGTATATGTGGACGGAAATTATTACGTCTTTGTAGGTGGAAAGGATGTCGCTGCGGACAGCGGCGTGATAGTCGTGCTTGGCGGCAAAACGCTTGCGGAGCTGGAGTATAAGTTCACTTTAGGTCCCTTTTACGAGCTGGGCAACATGGGCGAATGTCCCTGTTGGCACAGGGTGGACGGCAAGGACGTCATCGCCGTCTCCGGCTGCGAGGTCAAGGCGCGCGGCAACGATTTTAAAAACGTCAACTCCTCCGTGTTCATTGTCGGCAACCTCGACTTTGAAGGTGGGAAGATGAAGGTGGACTACATCTCCGAAATAGACAAGGGAGACTGTTTCTATGCCCCCCAGTTCATAAGCGGAGAACAAAGACCCATACTTGTGGGCTGGCATGAAATGTGGGGCAAACCCTATCCCACGAAGGAAAGGGGGGACGGTTGGGTAGGCTCTTTCACAATACCCAGGCGGCTGTCTCTCAAGGACGGTAGGCTGATGCAGTTTCCCGTGGAGGAGCTGGACGGTTACTGCCGCGAATATGACGGAAATGACGTTCCCGGCTGTGCAAGGCTTACGCTCCGGTTTGACGGCGACGGCGCCGTTGAAATTGTGGGCAGCGACGGCAGCATGGAAGTGGCTTGCAGGGACGGATATATCTGTCTGGACACTACCCGCTCCAACAGCGGCAACGGCTGCGTAAGGCGGACAAACGACAGATATGCGCACTGTACGGTTTGCGTGCTTCTGGATAAGTCATCGGTGGAAGTGTTCGTCGACGGCGGCAAAGAGGCCATTTCAGGCAGGATGTATGTAAGCGGCAGATTGTCGGCAAGCGTGCGCGGTTGCGCGGCAGTCTCAAAAACTGAAAAGGTGGAAGTATGAAATTCTTAAAAGTGTTAACTGTTGCGGCGCTTGCCGCGGCAATGTGCGCCGGTGCGGCTGCGTGCGGCGGCGACACCTCGGAAGAGAAGACGGAAATTCCCGTCAACAACTATTCGGTATTCCCCGCCTCTACCTATAATGACACGGTGGAAGTTACGATGGGCGACGTCATGCCCTATTACGATGCGGACAGCGGAGTGATGAACATCTTCCATCTGCAGAACACCAGGGGCAGCAACAGCAATTATTATCACCCCATCGCCCGCCTGACCACGTCGGATTTTTTGACGTACGACTATAAGGGCATATCCATCAATTTCGAGGAGAACATAAAGTCGCCCGACGCCGCAATAGGTACGGGTTCGTTCATAAAGGACGAAGACGGACTTTACCACTGCTTCTACACGGGGCATAACGCCGCAGGCAGGGAAAATTCCGGATTGGATTGGATAGAGGTGGTAAGGCACGCCACCAGCACGGACCTTCAGACGTGGACGAAGATAGAGGAGTTCAACCTCTACGGCGGCCGCAATGATTTCCGCGACCCCTACGTCTACTATGACGCGCAGGACGGACTGTATTATATGCTCATCACCACCAACGACGATACGCACGGGGGCATAATCAAGAGGTATTCCTCCCCCTCGCTCTCCGCGGACGATACGGGCTGGACGGATTGCGGCATATTCTACGACGACCCCGACGCAGGTTACAACATGGAGTGCCCTTCATACGTGGAATACAACGGATACTGGTATCTGGCATACAGCGAACAGGGCGAAAACAGGGTAACGCATTACCGTTACCGCACCTCGCGCGACGGCGAATGGCTTAAGTTTGAACGCGACAGCATAGATGCCAGCGGCTTCTATGCGGGCAGGCTGGAAAAGGCAGGCGAAGAACTTTATGCCTTTGCGTGGTGCGCAACGCTTACAGGCGGCAGCGTGGGCGAATTTGACTGGGGCGGCAACCTCGTGACGCACAGGCTGACGCAGGGGACAAACGGCGAACTGTGCGCCGTGCCCGTCGGCAACGTGCTTGATAAGGTTTCCTCTGAACAGAAAGTAAGCTTTACAGACGGTACGCCAGTCTCCCAGCTTTCCTTCACGGCTGAAAAGTTCCGTGCTTCGGCAGTCGATGTCGAGATACCCGAATGTGTGGTGAGGGTAAGCTTTGACGTCACGATAGACGGGACTGGCGGCAATGCGGGCGTAACTTTCGGACTCAGGGACGCATACGACAACAGACTTGGAAGCGCGCTCATCGCGTTCGATACCCAAAAGGGTGAAATTGCAGGCTACAACGACGTGTCCAACGTCCTTCGCTACGGCAGTGCGCTCGCCCGTGTGCCTTTCGCCTTCACGGACGGCGAGACCTATCACGTCGAACTGCTCATCGACGGCGACGTGGTGACGGTATATTTCGATAATACGGTTGCAATGACCGTGCGCATTGTGGGCATGGCGGAAAATTACTTTTCATTCTATTCTAACGGCGTCAGCGCCGCATTCGGAGGTATAAAATTCTATGTGTGAGTTGTATTCTGTGGGCGAACTGCTCATCGATTTTCAGTCTGTCGGTCACGGCTCCCTTAAGGAGACGTCGCAGTTCATAAAGAATGCGGGCGGCGCACCCGCCAACGTGTGCGTGCAGGCGGTAAAGCTCGGGCATAAGGCGCACTATCTCACAAAGGTGGGCAATGACGGGTTCGGCGATTTCCTCGTTCAGACGCTCAAGGACGAGGGGGTGGACATATCGTTCGTGTCGAAGAGCGACGAATACAACACCTCGCTGGCATTTGTAAGTATATGCGAAAACGGCGAAAGAGATTTCAGCTTTTACCGCACGATGACCGCAGACCTGTACTTCACCGAAGAGGATTTCAAGGATGTGAAGTTCGCCGCGGGCGACTACTTTGAATTCGGCAGCGTCGCGCTTGCAACGGACGTGGCGAGAAATACGCATAAATACCTGCTTGAGAGGGCGAAAAAGGCGGGCTCGGTCATCTGTTTCGATCCCAACCTGCGTTTTAACCTCTGGAAGGACAAACAGGAACTCAAGGACGTGGTGATGCAGTTTGCCGCATATGCGGACGTCGTAAAAGTCGGCAAGGACGAGCTGGAGTTCCTTACGGGCAGACCCGACGGCGAGGGCGACCTGTTTGCCCTGGGCGTAAAGGTTGTTGCAATTACGGACGGAAGCAAGGGCGCGACGGTCAGCCTTTCGGACGGCAGAAAGTACGAGTGCGGCGGCTACAAGGTCAAGGCGGTGGACGCCACGGGCGCGGGCGACTCCTTCTTCGGCGCGTTCATTTCGGGACTTATGGACGAGGGCGCAACGCGCGATTCATTGCTTGCGCAGGGGACAGACTACGGCGCAATACTTGACTTTGCGTGCAAGTGCGGCGCATATACGGCAACCAGGTACGGCGCGATTCCCGCTATGGGCAACAGAGAAAACGTAAACGAGGCGGTAAAATAATATGGCAACTGTAAAACTTGTAAACGTCAACAAAGTATATGACGGCGGCGTTCATGCCGTGCATGACTTCTCCATAGACATTGCGGACGGCGAATTCATTGTGTTCGTAGGTCCCTCGGGCTGCGGCAAGTCAACCACGCTCCGCATGATTGCCGGACTGGAGGAAATCTCCTTCGGCGAGCTGTACATCGACGATAAGAACATGACAAACGCCGCACCCAAGGACAGGGATATCGCAATGGTATTCCAGTCATATGCGCTCTACCCGCAGATGAGCATATACGACAATATGGCGTATGCCCTTAAACTGCGCAAAATACCCAAGGAAGAAATAGACAAAAGAGTGCGTTCCGCCGCCGAGATACTCAAGCTTACCAATTACCTCAACAGAAAGCCCCGTGCGCTTTCGGGCGGACAGAGACAGCGTGTTGCGCTGGGCAGGGCAATAGTCAGAAGACCCAAGGTATTCCTGATGGACGAACCTCTCTCCAACCTCGACGCAAAACTGAGGGTGGCGATGAGAAGCGAAATCGTCCGCATACACAACGAAGTCGGCGCAACCACCATCTATGTCACTCACGACCAGGTGGAGGCAATGACCATGGCAAGCAGAATAGTCGTCATGAAGGACGGCTTCATACAGCAGATAGGCGTTCCCGACGAGCTGTACCGCAACCCCACAAATATGTTTGTCGCTGGCTTCATAGGCACGCCTGCCATGAACTTTTTGCGAGGAACGGTGAAAGGCGGGAAGTTCTACCCCGACGGCATGGAGAATCCGATTCCCCTCACGGAGGAGCAGAAAGCTCTGCTCGTCAACTACGAAGGCAAGAGGGTGGTATACGGCATAAGACCCGAAAACCTCATCTACGAAAAGTCCGACCGCTATAAAAAGTTCGCTGCATATTCCTTCCCCGTCAGATGCGGCATAGTCGAAAAGCTGGGCGATATTGTCAACGTACACGGAATGGCGGGCGACAGCGAAGTCATCGCCAAGATGAACAGCAAGTACGACGTGACGGGCTTTGAAAGCATAAATGTGGCTGTGGACACGGAATATGTGCGCCTGTTCAACGAAAGCACTACAAAGGCAATTACCCCCGAACACAACGAGTACGAGGAATCTGACGTGGAGGTATCGCTCGAAGGCGACAACGTGGACATAATTCAGATAAAGAAGAAGAGCATTTTTGAAAAGGTAAAGGAACTTTTCAAAGGCAAAAAGAAGTGATGCGCCCCGCGCGGCGTCTATATGCGCTATGACTAAATCAAAGCACCCTTCCCGAAAATACGGGGAGGGTGCTTTTTTGTCTGTACTTCATCTTGTGTCGGCAGGATAGCGGACGCATATTTTAGCGCGGCTGCCATAAAAGGAACCGTCGGGACATTTGTTCAGTCTGAAAGCGGAGGGAGCGGGTGCGCCTGAACTGCGGCGAAAAATGCGGCAATGGGACTGTCTATGTAAAGCGCGCCCTGAACAGGTCTTGCCGTATTTCCGAGGTTTATGACGACCAGATTGTCGCCGCGGAAAAAGTCCACAAGCCCGGCTGCAGGGTACACGTTAAGCGAAGTGCCGCCCACTATCAGCGTGTCCGCATTGCGTATGTACTCTGCCGCTTGTTCAAGCGTGTGTTCGTCAAGCGCCTCCTCGTAAAGCACAACCTGCGGCTTTATTATGCCTCCGCACGCGCACAGCGGCACGCCCGTGCAGCCCGTAACGGCTTCCGCGCCGTAAAGCCTGCCGCACCTGACGCACCTGTTCCTGTAAACGCTGCCGTGCAGTTCAAGCACCGTTCTGCTCCCCGCGGCGCTGTGCAGACCGTCTATGTTCTGCGTTACCACGGCGGCAAGTCTGCCCTGTCTTTCCCATTCGGCAAGCGCATAGTGCGCGGCGTTGGGCTTTGCGTTCGGGTAAATCATCTTCTCGCGGTAAAAGTCAAAAAATTCGCGGGTGTGCGTGCGGAAAAATGTCGCCGACAGTATGTATTCGGGCGGATAGGCGTACTTCTTTGCGTAAAGCCCGTCCTGAGAGCGGAAGTCGGGTATGCCGCTCTCCGTGCTTACTCCCGCCCCGCCGAAGAATACCGCCCGCCGCGAGCGGCCGAGCATATCCCTGAATTTCAAAAGCTGTTCGTCCGTGAACATCTGTATTTTCCCTCCGCAGTATGAGCATATACGTCCGCACATATCTGCATTTACAATTATATCACTCTTCGGGGTATTTGCAAGAGTCTTGCGCGCATTCCGCACCCGACCATGCTTGCAGACGCGTATTGCGCCCCGGCTTTTGCCGCATTTGCTCCGCAGACAATAGCGCCCGACTGCGCAGAAATGACATTTTACCGCGCATTGCTTGACTTGGACGGGTAGTCAATATATAATATAATAAGCGTTGCAGACGGTTTTTGGGACGGCTTTTGCGCCCTGAACGGTTGTCGCGGCGCAAGGTCTGCATACGAATGCGTACCTCAGGAGGTTTGTCATGGAAGATAACGGAATTACGCTCGGCGAGATATTCAGGCTCATCTTCAGAAGAATATGGTGGGTCGTCGGCGTGACTTTGGCATTTTTGGTAATAGCCGCCCTGCTTGTCCAGTTCTGGTATAACCCCAAGGACAGGCAGTACAGCTGTACATATACGGTTACGTTCCCCGGCAGCGAACAGGGCGTATACCCCGACGGGTCGGCAATAAAATATCAGGAAAGCGTTTCGCCTGAAAGCCTTAAGGCGGTCAGGGATGAAAGCTACGTCGACGAATCGCTCAGAACGGGAGAGTTCAAGGACATCGACGTGGAGGCAATGTCGGCAAACGGCGGAATTGCCATTTCCTATACAGCGCCTGTAGTAGAAGACAGCGTGATTACGGAGCCTTCGGTCTGCACGCTCACGGCGGACGCTTCTTGCTTCAGCAGCCAGGAACAGGCGTCGCGTTTCCTTGCAGAGGTTGCGGGCTATCCCGTCAGAAAGGCGCAGCAGACGTCGGCAAACACTTCGCGCGACAAGTACCTTACGATGGCAGATTCCGCAAACTCCTACGAAGATAAGCTCGAATACCTTCTCGGACAGAGGAGATATCTCACCCTTCTCTATTACGACCTGGGCAAGACGTACGGACAATCTTACAGTCCCGTAGAAGGCGAGACGGTGGGCAACCTCAGGGAAGAGGTGGAAGCCGTTCTCGGCAAGAGCGAGCAGGAGAGAATAGAAAACATAATTTCGGGCAACAACCTCATAATAGACACGGAGGGCTATCTGGCGACGGCGGATGCGGAGAAGGCTGCGCTTAATTCAGAGATAGCGCTGAATGAGGCGATTATAACCGCCCTTCAGGAGAAAATAGACGAACTTCAGAACGCAGAAAGCGGCCTCGGACTTGACATGAGCCAGATAGAGGCGTATCATTCACAGATAGCGAAGTACGTGGTGAAGAATGCCGAACTGCAGGTTAAGGTTGCAACGATAGAAAAGACGGTTGCCGCCATTGCCGACTACGACAACCCCGAGACGGAGACGGGCAAAATAAAGCAGGCGCTCGACGCGGAATTTGCCGACGTGCGCGCACAGCTTGCCGCACTTACAGATAAGGCGGACAGCGTGCTTGATTCCGTGTATGCCAGCGGCGCAAACGTGCAGATGTCGGGCGGGGTTGAACTCAGCGGCGGCATCAATGTCGTGATTGCGGCCGTTGCGGGCGCAATAGGCGGCTTCATAATTGTAAGCGTGGTTATTCTCATTCTGGATATACCCGCATACAGGCGCAAAAAGCAGGAACAGCTTGCACAAGAGGCGGCTGCAGAAGGCACAGACAGCAAAGACTGAAAGTGCAAGTGACGAATGAAAAAGGGTGGCGGAAATATTTTCCGCCGCCCTTCATGCGTTCCTTCGGCAGAATAAATGCGTCCGTCAGACAGCGCAACCGGATATTGACTTTTATATACCTCCGATTTATTGCATATATTGCGGCATTGTGCTAAAATTTAGGGCGTTGAAATGACAGTAAAATTTTTCGGGAGATAAGAGATGAAGACGGCAGTAATAGACGTCGGCGGCGGAATGCGCGGCATATATGCGGCAGGCGTGTTCGACCGCTGTATGCAGGACGGAGTGACGTTCGACCTCGGGATAGGCGTTTCCGCAGGCAGCGCAAACATTGCCTCCTATCTGGCAGGGCAGAGGGGCAGAAATTATGTGTTCTATACCCGCTATGCGCTGCGCAAGCGGTATATGAGCATAGGCAACTTCATTTTTCACCATAACTTCGTGAATCTGGACTATGCCTACGGCACGCTCAGCAATGCGGGAGGGGAGTATCCCCTTGACTATGACGCGCTAAAGGCAAACCCCATGCAGTTCACAGTCGTCGCGACGGAGGCGGAAAGCGGCAGGGCAAAGTACTTTGACAAGGATGACATCTCGCAGGACAACTATGACCCGTTAAAGGCTTCCAGCAGTCTTCCCGTGGTGGGCAGGCCGTACATGATTGACGGCGTTCCCTATTACGACGGAGCGTTGGCAGACCCCGTGCCCATAAAGAAGGCGCAGGAAGAGGGGTGCGAAAGGATAGTGCTGGTGCTGACCAAGCCGCGCGGCTTCCGCAGAAAGGCAGAGGGGGACATAAAGCTCGCGGAGAAGATTGACGTAAAGTACCGCGGCGCGGCGGAGGGACTTAAACTCCGCGCACAAAGGTATAACGACGCCCTCGACTATGCCGAGGAGCTTGCCCGTCAGGGTAAACTCCTAATCGTCGCCCCCGATGACACTTGCGGGGTGGACACGCTCACCCGCGACAGGAACAACCTTATAAAGCTGTACGACAAGGGAGTGGCGGACGGCGCGGCGGTTACGGAATTTATGGCCTGACGCGCGCATTTGTCGGCAGGAAAAGCCGTTTGCATAATCTGAATATTTCGGGCAGGGCATTTTCACGCTGAACTGTGTGCGGAAAACCTGCCAATGAAAGCGGGGCGCAGACCTTGATGGTCTGCGCCCCGCTTTTTCAGTCGTTTAAGTCGCAAATTGTTGTTTTTCGCGCTTGCGCGGTCTGCGTAACAGACTGCCTTCCTCAGTTTTCGGGCGTGTATTCGTAGCGTGTGTTGCCCTGTTCGTCCGTGTAAGTCGTCACAAGGTAGCGGCGGTTTCCGCTTGCGTCGGCTATGCGCAGCCTTATTGCCTCGCGTTCGCCGCGGCGCGCCTTTTCAAAGTACAGCAACCTGTTGTCGCCGTTGACGGCGCGCGTCATCATGAGTTCGGTCTTATCTCCTTCATGCTCGTATTCAAAGGTGCTGCGCTCGCTGACGCGACCGTTTTCGTACAGACTGTAACTGTATTCCCGTTCATGTTCTCTGCCGTCCTGCTCCGTCTGGTATTCCACAAGCAGATACCTCTGCTCGTCTATGGTCACGCGCAGCTCAAGTTCGTAGTCGCTCTCGTCGCGCTCCGTCTCGGTCTCGCTCTCTCCGCGCACGGCATATTCTTTGCCTTCGATTACAACTATTCCCTCAAGGTCGAAGCATTCCTCCTGTCCGTCGTCCTGTTCGTACTGCGTGCGCAGTCGGTTGTAGTACATGGAGTAATTCATCTGTTTGCCTTCGATATCCGTAAAGCTTATCGCCGTCATGGCTTCATATTCCTGCCTGTCGGAAGTCGTCTCCGTTATGTTGAATCCACCGTTGCCGACAAGGGTGCCCACAAGCCCCATGTATGCGTCCAGCTGCGCCGTTTCAGACGTCGTTTGCGTCTGTTCCGCCGTGCCCGTCGTGTTGCCTGCGGTGTTGTCCGCGGCGGGAGCCTGCTCCTCGCCGAGGGAAGAAATTATCATGCCCGCCGAAGCCGCGCTGAAGCCGTAAACCGATACCGCATTGTCAAGTGCGGAAAACTTGTCCGCGGGGGCAGTCGTCTTTGCGCACGCCGCAATTCCTGCCGTGCCGACTATTGCCAGAGCCGCCATGGCTGTAAGTAACTTTTTCATACTGATACCTCCGTGAGTTTTTGTCTTTGTACTTATATAACAGTTTGTCGGGCAGAATTGTTGGCGGTTGCGTAAAATTTTTTTTATTGTTGACTAAAAACGTGTTTGCTGATAAAATTTTTATGTAAACTTACGCGTAGCGCCAACAATACGCGCGGGCTAATTGTTAATAATATGGAAGATGAAAGATGAACACCGAAAAACTTGAGCGCAAGATAGCCGAACTTGCGCAGGGCGACGGCTCTGCCTTCGACTACATATACGGGCAGACCAACCGCAGCGTCTACTTTGCCGTACTTTATATCGTAAAGGACAAAATGTATGCGGAGGACATTCTGCAGGAGACGTATGTCCGTGCGATAAAAAACCTGTCGCAGTACAGACGGGGCAGCAACTTTGCAGGATGGCTTATCGCCATAGGCAGGTCGATTGCGTTGAACCACGTAAAGCGGGCTTCAAGGGAAGTTCCTACAGATTTCGACGCGCAGGCTTACCGCTACGGAGAGACGCATACCGAACTGCCGTTCATATTCGACGTCGCGGCAAAGGTGCTGGAGCAGGACGAGTACGAGATACTCATGCTGTGTCAGGTTGCAGGCTATAAGCGAAGGGAGGTTGCGGATATGTTGGAAATGCCAATAGGTACTGTGACCTGGAAGAATAACCGCGCATTGGAAAAATTAAGGCAGTATCTGGAAAAGGAGGGCGCAAATGAAGGATAAGGACATAAAGAAACTTCTGTCGGAGCAGTCGCGCAGGGTTCTGCCCGATGCGAAGCTGGCTGAAAACATTAAGGCGGAGCTGGGCATTGCGGCTGAACGCGGCGAAGAAAGGCTTGCCCTTGCCAACGGAGGCGAGGCGGCGTCATCCCGCCGCAAGCACATTGTCGTCGCCGCCATCTGCGGGCTGTGCGCGCTTGTGCTTGCGCTTTGCATAGCTCTGCCCCTGCTGTTAAGGCGTTCTGCTCTGCCGCCGCTCAGTCTGGACGGCAACAAGTTTGCGGATATCCGCGACGCCGACTCCTTCTATGCATACGGCGCGGCTTCCGTGGGCAGTATGCTTTCTTCCCGAGGCGGACAGTCGGCTCAGGCGGCCTACGCATTTTCGGCGACTGACGCCCTTGCGGAGGTCAGGGCGGCGGCAGACATGGAAAAAGTCAACGGCTATATGGCGCTGGTGGAAAGCCTGCTCGGGCAGGGCGACATTACAAGCGCTTCAACAGACGGCGCGATGGACTACGAATACGGCATGACCGTAAGTTACACCGACTTTCTGGGCGATACCGTGCAGTATGTAATGTATTATGACAGACAGCTGATAAATTCAGGATATGACGAGGGCGAAAAGCAGGAAAATTATTCCATAAGCGGAGTACTTGTGACGGACGACGGGCAGTATGCCGTCAGCGGCACCTACGAGACGGAGACCGAGGATGACGAAAGCGAGAGCGAGCTGTGGTTCAGGGCTTACTTTTCGGATGAAGACTACATCGAGGTCAGACAGGAACACGAGAACGAGAGCGAGGACGGTGCAACAGAGGTGGAAAAGAAGTTCACATACACCGTCCGCGAGGGCGGAGCAGTAGAGCGCACCGTCGTGGAGTACGAACTCGAGCAGGACGAGCTTGAGGTGAAATTGTCTTCGGACGGCGACGAACTGACTTTCCGTTCGGATGCGCGCGGCGGCGAAAACGTCATTGCGGTCCGCGGCAGGATGCAGGGCAGTTCCGTATCCTTTACGGTACACGTCCTGCAGGGGAAGTACCGCTATGAATTTTCGGACGGCACTACGCAGGAATTTGACAGACGCGTCCGCGCAGAGGGGGCAAAGGCAGACTTGAAGCGCGCATACTGAGGGGGTGAAAGCACGGGTTCGGACGTCACGGAAGTGGCAAAAAATGGTCTTTATTCATATAATAAAGAAAATATACAATTATTATGCAGATAAAATGAAATAAAACTGTTGACAAATGAATAATTGTATGATATTCTGTTAACAACATAAAAAATTCAAACCGAGGAAGCAGAAAAAAGACGGTAAGAAGTACTTTCAGCGAGCGGGCGGCGGTGTGAGGCGCGCAGTACTTTCCGTGGAATATGGGCTGCAGAGGGCGGCGGGGAAATACGCCGACGGCGGCGCACCGTAAAAGGCGCAGGGAATGACTGTTCCCGCAAAGAGGGCACCGCCTTGGCGTGTGCCGAAACAAGGTGGCACAGCGCAGATATTCAGGGCGCCCTTGTCTTTCAATAAAGACAAGGGCGCCCTGTCTTTCTATCCGGAAATAAATTTCGCGGCGCTGCGGAGTAAAAGTTATGATTAAGGAATGTCTTAAAAGAGTAAGCGAAGGATACGACCTCACGGCGGAACAGGCGGCGGAGGCCATGACGGAGATAATGACGGGGCATGCGGGCGACGTGCTTACGGGCGCGTATCTTACTGCCCTTGCACTCAAGGGTGAAACCGTGGAAGAGATTGCCGCCTCCGCAAAGGTAATGCGGCAGGTTTCCGTCAAAGTAGCGCTTGACAAGGACTGCATCGATATAGTGGGTACGGGCGGCGACGGCTCCAACTCCTTCAACATTTCCACCTGTTCGTCCTTCGTGGTGGCGGCAGGCGGCGTGCCCGTGGCAAAGCACGGCAACGGAAGCGTGTCGTCAAAGTGCGGCTCCGCCGACCTGCTGGCATCGCTTGGGGTCAACGCATTTATAACTCCGCAGAAGACGGCGGAAATATTTGCGCAGCTGGGTTATGCCTTCCTGCACGCACAGGTGTATCACCCCGCAATGCGCTTTGTAACGCCCGTCAGAAGACAGCTTGGCATAAGGACGATTTTTAACCTGCTCGGGCCGCTTGCAAATCCCGCAGGCGCAAAATTCCAGCTTCTGGGCGTGTGCAAGCGCGAGTTGGTAACTCCTTTGGCAACCGTTCTCGGCAAACTTGGCACGCGGCGCCTAATTGCCGTCTACGGCGGCGACAGGCTGGACGAAATTTCGCTCTCGTCAACAAACTACTGTTGCAGCGTAATCGAAGGTCAGGTGCGCGAATTTGAAGTTTCGGCGGAACAGTTCGGGCTGCACTCGCTGCATAAAAGCGACATAGTTGGCGGCGCCCCGCAGGAAAACGCGCAAATATTCAAGCGGGTAATTGCGGGCGAAGATTCGCCGTATATGAGCGAGGTGCTTGCAAATTCCGCCGCGGCATTCATGACGGCGGGCAGGGTGGCAACGCTTAAGGAGGGCGTGGAGCTGGCGCGCGACACGCTGAAAAGCGGCAGGGCGCGCACTCTCTTCGAAAGGTACAGGGAGGCGACAAATTCATGAGCGATATACTCCTCGGACTGTGCGCGGCTTCGGCGCGGCGGCAGGAGCAGGCGGAAAGCTTCGTCCCGCTTGGCGACGTGCGCGAAATGGCGCAGGCAACGGCGGCAATTTCCCCGTCCTTCGTCTTTGAAAGGGCGCTCTCCCGCGAGGGGGTGTCGCTCATATGCGAAGTAAAAAAGGCAAGCCCTTCAAAGGGCATTATAGACGGTACGTTCGACTATCTTCAAATCGCTGCCGACTACGTGCAGGGCGGTGCGGACTGCATCTCCTGCCTTACCGAACCAACAAAGTTCCTCGGCTCGGAGGAAATTTTCAAGGACATAAGGGCAAAGGTGTCCCTTCCCATGCTCCGCAAGGACTTCACCGTGTCGGAATATCAGGTGTACGAGGCGCGCGCGATGGGTGCGGACGCCGTTCTGCTGATATGTTCCGTTCTCGGCGACGAACAACTTAAAAAGTTCTTCGGTACAGCCGAGGGGCTGGGCATGACCGCACTGTTCGAGTGCAGGGATGAAGGCGAAATTGCCCGCGCAAAGGCGGCGGGCGCAAGGGTGATAGGCGTAAACAACAGAAACCTGCGCGATTTTTCCGTCGACTTCGACCGTTCGCGCAGACTGCGCGACAAGGTGGGCGGAGACGCGCTGTTCGTGGCGGAATCGGGAGTGAGTTCGCCCGAGGACGTAGCGTCGCTGCGCAAGTTCGGCGCAGACGCCTGTCTGGTCGGTGAATACTGTATGCGCGCCGCCGACAGGGCAAAGGCGGTAAAAATGCTTCGGGAGAGAGCGTATGGTTAAAGTCAAGGTTTGCGGAATAAGCGATATACGGACGGCGGACGCGCTCAATGCCGCACTTCCCGACTTTGTCGGGTTTATCTTACGCGGACCATTCCGCCGCTCCGTGCCGGCAGACGCCGCCCTCAAAATAAGGCGCGCGCTTGACGGCAGAATAGTAACCGTAGGCGTGTTCGTGAACGAGAGCAGGGAGTACATTGCCTCCTTTGTCAGAAACGGAACGATAGGAGCGGTACAGCTTCACGGCGACGAGGACGGGGAATACATATCGGCGCTGAGGACAATGTGTGCAGTACCAGTAATAAAGGCGGTAACCGTCCGTAACGGCTTGCTGCCTCCCGTACCCGTGAATGCAGACTATCTTCTGCTGGACGCCTTTTCGGAAGGCAAGCGCGGCGGCACGGGCAGAAGAATGGAGTGGAAGAGATACAGCGCAGATATGCCTGTCATGCTTGCGGGCGGAATAACCCCCGAAAACGTGCGCGAGGCAATAGAACGGGTGAGGCCGTTCGCCGTGGACTGCTCCGGAGGAGTGGAGACGGACGGACATAAGGACGCAAAGAAGATTATTGAGTACGTGAAGAACGTAAGGGAGATAGCATTATGACCAATCTGAAGGGCAGATTCGGACAATTCGGCGGGCAATATGTGCCGGAAACTTTGATGAGCGCGCTGGAGGAGCTGGAACAGGCCTATGAAAAATATTCGCACGACGCGCAGTTCAGACAGGAGCTGGCGGGGCTGCTGAACGATTACGCGGGCAGACCCAGCAGGCTGTACTATGCCGCCAAACTCACGAAATATGCGGGCGGCGCAAAGATATACTTAAAGCGCGAGGACCTTAATCATACGGGTTCGCACAAGATAAACAACGCGCTCGGGCAGGCGCTGCTTGCAAAAAAGATGGGCAAGACAAGGCTGATTGCCGAGACGGGCGCGGGACAGCACGGCGTTGCCACCGCTACGGCTGCGGCGTTGCTCGGAATGGAGTGCGAGGTGTTCATGGGCGAGGAGGATACCCTCCGCCAGGCGCTAAACGTGTACAGAATGAAACTTCTGGGCGCAAAGGTACACGCGGTGACTTCGGGCACGCGCACCTTGAAGGACGCCGTCAACGAATGCATGAGGGAGTGGGTAAGCAGGGTATCGGATACGCACTACTGCATAGGCTCGGTTATGGGACCGCACCCGTTTCCCGCAATGGTCAGAGACTTCCAGTCTGTCATATCCATGGAGGCGCGCGAACAGATACTCTGCAAAGAGGGAAAACTTCCCCGCGCGGTAGTTGCTTGCGTGGGCGGCGGCTCCAATGCCATGGGCTCATTCTACCACTTCATCGGCGACAAGGATGTAAAGCTCGTCGGGTGCGAGGCAGCGGGACGGGGCGTGAACACTGCCGAAACTGCGGCAACCCTGAACGTCGGCAAGATAGGCGTTTTCCACGGCATGAAGTCCTATTTCTGCCAGGATGAACACGGACAGATAGCCCCCGTGTATTCCATATCGGCGGGGCTTGACTATCCTGGAGTGGGACCCGAACACGCACAGCTGTATGCCACTGGCAGGGCGCAGTATGTGCCTGTGACGGACGAGCAGGCGGTGGAGGCGTTCGGACTGCTTTCCGTGACGGAGGGAATCATACCCGCAATAGAGAGTTCGCACGCCGTGTATTATGCCGTAAAGCTTGCGGCGCAGTATTCGCCCGACGACAGCATAATCGTCTGCCTTTCGGGCAGGGGTGACAAGGACGTTGCGGCAATAGCGAGATACAAGGGGGAAGAAATATATGATTGACATATCACAGGCTTTCGCAAAGGACGGGAAGGCGCTGGTGACCTTTCTGACGGCGGGCGACCCTTCGCTGGGGGATACTGCAAGGTATATTTCCGTCATGCAGGACAGCGGCGCGGACCTGATAGAGGTGGGCATACCCTTCTCCGACCCCATTGCCGAAGGTCCCGTCATACAGGCGGCGGACTTAAGGGCGCTGGCATCGGGGACATATGCCGACGGCATATTCGATATGCTTGAAGGCGTGCAAAAGAAGGTGCCCGTTGTGCTGATGACCTACCTCAATCCCGTGTTCTTTTACGGATATGACAGGTTCTTCGCGCGTTGCGCGGCGGCCGGAGTGAGCGGCATAATCGTTCCCGACGCCCCCTTCGAGGAGAGCGGGGAGATAAAGCAGGCTGCGGCGCCGTACGGGGTTACGGTCATCGACATGGTTGCGCCCACTTCGGAAGAACGCATAAATAAGGTGTGCGCGGGCTCGAAGGGGTTCATTTACCTCGTCTCGTCGATGGGCGTCACGGGCGAAAGGAAGAAGATAGATACGGACATTTCTTCCGTTGTGGCAAAAATAAGAAAGGTATCGCACACGCCCGTGTGCGTCGGGTTCGGCATTTCTGATTCCGTACAGGCAGGCTGCATGGCGGCATTGTCCGACGGCGCGATAATAGGCTCCGCAATAGTTAAAATAATAGCCGAAAACGCAGGCAATGCGGACGACAAACTGCGAAGGTTTGTGTCCGAAGTGTCTGCGGCTGTACACAGCCGTCCGTGAAGCGCATATGTCGTAAAATCGGCTGATTTGTGTTCTTGCGTGCCCCCTTACTCTTGCAAAAGCTGCGCATATATGTTAAAATATCTGTCGACTAATCAAGCGAGGATATTTACATGAAATGGGTTACAGTCTGGGGCAACGCCACATCCGTTGCCGAACACAGACCCGAGACGTATTCAAAGGACATAACGCTGCGTTACCCGATAACCTGCACTCTTGGCGGCGACAGGATAAGGCTGCACTTTTCCAACTTCTGCGGCAAGGAGCCTGTCACGCTGCGCAACGTCACGGTTGCCTCCGCGCTGGGCGACAGGGAAATAAATCTTCAGGGCGCGCGGCTCATCACTTTCGGAGGAAGCGAAAGCGTAACGATAGCCCCCGGCGAGGAAATACTTTCCGACGAATCGGATTTCCGCGTCCGCCGCGGCGCGCTCATTTCAGTGAGCTTTTACCTTAAAGATTTTACTCTCATGCGTTCCGCCGTCGTCATAACAGGGCCTCTTTCAAAGGGGTTTTTCTCCGTCGGCGACCAGACGCTTGCACCCGTCCTTCCCCTGGACTTCACGCGGTCAACTTCTACGTTCTATTTTCTTACGGGCGTGGACGTGTACACCTCGGACGAAAACCGCTGCATAATAACCTATGGCGACAGCATCACGGCGCAGAGTTTTCCCGACTACATGACAAAGCTCTGTCTGGACGACGCGTACAATAAGACGGCGGTGGTTAGGCGCGCGGCAAGCGGCACAAGGGTATTGCGCGAATACAGCTGCATAACTTACGAAAGTTACGGTTTAAGCGGCAGGCACCGTTTCCGCCGCGAAATATCTACTGTCAGCGGGGCGACGGCAGTGCTTATCCAGCAGGGCATAAACGACATAATTCACCCCGTCGGTACGGACGTCAACCCTTTCCGCCCCATGAGCGACCTTCCGACTGCGGAGGAACTGACGGACGGACTTCAGTACTACATCGACGTCGCGCGCGAATACGGGCTCAAGGTATATCTGGGCACGCTCCTGCCCATAAAGGGCTGGCGCACATACGCGCCCTTCAGGGAAAAACTGAGGGGAGAAGTGAACGACTGGATACGTTGCGCTGCCGTGGACGGCGTGGTGGACTTCGACAGGGCGCTTCGCTCTGACAGCGACGGCATGAGCTTTGCCGAAGGGGACGACAGCGGAGACCACCTGCATCCCTCGGAAAGGGCATATTCCATAATGGCTGAAGTGGCATACAGGGAGATTATAGGATGAGGGTTGCAATCTACGGCGCAGGCGCGATGGGTACGGCAATGGGCGCATATCTGGCGCGAAAGGGACAGCGCGCGGAGCTTGTCAGCCACAATGCGGCGCACGTCGCCGCGCTCCGCGAAAGGGGCGCGCACATAACGGGCACTGATAACTTCGACGTTCCCGTCACAGCCATCTTCCCCGAGGAGATGAATGGCGTGTACGACGTCATATTTCTGACCACCAAACAGCGTGAAAACGCACGGACGGCGGAGTTTTTAAAGGACTATCTTGCCGACGACGGCGTGCTTTGCACCATTCAGAACGGACTTCCCGAATACCTTCTTGCAGATATTCTCGGCGAAAAGCGCGTGCTTGGCGCGGTGTGCAGCTGGGGCGCAAGCCTGACGGAGGCGGGACACGTGGTCATGACCTCCTCGCCTGAAAAGATAGAATATCAGATAGGCTCTCCCTTTGCGGACGGCGCGCCCGCCGAAGGGGTAAAGGACTTGCTTTCGCTGATGGGCAGAGTGGTGGAAGAGCAGAACTTTCTGGGCGCGCGCTGGACAAAGCTGATAATAAACAACGCCTTTTCCCCTCTGTCGGGAATTACGGGAATGACTTTCGGACAGATAGCGTGCGAAAGACCTTCCCGCCGCATAGCGCAGGCGATCTTCAACGAGACGGCGAAAGTTGCGCGCGCAAGCGGCGTAAAACCGGGCAGAATTCAGGGGCATGACGCGGTCGGGTTGTTAAGCTACTCCAATCCCTTGAAAAAGCTGTTTTCTTCCCTGCTTTTCCCCGTGGCGATGAAAAATCATTCGCATATTCTTTCGGGCATATATTACGACCTGTCGCGCGGCAAAAAGAGCGAGGTGGAGTTCTTCTGCGGGTTGGTTTCATCGTGCGGCAGAAAGGCGGGAGTTCCCACGCCGCTTACAGACCGCATGGGCGAACTCATCGCGCAGATAGAGCGGGGCGAAAGGCGTATAGACAGGGAAAATCTTGAGGAATTCTGACAAATTTTTTGTGCGGCGCAACATTTATGTGCGTCGCGTTATTGCAATGACTGACAATCAGTGATATAATTTTAAATGAAGAGGCGCGCGACGGGCAAAGCCGCAACTGCCTGTGCGCGCGGCGGGCTGAGTATGCAAGAAAAAACGTGTGCTTTTAGTGAAATTTATTACCCTTCATGCGACGGCAGGACTAATATTCACGCCTGTATATGGCAGCCGACGGACGGAATACGCGCGGCGGTTCAGATAGTGCACGGCATGGCGGAATATGCCAAAAGGTACGACGATTTCGCGCGCTATCTCGCAGGGCGCGGAGTGCTTGTGTTTGCGCAGGACCACCTGGGTCACGGCAAGTCGGTAACTTCGCCCGACAAGGTCGGCTATTTCGCCGCCGAAAGGGGGTGTATGCCCCTCATACGCGATATCAGGACGCTTGCGGAGAACGTAAAAAGCCGCTTCCCGGATGTGCCGTATTTCATGTTCGGCCATTCCATGGGTTCATTCCTGTGCCGCAATTACATCTCGCTCTACGGGCGGGAGCTTGCGGGTGCGGTGATTATGGGAACGGGGTTCAAAGGTTCCGCCACAGTGTCGGCAGGCAAGGCGCTGTGTACGCTGGCGGCTGCGTTCCGCGGCTGGTCATACCGTCCGCCGCTCATTGAAAAAATTGCATTCATGGGCTATAATTCCAGGTTCGGCAGCAGGACGAGATTTGACTGGCTGTCTTCCCGCAGGGAAAATGTGGACGCGTACATTGCCGACGATATGTGCGGCATACCCTTTACCTGCAACGGCTTTTACGGGCTGTTCGACGCAATAGGCAAGTGCTGTGCGCGCAGGACCATGGCGGCAACGCCCGACAACCTTCCACTTTTCGTCCTGTCGGGCAGCGACGACCCCGTGGGCGATTACGGCAAGGGGGTCAGAAAGGTGTGCGACATATACCGCAGAATGGGCAAAGACGTGCAGATGAAGCTTTATGAAGGCTGCAGACACGAACTGCTGTCAGAATTCTGCGCGGATGACGTCATGGGTGACATATATGACTTTATCTGCCGCCACTCGGGCGGGGAAGGCGGTGCAGAGTGCTGATCAAGGAGTACATAAAACTCCCCGCGCTTTCGGGCGAGGCGGAGAGAAGGGTATATTACTATCTTCCCGACGACCATGCAGAGGGACAAAGGTATCCCGTTCTGTATATGTTCGACGGACACAATCTCTTTTACGATAGTGACGCAACCTACGGCAGAAGCTGGCGGCTGGGGGAGTACCTTCAGCGTACGGGGGCAAAGGTGATAGTTGTCGGGGTGGAGTGCAACCACGCGGGCAACAGGCGGCTTTGCGAGTATTCGCCCGTGGACTTTACCTTCCGCGGTGAGACCATAAAGGGCGACGGCGACATATATATGCGCTGGCTCACGGAGGAATTGAAACCCCGCACCGACGACAGATTTCCCACCCTTGCGGACAGGGCGCACACCTCAATCGGCGGCAGTTCCATGGGCGGACTTATGTCGCTGTATGCGGTCACCGAGTACAACGATGTGTTCTCCGGCGCGGCAGCGCTTTCGCCCAGCCTGTTCATGTTCGGGAACAGGGTGCCTTACTTTATAGGTCAGGCCTGTCTTGCGCAGGATACCAGGATATTTGCCTCCTTCGGCACGAGGGAGTTTCCGCGCAACTCCGTGCACGTGGCGCGCTTTTTAAAGACTGTCGAAGAGCTCAAGCAAAAGGGTGCGTGTGTGACGGTTAAGGTAACGCAGGGCGGCACCCACAGCGAGCAGACGTGGGAAGGCGAAATACCCTTCTTCATGCAGGCGCTGGGGCTTTGCGACGGGCAATAACCGTGGCGAAGGCTTGCACGGCAGTTGCGTCTGATTTTTACGAAAGTTCTTTTAAAGGATGTACAGATATGAAAAATTTTGTGTTTATTTCACCTAATTTCCCCGAAACGTACTGGCGTTTCTGCAGGGGACTTAAGGACAACGGCTTCAATGTGCTCGGCATAGGCGACGCGCCCTATAGCGAGCTTGCCGAACCGCTTAAAAGAAGCCTTACGGAGTACTACAAGGTCTCCTCTCTGGAAAACTTTGACGAGGTTTACCGCGCCGTCGCATTCTTTACGTTCCGTTACGGCAAGATAGACTGGCTGGAAAGCAACAACGAATACTGGCTGGAAAGGGACGCCATGCTCCGCACGGAGTTCAACATAGCCACGGGCTTCAAGGTAAAGGATATGCCCAAGGTAAAGTTCAAGTCCAAGATGAAGGCCTGCTACAGAAAGGCGGGCGTAAAGGTCGCCAAGTACTGTACGGTGAAAAGCCTGTCCGCCTGCAAGCGTCTCATTTCGCAGGTTGGCTATCCCGTAATCGTAAAGCCCGACAACGGAGTAGGGGCAAACGATACATACAAGATACACAACGAGGAGGAGCTTAAGGCATTCCTCGCGACCAAGCCCTCCGTGCCCTATATCATGGAGGAATATATAGAGGGCGAAGTCAACTCCTACGACGCCATAGTCAACAGCAAGGGCGAACCCATCTTCGAGACGGGCAACGTGACCCCCTGCTCGCTCATGGACGTGGTCAACAACTCCGACAATTCCGTATTTTACATCGTAAACAAGCCCTTCGACGACGTGCGCGACGCAGGCAGAAGGGTGCTTAAGGCGTTCGGCGTGAAGAGCCGTTTCATCCACTTTGAATTTTTCCGTCTTACAAAGGACCAGAGGATAGGCAAGAAGGGCGAAGTTGTTGCGCTGGAAGTGAATATGCGCCCTTCGGGCGGCATTTCGCCGGACATGATGAACTTTGCCAACTCCACCGACGTTTACAGGATATGGGCGGATATGATTGCTTACGACAGCACGCTCAAGACCTGCGGCGAAAAGTATTACTGCGTATTCGTCGGCCGCAGGGAGGGCAGGGATTACAGGTACTCCGAGCAGGACATCGTCTATAAGTACGGCGGGCACATAAGGCTGCTTGGCAAAGTTCCCAAGGCGCTTTCTGCCGCCATGTCGGACTTTATGTACATTGCCACGTTTGAAGACAAGGGCGGAATGGACGAATTTATTGCGGACGTCGTTGCGCCTGTCTGATATCTGAACGGTTCTGACACCTGCATTTATCCGTAATGCCCGCGAAAGGGCTTATTGCCTGCGCAGACATTGCGCCGCGAAGACAAAAATGTCAAATATTTTTCCGTCGCTCCGCGCGGCGGAATTTTTTTGCCATAAAAACATATGAGGCTTGAAAAATACTGTCCGCTGTGCTATAATGTAAAGGTAATATATTGCGGTATGACGGCTGTATATTATGGGTGTTTTTATGTATAACCGAGCTTATGTGCTTACGTGCGTGTGCATGGCGTGCGGCGCATGGCATATTAAAGTATAAGGCGCAGTCTGTCTGCGGATTAAGCTTACGGAGGGTTAAAAATGGAGTGCAGAATATGCGGAACAAGGTTTGAAGGGGAAGTTTGTCCTTTCTGCGGCACAAAAGTCGAAGTGCCTGTCAGCAACGTGTCATATATCATAGAAAAGCCCAAAAATCCCCAGGCGCTGAAGCGGAAGTACATAGAAGCTCTTGCGAAGCAGGAGAAAGATTCAGACACGGACTTTTACCGCTATGCGACTGACCCTGAGAACATAGTCATCAACGAAAAGATAATATGCGATGTGGTCGTGAAGGCGGACGTACAGATTACAATGGACTATAAAAAGTTGGGGTTCGAGACGCGCACCAAGGAAGGGATACGAGGTGGAAGCCCGCTCTGACAAACTTTATGTTTCGCCTGAAAGGGAAACCTTGTCAAGTTGGGATAAATACAGCCGCGATTTCCGCTTTCAGACAGAAAAATACTACCACTATGTAAAGTATTCCGACTATGGCGAAGGTTATATAACAGAAGTCCGCGATATGAAGATTGACCCTGAAAGGTTTGCCAGGCTCGATGAAAATGCCGACAAAGCTTTAATAGACGATTGTATGCGCAGCGCGGGTCTGAAAGGATTGTCCAAATTGCGTTCCGACATTGCGGAAAAGCTTACGTCTGTTTCTACATATGCCGGAGGCGATGAAGAAAAGCGAATGAAAGAGGCGATAGGTACGAACAAGGAGTTGTACAAAGCCTTTTCCATACGCGAGGTCAGGCTGGTCAATTCCCCGTTTGACACAAAAAACGGCGTCTTCATTGTCTTCCGCCGCGAATATGAAGTCGGGGTTGAATACGAGGGCGTTAAGTACATGAACAGGTACAAGGGTGAGTTCGGAGACATAGAAGTAAAATATTGCGAAAGAGCCGCCCGCGAAAAAGAGCAAATGGAAAGGCGAATCAGACGCGAACTTGCTATGTAGAATATTCTCGGGATTCTGAGCTTTGTACTCGTGCAGGGAATAAGCATAGCGATATTCATAGTCAACGCCAGACTGAGCGGACAGATAGAAACCTCAGAAAAGTTTGTGGAAGATTGGATGAGCGCGTTGGTCGATTACCCGAATACTTTTGTGGCGCTTGTCCCGTGGATTGCCATGTGCATCACATTCTTGGGGTACAAGATAGATTTCTTTGAAACGCTGCGTTACTACATAATAGCGTTGGTTGTCACGATAATTTATACCGCAGTACAGGGCGGACTGATGCTGTATATCCTCATGTGACATGAACAAGGCGGGCAATTTCGGACCTGCAAATAATGTAACGCTGCATACGCACAGTTACAGCGTAAAAGTTAAGTAATAATATCTTAAAGTCGGACGGATTTCTTTGCCGCCCGACTTTTTGTCTGCATAATCGACGCGCCTGCATCATATTCTATTAAACGTAACACATAAAAGTGCAAAAAAATATTTACGCGGAGGCGGCACAATGCAGCAAAGCAACATTTACGAGGATATTGCGTCAAGGAGCGGAGGCGACATTTACATAGGGGTTGTGGGTCCCGTGCGCACGGGCAAGTCTACGCTCATAAAGAGATTTATGACCGAACTCGTCCTTCCAAATCACGACGGCACAAATCTCGGCGAGATGATAGACGAACTCCCCCAGTCTGCCTCCGGCAGGACTGTAATGACCACCGAACCCAAGTTCATTCCCGCAAAGGGAGTGGAGATAGACGTGGGCAACGCCAAGGCGCGCGTGCGCCTTATCGATTGCGTCGGTTTTCCCGTGGAAGGGGCGACGGGGTTCGAGGAGGAGGGTAAACCCCGCCTTGTAAGAACTATGTGGAGCGAGACGCCCCTGCCCTTCACACAGGCGGCGGAACTTGGCACGCAGAAGGTAATACGGGAACATTCCACCATAGGTCTTGTGGTGACGACCGACGGCAGCATCACGGGCATAGACAGGGAGGCGTACGTCGCCGCAGAGGAGCGCACCGTGCGCGAACTCAAGGGCATAGGTAAGCCCTTTGCAATTGTCCTCAACTGCGTCAATCCCGACTCCGAAGGTGCAAAGGCGCTCCGCAAATCGCTTGAAGAAAAGTACGACTGCGCAGTAGTCGCCACTGATTGCGAGAATGCGGGCAGGCAGGAGCTGGAAAGCGTACTCCGCGCGGTGCTTTTCGAGTTCCCCGTCACGGGCATAGATGTAAACATTCCCGACTGGATGCGCGTGATGCCCGTTTCAAGCGAGGCGATAGGCGAACTTATTCAGGGCGTGCGCACGGCGGCGCAGGGCGTGAGGGTAATGCGGCAATGCTCGGCATTCGATGCCATCTTCCCGCAGAGCGAGATATGGCAGACGGGTGCGGAGGTCAACCTTTCGCCCGCAACGGGCAGGGCGCGGGTAACTGTGCGCCTGCGCGACGGCGTGTTCTTCAAAATGCTTTCCCAGACGGCGGGAGAGGAGATAGCCGACGAATGTGCGCTCATGGAATACATATCCTCGGCTTCTCGCGCAAAAAAGGGCTATGACAAGGTCAAGGACGCGCTGGAGTGCGCCCGCGTTACGGGCTACGGCATAGTCAGACCTGATGACGAGGACCTCACCCTCGAACAGCCCAAAATGATAAGGCAGGGCGGAAACGTGGGCATAAAGCTGCGCGCAACCGCTCCGAGCTACCATGTGGTCAAGGTGGACGTGTGCGGCGAGGTAAGTCCCATTATGGGCAATGCCTCCCAGAGCGAGGAGATGGTCAACGGCATAATGAAGGGTTTTGAAGTCGACCCCCAGACCACCTGGAACACAAGCCTTTTCGGCAAGTCGCTGCGCAGCATGGTAAAGGAAGGGCTGGAAGGCAAGGTGGGTTCCATGCAGGAGGACACGCGCAATAAAATGCGCCGCGCGATAACGCGCATCGTAAACGAGGGCAAGGGCGGAGTGATCTGCATACTGCTCTGACGGCATAAGAGATTTCATTCGGTGCGGAACAGAGAAAGGGGGGGAAGACCTGTGTCTTTCCCCCCTTCGTCACTCAATCGGCGCGTTGGTTTTCAGTCTTTGCCGCCTTCGGACGGAATTGACTGTGCGCCTTGTCCGCAAACCTTTCTTACGTTTTCCGCGGCGGTCTTTTCGCCCCTGCCCGCGGAGTCAGACTGCAATGTTTGCCCCTTCAGGGCGGCAATGTATTGGTCGTACTGCTCGTCCGTCAGCTTTCTCATCCTGTGCTTGCTGCTCATAGATAACCTCCGTTATTGCCAGTATTTCATTATGCGCACGGCTGGCAGTTTTTATTCGCTTCAGACCCGTGCCGCACGCAAAAAGCAGGGGAAGGCCTTCCTTCTGAAAGTCTCCCCCCGCCGCAACGGAATGTAATATAATTGTCTGCCGCGTAAAATATTTCCGCGTTGACGTCAGATTATCCTCACGCGGATTACGCCGTCAATGGCGGAAATGTCCGCCATGAGCGATTCGTCCGCGGCGCTGTCTGTATCGATTATGCAGTAGGCGTATTCGCCCTTTGACTTGTCGGTCATGTTGGCTATGTTCAGTCCCTTTGCGGAAACTGCCGCGGCGAACTGCGCAATCATGTTCGCCACGTTCCTGTGGTGAATACATATTCTCGAACTGCCTTCCCTTCTTGCGCACACTTCAGGGTAATTTACGCTGTTCACTATGTTGCCGTTGTCGATATAGTCCTTAAGCTGCCTTGCAGCCATCACGGCGCAGTTGTCCTCCGCTTCGGGAGTACTTGCCCCGAGGTGAGGCACGCATATCGCGTTTTTAACCCCTATCAGCAAAGCGTCGGGGAAGTCGGTGATATATCTGCCCAGCTTGCCGCTCTCCAGCGCTTGCTTCACGGCGGGTACGTCGGCAAGTTCGCCCCTGGAATTGTTTATCAGCACCGCTCCGTCCTTCATTTTTGTAATCGTATCGGAATTGAACATTGCGCGTGTCTCGGCATTGAGCGGCACGTGTACGGTTATAAAGTCGGCGGCGGCGTAGACTTCTTCGCGCGAGGGGACTACGCTTACCGAGGGGTTGAGCATGAGCGCGTTTGCCGTAGACAGGAAGGGGTCTGTGCCGACTACCTTCATGCCCAGCGCGCAGGCGGCGTTGGCGACAGCTATGCCAATCGCGCCCAATCCTATAACGCCCAGCGTTTTGCCGAGTATTTCCCTGCCGACAAAGGAGGACTTGCCCTTTTCGACAAGTTTGGACAAATTGGGCTCATCCTTTATGCTCTTCACCCATTCTATGGCGTCTATAATCTTTCTGCCGCCCAGGAACAGCTCGCACAATACAAGCTCCTTTACGGCATTGGCGTTGGCGCCGGGGGTATTGAAGACGACTATGCCCTTTTCGGCGTATGCCGACACGGGTATGTTGTTCGTTCCCGCGCCCGCACGCGCCACGGCAAGCAGCCTGTCGCCCGTCTTGTAGTCGGCCATTGCCGCCGAACGCACCATTATTCCGTCGGGATCGGCAACGGCGTCTCCGTATTCGCAGCCGCTGAAAATGTCGTCGGCAAGCTTGCTTATGGAATTGAGTTTGAGTATTGCCGTCATATTATCTGTTCTCCGTTTCAAATTTCTTCATGAACTCTATCAGCGCCTTTACGCCTTCTTCGGGCATGGCGTTGTATATGGACGCCCTCATGCCGCCGACGAGTCTGTGACCCTTAAGCGACACAAGACCCGCCTTCTTCGCCTCGGCAACGAACTTGGCGTCCAACTCCTCGCTGCCCGTGACGAAGGGTACGTTCATAATCGAGCGGCAGCTCTTCTCCACATAGTTGTGGTACAGCGATGAGTTGTCTATAAAGTCGTAAAGCATGGCGGCTTTGCGCTCGTTCACTTCGTTTATTGCCTTCACGCCGCCCTTCTTTTTGAGGTTGCGCAGCACAAGGCATGCCATATATATGGAAAATGCGGGGGGAGTGTTGTACAGCGAACCGTTTTCGTCCTGTACCTTCCACTTGAGCATTGTGGGGCAGATGTCAAGCGGCTGCTGAATGAGCGAGCGCTTTGCAATTACGATGGTCACGCCCGCGGGGGCAAGATTTTTCTGCGCGCCCGCATATATTACGCCGAAGGAGGAGACGTCTATCTCCCGAGAGAATATGTCGGATGACATATCCGCAACGAGGGGCGCTTCGCATTCGGGGAACTGCACATATCTCGTGCCGAAAATGGTGTTGTTTGAAGTTATGTGTACATAGTCCGCGCCGACGGTGTAGTCAAGCGTCTTTACGTCGGGGATATATGTGTAATTCTTGTCGGAACTGTCGGCAATCTTGTTTGCCGTGCCGTAAATACGGCCTTCCTGCCATGCCTTCTTTGCAAAATTGCCCGTAACTATGTAGTCGGCAACCCCGTTGTGCATAAGGTTCAGGGGCACGGCGGCAAACTGCGTGCTTGCGCCGCCCTGTACGAACAGTACGGCATAGTCCTGCGGTACGTTCAGAAGTTCCCTCACAAGCGACTCTGCTTCGCTGACTATGGCCATATATGCCTTATCCCTGTGCGAAATTTCCGTCACGGACATTCCCGTACCCGCAAAATCAAGAAAATCTCTCTGCGCCTCTTCAAGCACTTCTATGGGCAGGGTTGAAGGGCCTGCCGCAAAATTGTAAACTCTCATCATATCACCTCTCACATTATTATTGTATTCCCGCAGGAAGGTCTGTCTGCGTTTTGCATAAGCTTTGCATATTGTGCGCCGTTTGCCGCCTTCAATCTGCAATTTAGAATAATTATACACATATATTCAGAAATATTCAACTATTTTGCATAAAAAATATATAAAAATTTATCGTCATGCGGCGGCGTGGGCAGCTTACTACGGGAGTATATGGTCCGAAGTAAAAAAATTGAACGTGTTTTGCCAAAAATTTTTAAATATTATATTTACAATTTACCAAAATTGTTGTAAACTAATTATCGGGTATTTCAGTTTTATATGCGAAAAGACGCGCATATATGTCCTGAATAAAGGGGTGCGGCTTGCCGCTCCTTCCGAAACCAAGTCAGAGGTGCATAATGAGCAATAACAATACCGGTACGGGCATGACAAAGGCCGACCTGATTCTGCGCAGGCTGGAACAGCTGGCACAGCAGAATTCTACACTGGCGGCGCAGGTGAACGCACTGTCACAGGCCAACGCCGCACGCGGCGGCGAGACGAAGGCGGCGTCGGACAGCACGATAAAGCAGGAAATGAACTATCTTTCCGTGCAGATAGAGAGCGTGTATAACGCGCTTACGGCTTCCGTGAACAAGCTTTCCCAGGAGGTTGCGGCGCTGAAAAATGCGGACAGGACTTCCGCCTCCGACGTGGATGACATCGCCTCGAAAGTGGCGGCAAAGATTGTCATTCCCGAAGCCGCGCCCGTCGAAATAGACGCCGACGAAATTGCGGGGAAGGTCGCCGACCGTATCCCTGCGACACAGTCAGTGCAGAGCGCCGTGCCCGAAAATATGGACTACGACGCGATAGGGCTTGCCGTGGCGAAGAACATACACATTCCCCAGGCCATTGCGGAAGACGTGGACTGCGACAAAATTGCCGAAAAGCTTTCCGAAAAGTTTGACGTTTGCGCAAAGGACGGGGACGCAAATGCAAAGTCCGCAGCCGTGCCCGAAAACATGGACTACGACGCGATAGGACTTGCCGTGGCGAAGAGCATCTATGTGCCCCAGGCCATTGCGGAGGACATAGATTACGACCAGCTTGCCGAAAAGCTTGCGGCGAAGCTGGACCTTTCCGCCGTTGCCGACGCAGCTCGGCACACCTCGGAAGCGCAGCTTGACTATGATATGCTTGCAGACAAGGTTGCGGAAAAGCTGTCCGCCAAGGCAGAAGAAGCGCAACCCGTGAAGGAACAGTCGCAGACAGAGGTTGCGGCAATGCCTGCGGATGCCGACTACGACGCGATAGGGCTTGCCGTGGCAAAGAACATACACATACCTCAGGCCGTTGCGGAGGACATAGACTACGACCAGCTTGCCGAAAAGCTTGCAGAAAAGATGCCCGCTATGCAGATAGACGGCGACGCGCTTGCGGTGAAGATTGCGCAGGCGGTGGGCGTGCAGGACACGGTTTCGCCCGACTACATCGCCTCCAAGGTATCCGAACAGGTCGTCGTGCCCGTTCCCGATATGTCCGAGGCGCTGTCCTCGCTGGATATAGAGGCGCTTTCCAGAAAGGTTGCGGATAAGATTGCGTTGCCCCAGGCACAGACAGACGCGGACGCAATAGCCTGCGCCGTTGTCAACCGCATAAACGAGGAAAAGACGGAGGAGCCTGCCGTGCAGACGGAGCAGACTTCCGCCCTTTCGGCGATAGACGAGGGCGCGCTTGCCGAAGATATCGCCGCGAAGCTCAATCTTTCGCTCTCCGACGAGATTATAGCTTCCGCCGTGGTAAGAAATCTTGCGGGCGCGATAGATTCGGACGAGATAGCCGACTGCGTTGCAAAGAGAGTGGGAACAATTTCTCCCGAGGAGTTTGAAATTACCGTTGACGACGACGGCTGCGAATCGCTTGCGGACAGTATAGAGGCAAAGCTGGACTACGAAAAGCTTGCTTCGGCCGTTGCGGAAAAGATTCTGCCCGCAGTGAGCGCGGCAGGCGGTCACGAAGTGGACGCGGAGGAACTTTCGAAGAACATTGCAGAAAAGCTGAACGTCGGCGCCATAAACGAGGACGCGCTTGCAGACAAGGCGGCGGCAATACTCTCCAACTATCTGCCCGAAGTGGACTCGACGGACATTGCCGACAAGGTGGTTGCGGGCATAATACCCGTACTTCCCGCCGCACCCGCCGTGGACAGCGACGCGATAGCCGCCGCAGTCTCCGAAAAGCTGGTTGAAAATCAGGAAAACAGCGACTACGACATAGTAATCGACGAAGAGGGGCTTGCGCGCATAACGGACGGCGTCGCCGAAGGTCTGCGCACGGAATATGCGGCGCGCTTCGACAAGATAGACGGCGATATTGCCTCCGTAAAGGAGGAGAGCATAGCCCGCCTTGAAAAGCTTGAAAGCGCGAGCGGTGAAATCCGCGAAGAGTACAACGCGCGTTTCGACGGCGCGGGCGAGGAAAGCGGCAAGCTGCGCGAAGACTGCAACGGCAGACTTGACCGCATCGAAAAGGAGATTGCACAGTTAAAGGCGTTGCTTGCGGGCGGTACGGCCATGCTTGTAAGCAGCGAGCTTGCCGCTGCGGAAGCAGTTTCCGAAGAGGAGACGGACGAACATCTTGTCACGGTCAGCGACCTTGTGGAGGGCGAAGGCGGTACTGCGGAACAGACGGCTACGGATGAAGTCATGGACGAGATAGTCGACGATATCGACGAAAAACCCGTCGACGACGAGATTATGCCCGACGGCATTGAAGAGGATTCCGTCGGCGTGGATTTCGCCAACATGATGAAGTACAACCGTTCATTCATCGCCAGGATAATTCAGGGCACGGACGAACAGAAGGACTACTACGGCAGGGTAAAGACGGCTTTGCTCTCGTACAAGAAGGTAAATTCCAACATAGCCTGGGGCGCGGAGAGGTTCAACAAGGGCAGGGAAACGATCGCCCGCTTCAAGATAAGGGGCAAGACGCTCTGCCTGTATCTTGCGCTCGACCCCAACGAATTTGCCACTTCGGTATATCATCAGGTGGACGTGTCGGACAACAAGTCCATGCACGGCACGCCCATGATGGTCAAGATCAAAAGTCCGCTGGGCGTAAAAAAGGCAATAAGACTTATCGACGAAATGCTTGCAAGGCGCGGGGGCATAAAGCGCGAGATTGCAGAACGCGACTATGCCGCCATGTACCCTTACGAGACCATTGAAGAACTGATAGAAGACGGGCTCGTGAAGGACGTAAGCAAGAAATAACAAAGGCAGAAAAGGGAAAAAGGGGGTCAACGCACGTAGCCCCCTTTTGCTTGTAAAACGCCCGCAGCAAACATTTGCGCGGGCAGCAAGTGCCGCACTCGGCGGCTTAAAAGGTGTAAAATAATTCGAAAGGTTTTGAAATGACAGAGAACAATCAGGCAAATTCTGCACCCGAAGTGCAGGACAAAAAGAGAAGAAGGGCTGCAAAGGCGGCAGCCAACCCCAGAAGGGCGCCCGTCAGGGCAGAAATCGCGGAAGCTGAAGCATCCCGCCGCGAACCGTCCAAGGGAAGCAAGGAGTCACGCAGGCGCGTAAACGCAGAAAAGCAGAGCGCGCGTGAGGAAAAGGCGCCCGGACAAAAGGGCAGAAGGCGCGGCTCTTCCGCGCAGGAAAAGCATGAAGCGCGCGAAATTGCAAAGGCGGGCAAAATAAAGCCCGTAAAGAACGCCGTAAAGATAATCTTTCTGGGCGGCGTGGGCGAAATAGGCAAGAACATGACGGCGATAGAGTGCGGAAACGACATTATCGTCATCGATGCGGGCATAATCTTCCCCACGGAGGAGACGCCGGGCATTGACCTTGTCGTACCCGACATAAGCTATCTTACGGAGAACAGGAAAAAGGTCAGGGGGCTTTTGCTTACTCACGGTCACGAGGACCACATAGGCGGCGTGCCCTATCTCCTCAAGGAAATTTCCGTGCCCGTAATAGGCACAAAGCTCACCCTTGCGCTTGTCGACAACAAACTGCGCGAGCACAGGCTGAACAACGTCGAACAGAGGATAGTCGAACCTGGCGACAGCGTACAGCTCGGCTGTTTTAAGGTGGACTTCATAAACGTCAACCACTCCATCGCGGGCGCGGTCGCACTTGCGATACGCACTCCCCAGGGCGTAATTTTCCACAGCGGCGACTTCAAGATAGATCTGACCCCCGTTGCTGGCAGTCCCATAGACTTAAAGACAATCGCGGATATAGGCGGAAAGGGCGTATTGCTGTACCTCGGCGAGAGTACGAACATCGAAAGGCCCGGCTATACCATGAGCGAGACTACCGTCGGCACCACGCTTGACAGGCTGTTTGCGGAAAATGCGACAAGGCGCATAATAATCGCCACTTTCGCCTCCAACGTGCACAGACTTCAGCAGATAATCGACCTTGCCGTCAAATTCAGGCGCAGGGTGGCGCTCAACGGCAGGAGTATGTTAAACGTCGTGGAAGCGGCGGAGAAGATAGGCGAAATAGAGATTCCCGAGGGAGTGCTCGTCGACATAACAAAGATTAAAAATTACAGGGACGACCAGTTGGTTGTGGTATGCACGGGCAGTCAGGGCGAACCCATGAGCGCGCTCACGCGGATGGCAAACCAGGAAAACCCCATGCTCTCCGTCGGCTCCAACGACACCATAATCATCTCCGCGTCGCCCATTCCCGGCAACGAAAGGGGCATTTACGGCGTAATAAACAAGCTGTATCACCTCGGCGCGGACGTAGTGTACGAAAGTATTCAGAATATTCACGTTTCGGGCCACGCCTGCCGCGAGGAACACAAGATAATGCACACCCTGCTCAAGCCGAAATTCTTTATTCCCGTTCACGGCGAATACAGACATCTGAAAAAGCATTCACTGCTGGCGCAGAGTCTGGGCATGAAGGAAAGCAATATCTTCGTCCCCGACATCGGCAACTGCGTGGAGGTCACTTCCAGAACGCTGCGCAGGCTGGACGATGTACCCGCAGGCTCGCTGCTCATCGACGGCGAGGGCATAGAGGACGAGAAGGCGTCGCAGGTGCTTCAGGACAGGCGCCAGCTTGCAGAAGAGGGACTGTTCATAGTGTCGGTTGCCGTTTCCGGCGGAGAGGTGGTCGGCGAACCCGCAATAAATTCCCGCGGGTTTGTGTTCGACTTCCACAGGGACTACAACAGGGAAATGCGCGAAGTCATCGACAGGGCGATTTCGGCGTGCGACCTTTCTTCCGGCTCCGTGGACGAGCTTAAGCGGGCAATAAAAAAGGCGCTCCGCAATTACCTCCTCAAAAAGACAAAACAGTCGCCCATGGTTGTGCCCGTAGTGGTGGAACTTTAAAATTACAGCATACGCAAAGCCGCGGCAGAAAGCGCGGTGATTGGTCGGAGGCGGGATTATGCTCCGTCGGCGGAAAGTCATTCACAGTAAAACCCCTTTGTCGGCTGCAGAGGGCAAACGCGGTGTGACCGATACGCAGGGAGAAGAGCATATTTTACGCCCGTCGTCAAAAATTGCGCATACAGTTGCACCGCGGCGCACGTGCGCCTCAATGCGTATGTCTTAAGGCGCACATCAGCGCCCGATAATGTCAAATGCAGCACATATCAGCGGCGGTGCATAAAACAGTGCTCAATGCGGGGAGGAAGAGCAAGTGCAGGAAGAAAAGAACTTTGAATATGCGCATAACGACACCTCTGTGCCCGAACGCAAAAGCCGCACCCTCTGCGTGAACAGGGCGGACTTTCCCCCGCTCATAAAAGATATGCGCGAGGGTGCATTCATGCGGGGAATACCTGTGTCGTCGGCGGAGACGCTTGCATTTTTACGCATCTGCACTGCCATGCATATGCCCCGACGAATACTTGAAATCGGTACCGCGATAGGCGTTTCGGGCATATGTATGCTTTTGCAATGCCCTTCCGCGACGCTCGTCACAATCGAAAAAAATATCGGTTTTGCGCAGGAGGCGGCGAAAAATTTCGACGCCGCGCAGGTCGGGGACAGGGTAAGGCTGATAACGGGCGACGCAGCCGAGTGCATAGGAAACCTTGACGGACAGTTCGACTTCATCTTTCTGGACGGTCCCAAGGTGCAGTATGTGAAGTATCTGCCCCGCCTCAAAGAGCTGCTTTCAAAGGGCGGCGTGCTGTTTGCGGACGACGTGCTTTTGTACGGTTGGGTAAACGGCGAAAATCCCGTGCCCGCCAAGCGCAGAATGTTGGTGCAGCACGTCCGCGAATACATTGACGCCGTTAACGCCGACGGCGAACTTCTTACGACTGTCGTCGACGTGGGGGACGGCGTGGCTCTCTCCGTAAAACTTTAAATTCCGCGCCCTTTCGCGCCCGTTCTGCCAAAAAGCGGCAAGCGGACAGACAATAACGGTATAATACGGTATATTATGGTAAAAAATGTAGAACTTCTCGCCCCTGCGGGCAATCTGAATAAACTGAAGACGGCTTTCTATTTCGGCGCGGATGCGGCGTTTATAGGCGGCAAGCTCTTTTCACTGCGCTCCTTTGCGGATAACTTTGACGAGGAGGAGCTTAAAAACGCAGTAAAGTTGGCTCACTCTCTGGGCAAAAAGGTGTACGTCACCGCCAACATCTACGGTCGCAATGCCGACATGGCGCAGCTGGAGGACTACTTTGCCTTTCTTCAGGCGGCAGGCGCGGATGCGGCGATAATCTCGGACAGCGGCGTGTTCTATGCCGCGGCAAAGGCGGCGCCCGCGCTAAAGATACATATCTCCACGCAGGCAAACCTTACAAACAAGTACGCCGTAAAGTTCTGGAAGGAGCAGGGCGCGACGAGGGCAATTCTGGCAAGGGAGCTTTCCATAGCGGAAATTGCCGAAATTCACGACTTTGTGCCCGATATAGAGCTGGAGGCGTTCGTGCACGGCGCAATGTGCATTTCCTACTCTGGCAGGTGTCTGCTCTCCGACTACCTTGCGGGCAGACCGTCCAACCGCGGCGAATGTGTGCAGGCGTGCAGGTGGAAGTACTCCGTACGCAAGGCGGACGTCGGCGCAGAGAGCGGCGACCTCGACCTCGAGGAGGACGACAGGGGCACATATATCTTCAACAGCAAGGACCTGAATATGAGCGCGCACCTCGGGGAGCTTGCCGCGGCGGGCGTCAATTCCTTCAAGATTGAGGGAAGAATGAAGAGCGAATACTACCTTGCCACGGTGATAAACGCATACAGGCGGTGCATGGACGGAGGGTATTCGGATATGGTGGAGCGCGAACTGCTCACCGCCGCCCACAGGGACTACACCACGGCGTATGCGTTGGGCGAAAATCACGCCACCGTCAACTATGAAAACAGCCAGACAAAGGGCGACTGCGACTATATCGCAAACGTGCTTTCCTGGCAGGACGGAAGGGCGGTTGTGGAAATGCGCGGCAGGTTCAGGAAGGGCGACGTGCTGGAAGTTTTGACCCCTTCCGACAATTTCGGACGGAGTTTTACGGTAACCGACGCCATTACGAGCGACGGAACACCCGTGGACGACTGTAAGCTCGTGCAGGAAAAGTACACGATTGCTTGCCCCGTAAAGCTCTCTGCGGGGGATATTCTGAGGAGGAGAAAGGTTTAAAGTGGACTACGCCGTCAGTGACATTTATCAGCGCATAAAACACCCCGTGCAGAGCGTGAGCGTGCCCGGTTCCAAGAGCATTACGGCGCGCGCCCTGCTTCTTGCCGCGCTGGCGGACGGCAGTTCTGTGCTTCACGGCGCGCAGATGTCCGACGACTGCGCAACCTTTCTCCGTGCGGTCGGGTCGCTCGGCATCAAAGCCCGTGTGCAAGGCGACAGCGTAACCGTCGAAGGCTGCGGCGGCGTTCTGCCCGCAGACAGGGCGGAAGTGTATGTCGGCAGCGCGGGTACGGCGGCGCGCTTTATAACGGCGCTCTGCGCCTTGAGCGACGGGGAGTTTTTGCTTACGTCCTCCGAACAGATGATGCGCCGCCCCCAGCGCCCGCTCATTGAAGCGTTGACGGCGCTCGGCGCACAGTTCAGCTTTATGGGCGAGGAGTACTGTTTCCCTTTCAGGGTGCGCGGCACTTCTTCCCCCGCGCCCAGCGTGACGGTGGACATAACGCGAAGCAGTCAGTTTTTGTCCGCTCTGTTGATGGCTGCGGCTTGCGCCCGCATCCCCGTGAAGATTAAGACAGTCGGCAGTCACGGCATGGACTACGTCAACATGACGCTTGCGATGATGACCGACTTCGGCGTAAATGTCAGACGCGGAGAGGGCGGATACATTGCTGAAGGGCGGTATGCGGCAAGGTCGTACGACATAGAGCCGGACATTTCCGCCGCCTGCTACTTCTATGCCATGAACAGACTGCTCGGCACAAAAATCAGCGTCAACGGCGTGTCGGGGCGCACCATGCAGGGCGACTACAAGTTCATAAAACTGCTTGAAAATTTCGATGGCGGCGTGGCAGATTTGTCGCAATTTTCCGACCAGACGCTCACGCTGGCGGCCATTGCGCCCTTCTTTTCCTCACCTACCGAAATAGTCGGCGTAAAGCATATACGCGGGCAGGAGTGCGACAGAATAAGGGCGATAAGTACAAATCTCGCTTTGCTCGGCGTCCCCTGCGAGGAGAGGGAGGACGGCGTTAAAATCTATCCCGCAACCCCTCACGGCGGCAGGGTGAAGACGTTCGGCGACCACAGGGTGGCAATGAGTTTCGCGCTCACGGGCTTAAGGTGCGGCGGCGTGGTAATTGAGGACGCCGAGGTGTGCGCCAAGACGTTCAAAGAG
Organism: uncultured Clostridia bacterium; assembly: GCA_944368635.1. Lineage (GTDB taxonomy): Bacteria > Bacillota > Clostridia > Christensenellales > Borkfalkiaceae > Coproplasma. The sequence continues at coordinate 55,330 of CALVXA010000001.1, forward strand.
TATTTCTCCGTGCTGGACGACCTCGTCGCGCGGCTTACCTGAAAAAGCTGACATTGCATGACTTGCTTCGCGCTTTAATGAAGGCGCATTATCGCGGCGCGCGTCCGTAAGAGCGGACGCGCGCCGCTTTTAAATTAAGACCGCCGCATTGACGGTAAAATCTGTTGCGCGGCATTTTTTATGTGTTTTCCAAGAAAATGCGGGGCGTTTCCGTAAACACAGTTTTTATATCGGGCATACTGTCAGCGCTCCGTTCAGCAATGAAGTTGCAGTCTGTCGGACGGTAAAGAAGTAAAACGCGCGGCAGGAGCGGATAAGGCGTCATCTGCACCAAGCCAAAGGCAAACGCGCGGCAGGAAAGACAAAGACGTCAGATAAAAAGGCAAATATTTGTTCATAATATTATGTGCGCACTTGTGTATGCGTGCATATTGTGGTATAATCGTGATATGGAAAGAATCATAATACATTCCGACCTGAATAATTTTTACGCCTCCGTGGAGAGAAAGCTGCACCCCGAACTCAAGGGCGTACCCGTAGCCGTATGCGGCAACAGGGAGGAGCGCAGGGGCATAGTGCTTGCAAAGAGCGAGGAGGCGAAAAAGTGCGGAGTAAAGACGGGCGAAGCCGTGTGGCAGGCGCAGAAAAAGTGCCCGGATCTCGTGATAGTCAAACCGCATTTCGACGAGTATATGCGGTATTCCCGCCTTGCCAGGGGCATTTACGCGCGCTATACCGACAGAATAGAGAGTTATGGCATTGACGAATGTTGGCTGGACGTCAGCGATTCCATAAAGATTTTTTCGCCGTTCGACGGACAGATGTATACGGGCGAAGGGGACGGGAGACACTATTCGGATGAGTTCCTCCGCCATATCGGCGACGAAGTGCGCAACGCCGTGAAGGACGAGCTGGGAATCACTGTCTCCTGCGGGGTTTCCTTCAACAAGGTATTCGCAAAGCTGGGTTCCGACCTGAAAAAACCCGACGGAACTTCCGTAATCTCGCTGGCAAGGTACAGGGACGTCGTATACGGCCTGCCCGTCACAGACCTTCTTATGGTAGGCGGTGCTACGGGCGCAAAGCTTAAGAGGATGGGCTATACCACGATAGGGCGTCTGGCAGCCGCTGACGACAAGCGCATTGTCGCACAATTCGGAAAGTTCGGGCGCACTCTGCTCACCTATGCCCGCGGAGAGGACGATTCCGCCGTGGCGACCGTCGGCGAGGGGAGAGAGCTTAAGTCCATAGGCAATTCCATGACCATGCCCAAGGATCTGACCACAGTGGGCGAGGTGGAGCGGGCGCTGTACGTTATTGCCGAAAGCGTGGCGGCGCGTCTGCGCGCTTCGGGCGAGGGGCTTGCCGATACCGTTCACCTGTGGGTGCGCGACGGCAGTCTGAACAGCTTCACCGTGCAGAAAAAGGTAAGGCACACCGCGCTGTGCGGGGAAATCGCCGCGCACGCGATATCGCTTTTCAAGGGCAAGTTCGCTCCGCCTTTCAAAATACGCGCGCTGGGCATAACCGTGTCTGGCTTTGACGGCGGCGCTTCGCAGCTCACCTTTGACGAGGCGGCCGGCAACTATGCCAAGCGCGAAAGGGTGGAACGCTGCATAGACGAAATACGCAAAAAACACGGCTATGCCTCCGTTCAGCGCGGAATAGTGGCGGAAGACCCGACGGAAATGCACAACGACCTGAAGGGCACTCACCTCATAAAGCCCGCGCGCTTCGAGGACGGGGAGGAACTTATGGAAGGCTTGGGACCAGACGGGGAGGGCGACTTCCCGCCCGACGCGTTTGCAGGTTTTTCCCCTGACGGCGACGACTGACCGAAAGTCGGACGGAATAATATCGCGCGACGGACTGCAAAAATGTTGCCGTCCATCGCGCGAATTGGTATTTGTCAGTCGTTCATAAGTACAAATCGGACAAGGCTTTAGTTATAAGATGTGCTTATATTTTGTATTCAACTTTCGAAATGCATAAAAGCCCGTTAAAAGTTGACAATCAGCCGCAATGTCACTATAATTTCACTTGTAAATCTCGGGTGCGCTGCCAGAGTGCGGCTTCAGAGAAAATTATAGTATAACGGAACAGGAGTAAACAAGATGAATCTTCCTCAGATGTTCGGTGAAAACGTATTCAACGATCAGGTGCAAAAGGAAACTCTGCCCAGCGAAGTATATAAGCTTTTAAGGGCGACAATCGAATCCGGCAAGCCCCTCGACGTGTCCATAGCAGGTACCGTCGCTTCTGCAATGAAGAAGTGGGCGGTAAGCAAGGGCGCAACGCACTATACGCACTGGTTCCAGCCCCTTACGGGTCTTACGGCTGAAAAGCACGACAGCTTTATAGAGCCGGAGGGCGACAAGGTCATAATGCGCCTTACGGGCAAGAGCCTGATAGTCGGCGAACCCGACGCGTCTTCCTTCCCCTCGGGCGGTTCCCGCGCGACATACATGGCAAGGGGCTATACGGCATGGGACCCCACTTCCCCCGCATTTGTAAAGGAAGGCACGCTTTACATACCCACTATATTCGTCTCCTACACGGGCGAAACGCTTGACAAGAAGTCGCCCCTGCTTCGCTCCATGACGGCAATCGACAAGCAGGCAAAGAGGGTACTGTCTCTGTTCGGAAAGACCTGCAAGAAGGTTTCCACTACGGTAGGCCCCGAACAGGAATACTTCCTCATCGACGAGGACGTGTACGAAAAGAGGAAGGACCTCAAGCTGTGCGGCAGGACGCTGTTCGGCGCGCCCGTCACCAGAGGACAGGAGCTTGAGGACCACTATTTCGGAATGCTCAAGCCCAGAATAGTTGAATATATGCACGACCTCGACAAGGAGCTGTGGTCTTTCGGCATACTCTCCAAGACCAAGCACAACGAGGTTGCCCCCGCACAGCACGAAATGGCGCCCGTATTCGGCACCACAAACGTGGCTGTAGACCACAATATGCTCACTATGGAGATAATGAAGAAGGTTGCGCACAAGCATCACCTTGCCTGCCTTCTGCACGAAAAGCCCTTCCGCGGCATAAACGGCTCCGGCAAGCACAACAACTGGTCGCTTTCCACCGACAGCGGTTTCAATCTGCTCAATCCCGGCGACGAACCGGAGAGCAACACGCTCTTCAAGCTCACGCTGGCAGCAGTCATCAAGTCGGTTGACGACTATCAGGGCATACTCAGGGCGTCCGTTGCCTCTGCCGGCAACGACCACAGACTTGGCGCAAACGAAGCTCCCCCCGCAATCATCTCCATCTACCTCGGCGACCAGCTCGGCGCACTGGTAGACAGCATAATAAACGACAAGAATTACGTCCCCGTAAAGGCTGAAAAGGGTTCGATAGGCGTTCCCGAATCGCCCATCTTCCCCAAGGATGCGACGGACAGAAACAGAACTTCGCCCTTTGCGTTCACGGGTAACAAGTTCGAGTTCAGAATGCTCGGTTCGCAGGCAAACGTTGCCGATGCAAACATCGTGCTCAATACGATAGTTGCGGACGCATTTGAACAGTTCGCCGACGAGCTGGAGGGCAAGGCCGACATCGGGAAGGCTGCAGATGCGATAATCAAGAGGGAACTCAAGGCGCATCGCCGCATAATCTTCAACGAGGACGGCTATGGCCCCGAATGGGAGCCCGAAGCAATGAGAAGGGGACTGCTCAACAACAAGAACACGGCAGACGCCGTTCCCGTATGCTTCGAGGAGAAGAATATAGACGTGTTCGTGCGCCAGGGCGTATATACCAAGGAAGAGGCTGTCGCCCGCGCCGACATACAGCTTGAAAACTACACCAAGACAATAAACATAGAGGCGCTTACAATGCTGGAGATGGTCAAGAGGGACATAATCCCCGCCGTTTCCGACTATGTGGCAGATCTCTGCGCCAATGTTGCAGCAAAGAAAGCCGTATGCGAGGAAATTCCCTGCACGGGCGAGAAAGAAGTCATCATGCAGCTTTCCACCCTCAACGACGAAGTTTCCGCGCTCGTTACAAAGCTCGAAGGACTGCTTGCGGGCATCGATATGTCTGATGTAAGCGGGGCTTCGCAGGCAATGGCGCACAAGGTCATTCCTTTAATGGAGGAGATGAGGTCGAAAGTAGACAAGATGGAGACGCTGACCTCTTCCGACTACTGGCCTTATCCCACATATTACGATATGCTTTACAGCGTAAACTGATAAAGAACATACCGCTCTCTCACGTAAGGGGCGCGCGCATTCATGCGTGCGCCCCTTCAGATTTTAACCACAAATAAAGCCTGCCAAATTTATGGCAGGCTTTATTTGAGACAACCACTGGCTATGCCAGTGGAAAGAACTTTAGATTTAGGCAATTGACATAAAAAACTCCGCTAAGTAAGATAAAAGCGGCTAGCGACCGTAAATCAA
>CALVXA010000002.1 GCA_944368635.1 uncultured Clostridia bacterium
GGGGGTTGAGCGAAGAGGTTGAATCGAGACGCGCCTTTACATCGGCGGAGAGGCTGTGCTGCCACTGTTTGCCGCCGATTTCCGCGCCGCTTGCCGTTTCGGAAGCTGTGCCGTAACGCAGTCCGTTGTTGTCCATCACGCTCCAATCATTGCGGGAAAGATATTTCGCGCTGTTGATTGTAGAATAATCGCTGAATCTGTTTTCTATCTTTGTATTATTCTCGCCTACGGAATAGGTAGTTGAATCGGTTGTATTTACCGTGTACTTCTTTACGAAACCTGCATTGCCTGCTGCCGCAGCCTGCGCACCTCCCGCAGCCTCGAGGACTGCATCGGGCTCCTTCTCCGCAAGAATGTTGTTCAAAGCGTTGTGCGCATCCGTTGCCGCAGTGATATAGTAATCGCCCTCTTCGAGAATATAAGTGCCGTAACCCTTGACGTCATAGGACGTGAGGTCCTTGAGGTTAATCTTAAAGCTTACATTTTCAAAGTTATTCGTCGAATCTTTATCCTCTATATAGTCCGTCTTATAGAAACCTACAAGCGTGACGGAGGGCTTTTCTATGCCCATAGTCTGGTCATACACAGTATATTCCGACTGCGCATAAATCTGAACGACTTCCTTGCCTCGACGGTCGCCCGTATTCGTGACCTTCAAGGATACGGTCATATCGCCGTTCTCGTCAGGGTCGGAGATGGAGAAATCGGACCACTCGAACGTGGTATAGGAAAGTCCGTAACCGAAGGGATACTGCACGGTAGCGCTGTAATCGTAAGTGCCTGCATTTCCCTGTCCGAGCAGAGCATCTTCATATCTCGTCTCGTAGTACTTATATCCTACGTAAATACCTTCCGCATAGTTTACATAGTAATAATTTGAAAGGGTGCCGTCGGGGTTGACATAGGCATAATCGCCCATATTCTGCATTGCGGGAGACGAGAAGCTGTCGTATGCTACGGTGTCTACAAGATGACCGGAAGCCGAAATTTCATTGCCGTCCTTGTCAAGTCCGGTGAGCATATAGCCGAGTCCGTCCGTACCCGTCCTGCCTGCGCCGGGGAAATTTATTACCGCCTTGATATTTTCGTAATTTTCAATCCAGCCCAGCTCCATGACGTTGTTTGAGTTGACGAGTATTATTATATTGTCAAAATTGTTGTTGAGGTAGCCGATTATCTCAAGCTCGGTTGAGTCGGGTTCAAGATAATGCTTGCCCGCTTCGCCGCCATAAGCAGCCATATCCCTTGCAAGGTCTGCACCTTCGCCGCCCGTGCGGGAGAGAACGAACATTGCCGTAGTGCCTTCGAAACTGGAGACAAGCTCCGAATTTGCCGTAATTTTATTTAACGGACATTCGTTAATGCTCCAGTCAAGGCTTGCGCCGTAATTTATGGAACCTGCCCCTCTCTTATACGACGAACCTTCACCCGTCTTGTAGAAATCCCAGAGTTTCTGGTTGACTTTAAGCCCAGCATCTTCAAGCCCCGTCTTGAGGTCTTTGGTGAGTTCAAAGCTGCCAGAACCCGAACCAGAACCGCCGCTTACGAGGTCTACCGAAGAATGGCTGAACAGACTGAGCGTGGTCTCCTTGGGAAGGGGAAGAAGGTTGTCGTTCTTGAGCAGGGTTGCACCTTCCATTGCCATCTCTGCAACGAGGTCCTCTTCATATTTATAAAGCTCTTCCGCGCTATTGAACGAACTCTTATAATATTTTGTATCAGCGCCGTAGGTTTCACCCTTAAGGCTGTCTTCACCCTTTTTGAGAGCCTGTTCGAGAATGTTGTCGAACTTGCCGAGGGCGAGGAAATTCAGGAAAAATGTCAGAACCAGAATCACGGCTATACCAACCGAACTTATGATTATGGCCAGTTTGCTTTTCTTTTTCATTTAATCTTTAACTCCTTATCTGTGCGGCGGCGGATTGCGCCGCCGCAAATTATTCTGTTAAATATACCTAACTCTCCTCACTCGGCAGCAGCTGTGCTTCCGTCAGAAGTAGAAGGTGCTACATAAGAAAACTCAAATGCAGACATAGTTATATCGCCGCTGTAAGTAATGCTGTCACCATATGTAGAATCCACGAAAATTGTCAGTGTATCGGGAGCTTCAGCATATTCTATCTCTACGGTAACAGTATCACCTGTTACTACCACGATATACGAGCTGTCAGCGTTAAACGTATAACTGCTTGATGTTTGCTCCGTCATTTTGATGTTGACATTCTTTATGGTACCGCTTACAAGCATATCTGCACGCAATCTTACATCTGCGCTGCCGTTGTTTGTAATGGTAAAAGTCAAACGATTGTTATTCGCTGTATACGTTGCAATACTTGAGCTTATATTGTGATATGAACTGCCGCCAATATCTGTATAAGTAACCTGTACACTTTTGGAAGGTGTATTATCGGGGTTGATGGTATATTCATTAGCAGTACTGAAAGCTATATCTACACCACTTGCTTCTTCGCCGCCTTCGCCTGCGGGAGGAGTCGTGCCTTCGCCGCCCTCGTTTCCGCCGGGCGTTCCGTTATCTATGGCAGGGTTGTCGCCGAACATGAAATCGCTTAAGGTGACGTTGCCGGACGCTGTTGCATCGACAGGATCGCTGAGCGAATCCATATATACAAGCAGGTTCTTGGGAGTTCCGTGCGCACCGTTGGGTTCATAAGTTATTACAAGAGTAACTTCTTCGCCTGCGCCCACGGTAAGTTTTGTGCCGCCCCATGCAAGGTCGGTGGAAAGCCCTGAACCGCCGTCAACCGTTGCAGAGACATTGCAACAATCGGTGGAAGCCTCACCAGAAGTAACAACCTTACTGCCCTGAATGTCAAAGCGTATTGTAAGGTCGTCGGTGTCGTTGTTCTTTATCTTGACGCTGAACGTATCGTTTTCTGCCGCGATCGCGGAGATATCCGAACGAATGACACAGTAGGGCCAGCCGAGAGTATCATACGTTACATTTACGGAGTCTGTTGCTACATTTTCGGGGTCAATCGTGTAGCCTGAACCAGTATCCGTACTGAATGCAAGGTCGACCTTTTCGCCTATGGGAAGAACGGGTTTACTACCTGGAATTTCGCCATACGAAGGGTCGGCAGACGCCCTTACCCACCTGTACTGAGGACCTTCGCTTGCCTGAGGGTCGGAATACTGCCCCATCCAGCCTTCCGCCTTCTGCGTACCGCTCCAATAGTTCATAAGTATCTTGCTGGGAGACGAAGGCAGAGGATTTTCCTCGGATGCCTCCACTTTATATACAGGCTTGTCATCTACGAACCAAACGATGTATTCAGCCGTCCAACGGAAGCCATACTCATGGAAATCTTCGGAGGCATCAAAACCAAGGTCATACATATACTCGTGTCCGCCGACGCCGTCAACATAGTAGTTGAACTGTACTTTGGTAGTGTCCGAGCCGAGGAACTCGATATCTATCTCGTCCCAGGGATTGTCCTCCGATGCACCAGGCGCCCTGTCGCCGGGTCCGGTATAAAGGAAGAACGTACTTGCCGTACCGCTCTTCTTTGCAGGCTTCATTGACACTTCATAGTCACCGTACCCATAATTGTAGTAGGAACGGAGTTCGCCCGCGTAGTACTTATACTGCGTGGGGTCTTTGCCCTCTGCCGCAAGGGCGTCAAGCTCTTCCTGCGTGTAATCTTCAAGGGTAAGCTGCAGGTCTTCCGGCATATCTGACATGGTAAGCTGCATCGTGCCGTCCTTATAGACGACATTGTCCTTGTTCCACCACGTATTGAAGACCGAACCGTTGCCGTAACCGTCGGTTGCAAAGAAGGTGCTTGCAGACCCCTCAAACCAATCGGCAACGATTGCCCCCTGTAAAGGTTCGTCATTCAGCTTCTTACCGCAAGACGCAGCAAACAAAGAGCCTGCGACGGCCGTTGCAGAAGCTAATGCTAACCAAGCGACTAATCTTTTTCTCATTTTTTCCTCCCCTTTATATTATTTACTTATATAAATTTTTTACTTTTTAAATTCTGACAGCACTTAAGCATTTCCCCTGAAGGCTATCCACTTATACTTTCCTGTTGCTGGAAGGGAACTTTCGTCCAGGGCGCCCGCCCACTCGTCATGTCCCTTGGTGTTCCACACATTCATCATTATCTTTGTCGCGGTAACGGGTATTTCCGCCGTAGCCCTGTACACTGCCTTGCCGTCCACATACCACGTTATGGAATCGGGCTGCCAGTCGAAGCCGTATTCGTGAAAGCTCTGCGAGGCGTCGAACCCAAGATTATACAAAAACTCGTGTCCGCCCTTGCCGCTCGTATAGTAATTGAACTGAACTTTAGTGGTATCGTTGCCGAGAAACTCGATGTCTATCTCGTCCCACGGATTATTGTCCGAAGGCCCCGTATATGTGAAGAAGGATGACACGACGCCCGAACACTTTGCCGCCTGCATACACACAGAATAGTACCCGTACGAATAAAACGCAGAGGAACGGTATTCGCCGCCGTAGTAGGTGTCTCCCTTCTTGGTGACAGACATACTCATCACTCCGTCTTGAACGGTTGCGTTATCCCTGCTCCATGTGCAGTTGAACACGGAATCGCCACCGCTGTTTGAATAGCCGTGCGCCCAATCAAAACCGCCCTGAGCATAGTTATCGTCTGAAAAGACGACTATTTTGTCCTGCGGAAGTGTGTATCTGTCGGGAATGCCTTCTACAGACACATTCCCGTTCTGACTTCCGCCCGTTCCGCCGTTATCGCCGCCCTGCTCTTCAGGCGCACAACCGACAAAAAGCGCACACGCCGAAAACACGGCACAGCATAAAGCAGTGATAGAGCAATTCATCAATTTATTTCTGCTACTTGCTTTCATAATCGTTTACCTCATTTTCATTCTGCTACATTTTTAATTGTAATATAAAAACAATAATTGTCAATAGTGTTACTCAAACTGTATTTTTTTTACTTATACTGCACCGATGAAGGCGCAAAGAAATGCATTTACGTGCTTTCCCGCAAAAAAAAGTGAAACTATTCAGATAAAAAAAGGGATCCGCAAGTCAAATGCGGACCCTGTTTTTCCCGAGAGGCGTAATTTAAATAACTTGAATTTATACGCCGAGCTGACGGGCAAGTCTCGGCGACACAGAAGAGATGAAAGACAGTACGACATCTGCGGGCACGGCATAGTTCATGCCCTCCGTCGCGCTGCCATCGTTATGCACGCGAGAGGAGCAGATTGTCCCTATCACCTTGCCCCTGTCATTGAAAATGGGACCGCCCGAGTTGCCGCCGTTTATGGCACAGTCAGTCATCAGCAACGGTTTTCCGTTTATCATTCGGCGTCTGTCGCTGACAATACCGCCCGTCATACACATACCGTCGCCAAGGGAATTGCCAATGACATACACCCTTTGTCCTGTCTTTACCGTATTAAAGTCGGCAAATTCAAGCTTTCTTGCGCCTATCGGCACCGAAGCAAGTTTGATAAGCGCGAGGTCGGGTCCTTTGCCCGAACCGGCAAGGTTGTCTGCCAACGCAATTACGGTTGCGGGCACAGTCTGACCGTTCACCCGCACCCTTATATCCTTGCAGGCAGAGCCGTCCTTTTCAGCCGCGACGTGCGCATTTGTCACGGCGTATCCGTCCAAGGAAATTATGTATCCGGAGCCAGACCACGCCGCTGTTCTGCCCCTGCAACTTATGTCCAGCGTACCGCACTTGTTAACTTCAAAAATATCAGCCCCCTCGCTTGCGGACGAACTTGTCATACCTCCGACCGAACGGACAGGCCGCTCTTCCTCCCCCGAGTACTCCCAACCGCAGTAAATGCACGCATACTTGCCGTTGCTGTTTTTTTCAAGATTGCCGCCACACCTAATGCACCTCATTAAATTACCTCCTTCGCATTTAGGCGCGGGCATTGCCCGCGCCTGCGCCTTTATCTATTAATAATTTTCCTGTCTTACTTCGAAGTATGCCTGAGGATGTTTGCAGACCGGGCATATTTCGGGTGCAGATGTACCGATGACAATGTGTCCGCAGTTGCGGCACTCCCAGACGGTTACGCCGCTCTTTTCAAACACTTCCTTGCTCTCCACGTTGTGCAGAAGCGCACGATATCTCTCTTCATGCATCTTTTCTATCGCAGCAACGCCGCGGAACTGTTCCGCAAGTTCATGGAAGCCCTCCTCGTCGGCTTCGCGCGCCATTCTGTCGTACATATCAGTCCACTCGTAGTTTTCGCCCTGCGCAGCCTCAAGCAGATTATGGGCGGTATCGCTCAGTCCGCCGAGAGCCTTGAACCACAGCTTTGCGTGCTCCTTTTCGTTTTCTGCCGTCTTGAGGAAGAGTGCGGCTATCTGCTCGTATCCTGCCTTCTTTGCGACGGAGGCGAAATAAGTGTATTTATTTCTTGCCTGAGACTCGCCGGCGAAGGCTTCGCGAAGGTTCTGTTCCGTCTTTGTCCCCGCATAGGGGTTTGCGGGAGGTTCAATCCTTTCGAATTTGCTTGCAGGCTGTTTGCAGACGGGACACTTGAAGTCGTCCGTCATAGGTCCTTCGTGTATATAACCGCATACTGTACATTTCCATTTTTCCATTTTCATTGTCTCCGTTTTTGTTTTTTCATTGAATTTTATTTCGTCAATCAGCCCTTCAACCAGTCCGACAGGAATGTCGGGATAGTCTGAAACAGACTGTAAAAACGCCTTGGTATTGCCGCTTTGGGGTAGCATATACCCCGCCTCTCTTGCCAGGTCTTCCGCCATCAGCCTGCACGACTTCTCTGCCGCTGCGGCAAGCGCGCCCGGCAATGCGGCGGCTATATTCTCCGCCTCCGTCTTGCTCTTCATCAGTGCGCCAAGCGCCGCGGCTACTTCCTGCGACTTGAGTTGCTGGGGAGGATATTCAAAGGGTACCATTGAAATTGCGCCCGAAGGACAGGAATCTGCGCAGGCACCGCAACCTATGCACTTTGTCACGTCAATTATGCTGTTTTCCGTATCCGTCGCGCCTGTAGGGCAGACATAAAGGCACAGACAATCCTTAGTGCAAAGTCTTATGTTTCTGACTGCGAATTTCTCTGACATTATTTTGCCCCTCCTTGCACTTTTTCAAACTTCCATGCAGGCACTTTGCAGACAGGACATATTTCGGGGGGCTTGTCCCCGATGTAGATGAATCCGCATATCGTACAGACAAAGACACCTGTATTTTTCAGCATGGCTTCGCCTTCCCTCTCATACCTTGCCAGCAGCGACTTAAGCATCGCCGTTACTTTCTCACCCCACACGAGGGCGCGCATTGCACCCCTGTCGCCCGCTTTACGCGCGACTGCCTGCGCCGCAGGATAACCCTCCGACAGGTCAGACTGTACTTTTGCAAGGAGTTGTGACACATCCGCGCTTTCGGGCTTGCCCTGACGGGAACGGAAGAATTCCGCAAGGCGGGCAAACTTTTCCGACTGCTCCGCAAGATACTGCTTTTCACACCCGCGGGCAAGGTTAGAACAAATAGCGCTGAGTTCCAACGCCGACAACATGGTCATATCGCCGACTTCATGCCTTCCGCCTTTTGCGGCGGAAGTTTCAGTCGGCATAGAATGTACCGACGGCGTCACCTCTTTAAAGGCGTCCGCACCTGCACCGCATACAGGACAGACAAAGTCTGCAGTCAGCTCGCCCTTGTGCACATAACCGCACACAGTACAAACGTATTCCTTCATTGCCTTCGCCCTCCTTATATCTTATCTGTGTACACATCATAGCATATTGTTTGGAATATTTCTGTGACGTTATCACACAAAACGGTGTTTATCCTCACTTTACCGACCATTGTCTATATCTTACAACATTTATATGCTTCTGTCAATTTTGTTATTGAAAATATTTAACCAAAGTGTTATAATAATTTACAAATCAGGAGCATAAAAATATGAACCTTACCGATTATCTTCCCGTTTTAAATAAGCTTACCGAAAGCGAGCGCACATTACTTTCCTCTTCCGCCACTTTGCGCACCTATGGGAAGGGCGAAATAATTCACGGCGGAAATGCACAGTGCACGGGGCTTATTCTTGTATGCTCGGGACAGATAAGGGCATACACCTGTTCCGCTGACGGTCGTGAAATCACGCTTTACAGACTTTTCGAGAGGGATATATGTCTTTTTTCCGCCTCCTGCATGATGAACAGCATTCAGTTTGACATAACGCTTGCCGCCGAAAAGGACACAACGGTTGTAATTATACCGCCGGACACGTACAGGAAAGTAATGAATGTTTCAGCGCCGCTTGCAAATTTCACCAACGAAGTTATGGCAAGCCGTTTTTCAGACGTCATGTGGCTCATTGACCAGATCATGTGGAAGAGCTTTGACAAGAGACTTGCATCATTCCTTACGGAGGAATCAAAAATTGAGGATAGCGACACACTGCATATCACGCACGAGTTGATAGGCCGACACCTCGGCAGCCCGCGTGAAGTGGTAACGCGCATGCTTAAGTACTTTGCGGACGAGGGCATGGTACGTCTTTCGCGAGGAACCATTGTAATCACTGACGCACAAGCTCTTGAAGCGCTGTCCGCGGAAAAATATTGAATAAAGCAATTTATTATCAAACGCATAAGGGCTGCCCATTGGCAGCCCTTAAGTCATTAAGATTGTAATACAGGGTATTTTATTTTGCTTTGGCTTCGTCAGTTTTCCTTGCCGCAGGGCGATGCGCATTGCGCACCGACACGGTCATTTTTAACCGTATCGTAAAACCTGTAACCGCCAGCAAAGTTATACGCCTCGAATCCGTTTCCTTCAAGTATGCGGGCAGCTATGTAGCTCCTCAAGCCGCTCTGACATATTACATATACGCGCTTGCCGACGTCAAGCGAGGATATCTGCGAACGAAGGTCGTCCACGGGAATATTTATGAAACCTTCTATATGTCCCGAAGAATATTCGCCGCGGGTGCGCACGTCGAGCAACGTAACGCTTCCGTCGCGGGGAAGAGAGTCCGCACCCTCGTAGTACCACTGTCTTACTACACCGTCGCGGAGATTCTGCGCAATGAAACCAGCCATGTTTACAGGGTCCTTTGCGGAGGAATAAGGGGGCGCATAGGCAAGGTCGAGTTCTGCGAGGTCGTCCGCGGTCATTCCCGCCCTGATTGCCGTGGCAAGCACGTCTATGCGCTTGTCAACACCGTCATAACCGAGAATCTGCGCTCCCAACACGCGCCAGTCCTGCGCGGAGAAGATAACTTTCATAGTCATTGTCCTGCCGCCCGGATAATATCCTGCATGGTTGAGCGGAGAGAGAATGACCTTTCGCACTTCGATACCTTCGGCCGCGGCGGTACGCTCATTTATGCCCGTACAAGCCGCAGTCATATCGAATATCTTTATGACAGAACTGCCCTGACCGCCCGTATAGCTGCTGTCCAGTCCGCAGACGTTATCCGCCGCCACTCTGCCCTGTTTGTTGGCAGGTCCTGCAAGCGATATCAGCGTGTCTCTGCCCGTTACGAAGTTCTTTATCTGAACGGCATCGCCGACCGCATAGACGTCGGGCGCAGAAGTGCGCATATGGTCGTCCACGACTATGCTGCCCTTTATGCCCGTAGCAATACCAGCCGCCTGGGCAATGCGCGCGTCGGGCGATACGCCTATTGCAAGTATTGCCATGTCGCACGGCAGACACACTCCTCCCTTAAGACAGACGTTGAGCCTGCCTTCAGACTTATTGAAGCCCTCCACCATGCTGTTGAGCATGACTTTCACTCCGTTGCGGCGCATTTCACCGTGAATGAATGCCGCCATATCGCTGTCGAAAGGCGCCATGAGCTGCGGTCCGCCTTCCACTACCGTGACAGAAATGCCCTGTCGGGCCAGGTTTTCAGCCATCTCTATCCCGATAAAGCCGCCGCCGACAACTACCGCCTGAGCAGGTGACGCTGAAAGAATAAATTTCTTGATATTCAACGTATCTTCCACGGTGCGGAGCGTGAAGATGCCCTCGCTGTCAATTCCTGAAAAGGGCGGGCGTATGGGCTTTGCGCCCGTGGAAAGGATGAGTTTATCGTACTCCTTGACAAACACTTCGCCGCTGCCCAGATTTTTTACCGTCACGTTCTTTGCGACGGTATCTATGGCAACTACCTCGTGATGGACTTTTACATCCACGCGGAAACGGCTGAAAAAGCTTTCAGGCGTCTGAAGCGTAAGGTCTGAAGCATTGACGATTTCACCGCCGATATAGTACGGCAGCCCGCAGTTTGCGTATGAAATGAAGCCTGACTTTTCGTAGACTGTAATCTCCGCCCGTTCGTCCAACCTGCGTATTCTCGCCGCTGCCGTTGCGCCGCCTGCCACGCCGCCGACAATTACAACTCTGTTCATCTGACCACCTCTCCGCCATAAGAAATAATTCCGCCTATATTTTCAACATGAAGATAGCCAAGCTGTCTTAACAGTTCAGCCGCTCTCCCGCTTCTTGCACCGCTTCTGCAGTACACAAAGACGGGAGTTTGCCTGTCAGGCACGTCTTCCTCAATGTCAGAAATCGCGTTAAGGGGAATGTTAACGCTGCCTTTGATATGTCCCGAAGCGTACTCCTCTTGCGTGCGCACGTCAACGAGAACGGCCACACGCGTTTCCATGAACTTCTGCACTCCCCTGTCCGTCGACGATTTGCCGAATATTGAAAAAATACCCATGGTTTTATCCTTTAGTTAATCTGAAGAATAGCCGCGATTCAGTTAAGAAGCGACAGCAATGAAGACTTGGAAATCAGTCCTGTCGACTGGTTTACTATCGCACCGTTCTTAATAACCACGAGGGTGGGTATAGCCATTATATTGAACTGGGCAGCAAGGTCGCGCTGTTCGTCAACGTTTACCTTGCCGACTTTGATATCATTGCGCTCGTCAGCCACCTCATCGACTATGGGCGATAACCTGCGGCAGGGACCGCACCAGCTTGCCCAGAAATCGAGCAATACCGTCTTTTCCGACCTGAGTACTTCTTCTTCAAAATTCTTGCTTGTTATAGTGATTACTGACATATTTATTGCCTCCTTGAATTGTTTACACTTGCAGTATATAATTTTTTTTAAATTTCGTCTGTGACAAAGTCACCTTTGAGATATTTTTCGGAATAAATTATTTCCCCTTCCCCTTACGGTTAATACGGGCATTTATAAGTTTGCCGATAAGCCACGCGAAGACTGCCGCAACCGCCACGAAAACGCCCGATGCGCCGCCGTTGCCCTCACACCCCCGAGCCCTGTCGGACGAAAAACTTTTGTTCTCTGTTTCGGTTTGTCCTGCAAGCCCGTCTTTGCCTCCGTCCGCGCTACTGTCACCCGAACCATCCAGCTCCTCTCCGCCTTCGGGCGCCTGCGTTTCGCCTCCGTCGAACGGCGGCAGGTTGTCGTCTGGCGTCGTTGTCTCCCCTTCGTCGGACGGCGGAAGATTGTCGTCTGGCGTTGTTATTTCCCCTCCGTCAGACGGCGGCAGGTTGTCGTCGGGCGTTGTTGTCTCCCCTCCGTCAGACGGCGGCAGGTTGTCTGTAACCGCTATTGCGAACGAAACCGTTATGCCTTTTTCATAGTAAAATTTACTTTGCGGATCGAAAATGCCATACTCATTCTGCGCGATTACAGTGTAGTTTCCAACCTGTGCGGGCAGTCCGTACGCATACTGCCCCTGTCCGACAGTTGTGTATGAATAATTAACCTGCGCGCCAGACGGCAAAAGCTTGAAATCTTCACCTTCAGCTATCGGTAAACCGTCATACTCCACAAACTCGGGTGCAGAAATCTCCAGCCGTCCCGCTTTGTAGACGGCATACGGATATTCAGAATCGAAGTCTGCGTCGCCAAGGGTTTCGTCTGCAAGAACGGATATGACTCCGGAAGAGAGCCATTTTTCATCCACGTGTTGACCGAAATAACCGCCGCATACAGAGACTGAACCGCCTTCCGCGCACATATCCCCTTTGATATATCCTCCGTAAATTACCGTATCGCCGCCGTAGGCATACAAGGCTTCGCCATTTGCCGAGGAATTTACAAATATTTTACCCCCGTACACTGACAGCGTTGACCCGCGCATATATATGCCTCCGCCCGCCGATGCGCGGTTACCGACAATATTCCCGCCATAAATCAATACTGTTGCGCCTGTAGCGTAAATCGCACCGCCGCGACTGCAGTTGCCTCCCGTAATGACGCCGCCATACAAAGTGCGGACTGCCTGCCCTTGGGATACTGCCCACGTCCGACTGTCGCTCCCGCAAAATACGGGCATTCCGTCCTGACCTTCATAATAGCTGTGCGGACATTCCGTGCGGCAGTCGCACAGCGTAAGCTCAGCGCCGCCGGAGGCGAAAATCGCGCCATAACTTTGTGCGCCGTTTGCGTACAGAATATTGCCGTTCAGACACAGCACCACTTTGCCGCTTATCCTCAACGTCCCGTCAAGTTGTATATCGTTCGCCAGAAAGTAATATGCGGGATAATCTGTGCCTCCCCTGAGTTCTGGGACGGATGACGTTATCGCCGTCCATTCAGTATGCGATGTATGTAACGCAACGTCTTCTCCGCTGCCGTCAGCTTCTGCCGTATTGACAGGGTTAAACCCGCACAGTGACGATAAAATAACAGCCGCTATTGCAATTATGAAGAAATTAAGAACACACGATCGCATGCGCGCAAGCATTCTGCCGCTCCTTTTCCACAGTAAAATAACAGTTATATTATAACACTTTCATATTGCAATTTCAATACAGTTACAGCCAATAATTGCAACTGCTTGCAGTTATGCATTTAAAACTGACCCGTCGTATGTACAGGTCAAAACTAACTCTATGGCGGCATGAGATATTTATTCCGCACCGCACGTGATACGTTATGTTTTAATCACCCGATCAACGTCAGTTTTACACAGTCTGTTTTGCCAGGCGACAAATCTGGCATAATTTACGTCTTTTCCCATGCAGGCTTAAGTCTTTGCCAAAACATATTTTTTATGGTATAATGCGGCTTGAGATTAAAATATGAAACAATTTTAAAATTCAAGAAATCATAATTACAAAAGGAGTACTATGTTAATTAAAAAAATAAAATCATTGCGCTTATAATATCGGCATTGGCGCTGGTTATGTTTCTTGCGCTTTTCGCAGGTTGTAAGCACGAAGAAACAGCAAAAAACTATTCCGTTACGTTCATGGTTGACGGCAATACTGTTTCGACCCAGACTTATGATTGGGACGAAGCCGCGACTTTCCCCTCTGATCCTACCAAGGACGGATATGCGTTTATTGGTTGGTTCGACGGCGAAACTCAGGTTACGGAAATTGCAAAGGGCTACAAACAAAATGTTACCCTTAACGCAAAATGGGAAATTATAAATTATTCCGTAACATACGAGTTAAACGGCGGAACAAACAGTTCGGACAACCCTGCAACATACAATATCGAAAGCTCTGACGTCACGCTGGCGGAACCCGACAAGGCGGGATACAAATTCCTCGGTTGGTATGAAGGCAACAATAAGATTACGGAAATAACAAAAGAGCTTAAGAGAAACATAACCCTTACGGCTAAATGGGAAATTGATGCCGCATCCACCGTCTTCACTTTTGACGACAGCAGCGAAGATTACGTAATTACAGGTCTTAAAGATAACAATGTCGCCGACATAATTGTGCCTGATTATGTAACGGCAATCGCCGAGTATGCCTTCTTAACCAACTCATATATAGAGACGGTTAAATTTGCAGAAGGCAGCAAGTGTCAGTCCATCGGAATGTATGCATTTCAATACTGCGAAAACCTGAAAAGCGCAGAACTTCCTGCAAGCCTCCAGTCTTTGAGCTATTGCCTGTTCTACGGTTGCATGAGTCTTGAGAGCATAACCTTTGCAGAAAACAGCCAGCTTGAGACCATATGCGGAGGCTCACTGCATGACTGTTATGCACTTGAACGCATTAAATTCCCTTCAAGCGTCAAAATTATTGAAAGCGCAGCCATTCAGGGTTGCACCTCCCTGAAAGAAGTGACCTTTGAACAAGGCAGCCGCCTGCAGACAGTAGAATCATTTAATTTTGCGTTATGCCCGAACTTGGAAATTCTTGTGCTTCCGCAGGGATTGACCGACATCGGAATCGCCAATGATAGCTATCCCAAAACTATAGATAAAATTATGTATTGCGGAAACGAAACCCAATGGAACGCAATCAGTGGTACAGCAGACATGACAAACCAGACAGGAGCTACAATTTACTACTATTCTGAAACAAAACCCGCAAGTGCAGGCAACTACTGGCACTATGTCGACGGCGTAGTTAAAATCTGGTAAATAATTTTTCAAAAATCTCCGCGGCTTTGTTCCGCGGAGACTTTTTTTGCTTTTTGCACAAATTGCAAGTTTATATTTTTGTTTCCTGCATCATTTGCCTGCTACTTTGCATCGAAAACATTACCCCCCATACCACTTGTTTTTAATAAGCAGGCTGTACAGTCCGAATATTGATTAGTTACACCAAAAAAGCACGCCCGCCTTACGGCAAACGTGCTTTTTTTGGATACTTGCGACCAGACTTAGAAACAGGGCGTTGCACGGCGAAACTTTGGAAGCATTTCCCTAACTCTACGGCAAAAGATTGCAAGCAAGATTTTGCCGTAAGAGGAGAAAGGCGCTTTTTAAGGCGAGGCGGTCTGCCTTCGGGAACGCCTCGAAAACTTGAGCGCATTTCGACGAGGTGACCTTTTGTCCTCCCCAAAAAAATACTTCGTCTTTTTTCGGGGACCCCGTCTTATTTAATCAGCAGGTCAGTCAGTCCGAATACCGTGCGGGTTTAAAAAAAATCGCCACAATCAAAAGATTGAAGCGATTTTTTTGGAGCTACTGACCAGATTCGAACTGGTGACCTGCTGATTACGAATCAGCTGCTCTACCGGCTGAGCCACAGTAGCATTCTCTATCTGCATTGCTTAAATATATTATATTAAATTTAAAATAAATGCAAGCATTTTTTTGCTCAAAATACAAAATACCACAAAAAATATACCCCCTGCAGACATTTTAACGTGACATCTGACGGGTAATTTTCGGCGCTCTGCACATTCTGTATATATGAACAGAAAATTACCCGCTCTGTTTGCCGCCCTTGTCATGCTGGCGCTTATATTATGGCAGTTCACCGCACATCCCGCAGTGAGCACCTTCAGCTTTGCAAAGGCAGACGACGGCGCACGAAAAGAAATATATCTGACGTTCGACGACGGCCCGAGCGACAGGGTTACGCCCAGAATACTTGACATACTGCGCGAAGAAGACGTATGCGCAACTTTTTTCATAGTTGGTCAACGTGCAGAGTCCAGAAAATACCTGATAAGACGCGAATTCGATGAAGGGCATACAGTAGCCGTACACTCCTATTCGCACGTCTATGACGAGATTTACAATAGTCCCGAAAGCCTTATTCAGGATATAGAAAAATGCAACAAACCTATACATGAAGTTACAGGCAGTTATTCCGACGTCTACCGCTTTCCGGGCGGAAGTTTCATGGTCGGCAAAAACCTTAAAGAAGCCGTAAATAAAAGCGGAATCACATATGTTGACTGGAATGCCAGTTTTTGCGACGCCGAGCTTGACTCCCCCACCGAAAAGCAACTGTTTGATGCCGCCATAAAGACCGCGCAAGGGCATAGCAGAGTGGTGATGCTTGCACACGACTCCACAGACAGAAGCACCACCGCCGACGCCCTTCGCGGCGTTATACGCCATTTCAAAGAAAAGGGGTTCGTCTTCAGAAAATTCTGAAAACAAACCCCGTTCAGGCATATAAAACCTTTTAAATCAATCAGCCCACGCCGTACACCTTGCGGTATTCCTTCATCTTGTCAAGGTATTCCTTGCCCTCTATTATACCCTCTTCTATTGCCTCTATAATGTCGTTCATAGTGACAATGGAGTATACCTTTACGCCAAATTCTTTATAAACTTCCTGCACGGCGGAAAGCTGTGTATCCAGTCCCCTTTCCATTCTGTCTACGGATATTATCATGCCGGCTACCTTGACGTCTGCCGCCGCCTTAAGCTTGGGAAGCATTTCGCGCAGAGCCTTGCCGCTGGTCATTACGTCTTCTATTATTATAACTCTTTCGCCGTTCTCAAGCTGCTTTCCGACAAACAGACCGCCTTCGCCGTGGTCCTTGACTTCTTTGCGGTCGAAGCAGTAATTCATGTCCGTGTCATAGTCGTTGGCAAGCGACACCGCAGTGGTTACCGCAAGGGGAATGCCCTTGTATGCAGGCCCGACGAGCGTATCCGCCTCCAGCCCGTTTTCCTTTATGCAGGCGGCATAATATTTGCCCAGCCTTGCAAGTTGAGAACCCGTCTTATAGTTGCCCGTATTTATGAAATAGGGCGCAATTCTGCCGCTCTTTAAGGTAAATTCGCCAAAACGGAGTACTCCGTTGTCCACCATGAACTTGATAAACTGCTGTTTGTAGGTCATAATTTAAACTCTCCTTAGTTCAATTTCAATGTATCGACTATATCATTTACATCTCTTACGCCGTGCGCGTCAAGCCAATCGTTCATCTCTGCAATAATACGGGGCATTGCATTGACGTCTGCAAAATTTGCCGTGCCAACCTGCACCGCCTTTGCTCCTGCCATCATGAATTCAAGCGCATCTCTTCCCGTCATTATGCCGCCCATGCCTATTACTGGTATGTTCACCGCGTGACTTGCTTCATATACCATTCTCAGCGCTATGGGCTTTATGCCTGCGCCCGATACTCCGCCCGTATTGTTGGCAATTATCGGCCTGCGCTTCTCAAGGTCAATGACCATTCCCGTAAACGTATTGACGAGCGATATGCAATCAGCTCCGCCCCTTTCTGCCGCCTTTGCATTTGTAGGTATGCTCTCCACATTGGGTGAAAGCTTGACAATAAGCGGCGTCTTTTTGAGGTTTGACTTTGAAAGCGCTGTGACCTCCTCTATATTTTCCGGCTTTATGCCGAGAGCCATGCCGCCCGCCCTGACATTCGGACAGGAGATATTCAGCTCCACCATGTCGACCAGTCCGTCGAGGCGAGCGCACATTTTTCCGTAGTCTTCGAGCGTTGAACCCGCAACGTTTGCGATTACAGCCACGCCCTTCTCCTTAAGAAAAGACAGGTCTTCGGCAATGAAGTGTTCAACGCCGGGGTTCTGAAGCCCGACGGCGTTTAAGATTACTCCGTGCGCTTCAGCAATGCGCGGCACGGGATTGCCGTTTCTGGGAAGTAGCGTCATGCCCTTAGTCGATATTCCGCCTATCGCGCTGATGTCATAGACTTCGTCAAACTCCCTGCCGAAGCCGTATGTCCCGCTTGCGGCTATTACGGGGTTTTTGAAGCTAACACCACAAATTTCTACACCTAATTTAGCCATTGTATTTCTTTTTTCTCCGTCCGCAGTCGCTTGACAACATATTTAAAGCTCTACTTCGTCTATGTTGAATACCGGACCGTCCTTACATACCCTTGCTTTGGTTCCGTCGCTCTTGTCGCATACGCAGACAAGGCATGCGCCTATTCCGCAACCCATTCTCTCCTCGAGGGACACAAGGCAGGGCGTGTCTATGCCCTTTTCCTTAAGCTGTGTTTTGAGCGCGCGGAGCATTACGGGAGGCCCGCAAGCAATAATAAGGTCCGCCTTTACGTTCTCCCTGTCCTTAAGATATGCGTTGACCGCGTTGTCCCTTTCTCCCATGCTTCCGTCGTCCGTGACGATTGTAAGCTTCGCGCTCTTTTCAAACTCGTCCAGAAGGCATGCACAACCCTTGTTGCGGAAACCTATGTATGTATAGAAATTCTTGTCACCGTTGCCGCAGATTACGGGAACGAGGGGGAAAATTCCCACTCCTCCGCCTATCACAACGATATTCTTTGCACTTTCGGGCAGGATAAAGCCGTTGCCGAGCGGCAAAAGAACGGACAGTTTATCGCCCGTCCTCGCCTCTGCAAGAGCCTTTGTTCCCTCGCCCTTGACCTGAAAGCATACCGTGACGAAACATCCTTCCGCCTTTACAATGCCCAAAGGCCTCTTGAGAAGGCGGGAACTGTCGCCCGTGGATATATTCAGGAACTGTCCGCCCCTGACTTTTCCTACGGGTTCTGGCAATGTAACCGTCAAGGAGTATACGTTATCGGCAATGAGCTTTACCTCTTTTACCGTTGAAATTAACTCTTTCATCTGCCGATCTTACCCAATGTACCGACAAGGTCCTGCTGCATATCTATACAAGCCGTTCTTGCCGCCTCCGCATAGCTCATTCCGCTGTAAGCGGGCTTTCTGTAAGCGCAGATAATGCCCCTTGAATTGTTGACTATGCCGCCAAGTCCCCTTTCGTCGAAACAGCACTTGAGCATCTGCGCATTGCCGCCCTGTGCGCCGTAGCCTGGAATGAGGAAGAAGGTATTTTTCAGCTGTTTTCTCAGTCTTTCAGCCTCCTCGGGATGAGTTGCGCCCACCACTGCGCCCACATCTGAATATCCGTACTTGCCTATGCGGTCGCTGCCCCAGCCTTCCACAAGCTTACCCATGCGTTCATAGAGGTACTCGCCGCTTTCAAGCTTTAAGTTCTGAAGTTCTCCGCTGGAGGGGTTAGACGTCTTGACAAGGACAAAGATACCTTTGTCGTACGCCTTTATGTCGTCGAGGAAAGGAGCAATGCCGTCCGTACCGAGATAGCCGTTGACAGTAAGCATATCCGCGGGGAATGCGGGTATCTTCTTGCCGTTTATGTCGGTGATGCCGAGATATGCCGTGGAATAGCACTTCCCAGTACTGCCTATGTCGTTGCGCTTGCAGTCTGCGATTACGAACATATCCCTGCCCTTAGCATAGTTTACCGTATAGTCGAACGCACGAAGCCCTTCGAAGCCGTACTGCTCGTAATAGGCAACCTGAACCTTGACTGCGGGCACAATGTCGCACACCTTATCGATTATGTTCATGTTGAATTCGATAATCTGTTCCGCCACACCCTCGAAAGTTGCCATGTCGGTGCGCATTTCGTCGGGAAGATAGCTGAAATCGGTGTCAAGTCCGACGCAGGTGGGGTTCTGCATTTCAATTATTCTGTCAATGAGTTTATCAATCATAATTCTCCCTCTCGGTTGATTTATATACTTTAATTCTTTTTCTGTTGGTACTAATTTAATTTATTGAAAGTTCAGGCAATTTGCCGGTGAATTTTGAAACTCTAGTCAATTTAATTCAGTTCACGCCCTGTACTTCACGTCGCCGTCGACGAGCGTCAGAAGCACTTTGCCGTACACTTCGAAGCCGTTGAAAGGCGTATTCTTGCCCTTTGACAGGAATTTCTGCCCGTCTATGACATACTTTGCGTTCAGGTCTATCACAGACAGATCGGCAACGCCGCCTTCCCTGATTTCGCCGCCCTCGAGATTGAGTATCTCTGCCGGGTGCTTTGCCATAAGCACGGAGAGCTGCGAAAGCGAAAGTATGCCGCTCTTTACAAGATATGTATAGGAGAGCGCAAAACTTGTCTCTATTCCGCTTATGCCGAACGCCGCAAGGTTGTACTCTACTTCCTTGTCCTTCCTGCCGTGGGGCGCGTGGTCGGTGACTATACAGTCGAGCGTGCCGTCCCTGAGCCCCTCTATTATCGCCTTCCTGTCCTTCTCCTCCCTGAGCGGGGGATTGACTTTGGTGAAAGTGTCAAAATCGTCTATGACGTCGTCGGTGAGTATGAAATAGTGCGGACAGGTCTCTGCCGTGACCTTTACGCCGCGCTTTTTTGCCGAACGGATAATGTCAACGCCGCTGTAAGTGGAGACATGGCAGATATGCACGGGCACGTCAAGACTTTCTGCAAGGGAGATGTCCCTTGCAATCATAATGTCCTCCGCCGCCCTGGGGCTGCCTTTAAGTCCCGTAAGGGTGGAATTTTTACCTTCGTTTACAACGCCGCCGTCGACGAGGCTTGCATCCTCGCAGTGGCAAAGACACTTTAAATTAAAGCCCGAAGCGTACTCCATGCCGCGGCGCATTATGAGCGAATTCATTACCGACCTGCCGTCGTCCGAAAGCGCAACAGCGCCCTCTTTTGCCATTTTGCCTATATCGGAAAGCGTTTCGCCCTGTTCTCCCTTGGTTATAGCGCCGATGGGACGGACCTTGCACAGTCCCACTTCCTTTGCGCGGGATAAAATATACCTTACCACCACTGCGTTATCGCATACAGGATTTGTGTTAGGCATACAGCAGACCTGAGTAACGCCGCCCGCTACAGCAGCCCTGCTCCCGCTCTCTATATCTTCCTTTCCCTCGAATCCCGGCTCCCTGAGGTGAACGTGCATATCGATTATGCCGGGGAATACAGTCTTACCCGAAGCGTCGATTACCTCGCACCCCTTGCCGTCAAGATTCTTGCCTATTTTCTCTATTTTTGAGCCGTCGACGAGTATGTCGCAGACCTCAGTGCCGTCCGCAAAGACAACTTCGCCGCCCTTTATCAACTTCTTCATGCATGCGCCTCCCTGTATTCGCTGAGCAGTTTCAATACCGCCAT
This sequence comes from uncultured Clostridia bacterium, assembly GCA_944368635.1. Taxonomy (GTDB): domain Bacteria; phylum Bacillota; class Clostridia; order Christensenellales; family Borkfalkiaceae; genus Coproplasma. The sequence goes on from CALVXA010000002.1 coordinate 20,576, forward strand.
TCTGACCGAAAGTCCGCTTGTCACCTGGTCTTCTATTCTGCTGGTCTGTCCGTCGATGAGCTGAGGCGTAAGTTCCACGCCCCTGTTGACGGGACCGGGATGAAGGACGATGGCGTGACCGTCGGCGTGCTTCATCACGTCGTCGTTTACGCCGTAGAATTTTGCATATTCGCCCAGCGAGGGGAAAAGACCGCCCGACTGTCTTTCAAGCTGTATTCTTAAGCCCATTACGGCGTTTGCGCCTGCGACGCACTCCTCGCGCGAAGGGGCGATATGAGCGCCCAGCTCGTCAATGCCCTTGGGAAGGAGCGTCCTGGGCGCATAAATCCAGACCTCGGCGCCCATCTTCTGAAGCCCGAACAGATTGGACTTTGCCACTCTGGAATGCTTGATGTCGCCCAGAATCGCAACTTTAAGGCCTTTCAGCGTACCGAACGTCTCGCGCATGGTGAGCATATCCAAAAGCGCCTGGGTGGGATGCTCGTTCATGCCGTCGCCGCCGTTAATTACCGAGCAGCCGACTGTCTTTGCAAGAAGATGAGGTGCGCCGCCCATGGGGTGACGTATGGCAATGAAGTCCGCCTTGAGCGCCTGCAACGTCTTGCCCGTGTCAATCAGCGTTTCGCCCTTCTGCACGGAACTTGAGGAAGCGCTTATATTCACTTCGGTTGCGCCGAGGTATTTGCCTGCAAGCTCAAACGAGGTGCGCGTACGCGTACTGTTTTCATAGAAAAGCGTTATAAGCGTCTTGCCCTTGAGCAAATCAAAGCTCTTTTTGCCAGAATTTACAAGCTTTTTCATCTCTTCGGCGTTATCGAGTATTTCTGTTATCTCCTCAGCCGAAGTATTTCTCAACCCCAATAAATCCTTATTTTTCAACATGAGTAAAATACCTTTATTGCGGTGACGATACGATTTACGGGCGTTAAAAAAGCGGAAACAATACCGATAAACGCTTGACGCGTCCATGGTAATAATTCCGCTTATTTACACATATAAGACATATGTCGGGAAGTGCCCGACGACCGCACGGAAATTAAATTCCCCATCTCTCCCAATCACCTTGATTTTTAAAAAATTATACCACAACGCGCCCTTAAAGTAAAGGGAAATTTCCCAAATTTTTATTAAAATTTATCTTACTGGAACATGACAGCGCACGCACATTACGACAAAATTATGTCGCTGATGCCGGAGCGTAACTTATCCGACAAAAAACAAGACAATTCAAAGAATACGCTGAAGACAAAAGCCCACCTTGTCACAGGAAGTCAGAATGTACTCTATCCCTCCCTTTACCGTGCGGTAAGGGAAATACGCGTCCCCGTGTATGTGTCCGAAAATTACTTTGTCCGCCCCGTTCTCCTCGAAAAGCTGAGTGAACAGAGTGGGCTGAAGTCGGGGATTCATGGGCGGGTAGTGAATCATGACGAGAAGAGTATCGCCCTCCTTTCTCTCCGCCGCAACCTGTCTGAAGCACAGGCGGAACCTTTCAGCCTCGCGAAGATAGAGCTTTTCGTCATGCTCCGTGTAGTCGGCGCTGCCAGGACAGCTCCACCCGCGCGAACCGCATATGACAACGTTGCCGAACCTGACGCAGTCGTTCTGAAGAAAATAAAAAGTGTCGTCGGGAGCGGCACGTCTCAGCTTGCTTATGCCGTTCCACCAATAGTCGTGGTTACCCCTGACGAACACCTTTTTGCCTGGAAGACATTCCAGAGAGCGTATGTCGCACAGTCCCTCTTCCAGCGTCGTTCCCCAGCTTGTGTCGCCGCAGAGCAGCACTACGTCCTCCACGGAAACCTTGGACATCCAGTCAGACTTTATCTTTTCGAAATGTCCTTCCCAACCCGCGCCGAATACGTCCATCGGCTTATCCACAGAGGAAGAAAGGTGCAAATCGCTAATCGCAAAAACTTTCATGGGGACATTATAGCACATACTGCGGTCGAATTAAAGCAATTTGTCAAGGGAGGTAAATTTATGTTATTTTTACCTTAAACCACACCTTTTATGTCTGGCATAGTATCAATAAATTGAATTATGTGTGACATAACAGGCGATAAATTGTTTAATTTACCGCCTGTATGCCTTCACGGAAGCATCCGACAAACGCCGACCGCTCCCCTTTGTGCAGTTTATTTACACGAACAGTTCTTGCCCTGCGGGTATAAGGGCAATTCGAAAAAGCCTGCGCAAACTTCCTTGGAATAGTCCTGCGCGGGGGGTATTGCGCAGTAGCCGTAACTGGGCACGAGCAGCTCCACCTCCGTCGCTACTTTGAGTATTACAGTGACGCAGACGTTAACTTTGAAGCCCTTGCAGTGTTCGTCGAACGTGCCTTCCGTACAGACTGCCGAAGCCTGTGCTATTACCGAATAGGGCATTATCGAAGGCGACGGAACGAACAGAAGCACGTCTTCACATATCTCCACAACGGCGTAAGCAACCCCTTCCGTGCCGCAGGCGTCGGTGTACACTACCTCGACGGGAATGACGACCTTTGCCTGAACGCGCGCGCATCCCGGTTTATCGGCAAGGCGGTCGACGCTCAGGTCGCACACTTTTACCGACGAGGATACCGAACGGGCGCTTATGAAAGTCAGGGGATATGTAGGATTTTCAGGAACGCAGTCCTTGAGTTTTAAGGTGTAGTTCTCTATCTGCACCTGTCTGATGCAGGCGTCAAATATCTTCTGCGCCTGAATACATACCTTTTCACAAATCCCGTTCAACGGACTGCCCGTTATCTTTCCGGGGCATTTATCCGATTGAAAATTTGAAAAGAATGACATTTTAACCTCCGTTTGCATACGCCCGAAACATGGCGTATTCCTTATACTTCACTATATGTGCTTTTCCGCGTTTTAGTTACGCGATATCGCGCGAAATCGCTCATATTTATGCCATGGGGCAAGTACACTATATATGAATATATGAGCAAAAACAACATTTACAGGTCTGCGGCGCTTGTCACCGTCTTTTCCACGGTCGAAAAAACGCTTAGCTTCGTCTACAGAATAATTCTTTCGCGCGCAATCGGTGCAGAGGGCGTCGGCATTTACCAGATATGCCTTTCAGTATTTGCCGTCTTTCTGACTGCGGCATCGAGCGGCATTCCCATAACCGTTTCGCGCGTGATGTCCAAGCACGGCGCGGAAGGCAACCTTGCTGCAAAACACGGTGCGGTATCGTCGGGTATCGCGCTTGCTTTAATCTTTACCGTACCGATAGCCATAGTATTGCTGCTTGCAAAGAATCTGTATGGCTTTCTGTTCCCCAACGAAGACTGTCTTGACATATTTCTGTGGCTTTTGCCAGGGCTTGTTCTGACTTCAGTCTACGCCGTCATGCGCGGTTCATTCTGGGGAAACAGACAGTTCCTCCCTTACAGCGTCATAGAGCTTGCCGAAAACACCGTCATGGTGATTGCGGGCTGCATACTTATAAGTTTTGCATCAACGCCGGAAGGCGGCGCTCTGTCCGCGGTAATCGCGGTGCTGATTTCATACGTATTTTCCTTCTGCACCTCGCTGATATGTTACAGAATTAAGGGCGGAAGATTTGTCGACCCCCGCCCGCAGCTTCGCCCCATATTTTCCGCGGCAATGCCGATAACGGTCATGCGCACTTCCACTTCCTTGCTCAACTCCGTCATCGCCATGTTTCTGCCCGCCCTTCTCACTTCGGCCTGCGGATACACCGACGGCGAAGCGGTGGCGCTGTACGGCGTCGTAATGGGTATGAGTCTTCCCATGCTTTTCACGCCCAACTCGCTTATCGGTTCCATAGCGGTCGTGGTTGCACCGGAGTTGAGCGAAGACTTCTACGCCAACCGCACAGAAAACCTTAAACGCGACATAGAGCGAACCATACGCGCTTCCGTACTCATCGCCGCCGTGCTTATTCCCGTCATGTTCACTCTCGGCGAATGTCTTGGCATATTTTTCTTCGACAACGAGTTCAGCGGAATAATCATAGAGAGATTTGCGTTTATCATGCTGCCTTTAAGCCTTTCCATGATAACGACGACCATACTCAATTCCATGAACTTTGAAGTTCAGACCCTGATACACTTCTTCATCGGCGCGCTTGTGCTGCTTGCCTGCATACTTGTGCTTACGCCCAGAATAGGCATTTACGCATACATGGTGGGCGAAACGCTGGACGTAAGCGTGACCGCAGCGCTTAACCTGCGCCTTCTGCACAAAAACAGTAAGGGCATAAATTACGGACTGTATACACTAAAGAGCTTTATTATCGCAGCCGTTTCCTGTCTGTTCGGCAGGCTTACAGACAATCTGTTTGCAGACGCGCTTTCGCCGTTCTGGCGCATTATCGTCAGCGGAGGTCTGGTATTCTTGTTCGCCTGCCTTACATTTTACGGAATGGAAATGGCATCTGCAAAGCCGCTTAAGAAACTGTTTGCGCGCGGGGACAGAGCCAACGCGCGGAGATGAGTCGCTTATAATTTTACGCGATTAAGTTCATGTTTTTTCTTCAATGGAGCCCAATCATGAAAAAAACGCCTGTCGTAACCGATAGTTTAAATGAAAATGACGGCTGAATATGCGCCGTCGCAGAAGCGTCATGCGCTCTTTCCGCCCTTCTTTGAGGAAGAAAACTCTGCGCGCAGGGAAATGAGCCCCTTTACGGCGAGAGCGATGAGAAATGCGCCGAACAGTTTGCGGAGCGCCTCTCCGTCCGTGACGGAGGCGAGCAGACTGAACAGAACGGAGGAAATGAGCGCGGGAATTATGACATACGCCAGCCCCTCCGTCTTCAAATAGCCTGCTTTCTTGTGTTTCGGCAGGGCGAATGCCGCCATTGGCAGAAAGGCAATGACGTTTGTAGCCTGCGCGATATGCTGGCTCACTCCAAGAAAAATTGTGAGTATAGGAATTAGCACGGTCCCGCCGCCCATGCCCATTCCGCCAAGAAGTCCGGCAAGCGCGCCGGACAAAAGATACAGTATGAAAGACATTTCAGCCGATCACCATCCTTATGCCTGCGGCAAGCATTACGGCGACAAAACTTATCTTGACCCAGACGGGCGGAAGCTTATCCAGCAACGCCGCTCCGACAAGCCCGCCCGCCACGTTGCCTATTGCCGCGGGAATGACTATCTGTACCGAAAAATAGCCGTTTACAGAGTAAATTATGGCGCTTACCAGACATAACGGCGCAATTACAAGTATGGCCGTGGCGTGCGCTTGCTTTGCGTTTAAGCGCGCCTGTGCAGAGAGCAGCGGCACGGCTATCATTCCGCCCCCTCCGCCGAAAAGTCCGTTGGCAGCCCCCACTCCGAGTCCGCTTAAAATACGTCCTGTTTTATCCGTTTGAGTCAACCTCCTCCCGCGTCTGAGTAAAACAGACATCTTCATAATTATTTTTCCCAAAAAAATTTTAATAATGAATTTTTTTAAGCGTTAACTGTACATAATCAGTTGCCAAAAACGTTGTTTTATATTAAAATGTTATGGTATGAGAGCAAACGTGGGGTGCTTCTGTCCCATGACAGCATTTGCCGCCGCGTTGTTTGCAACAATCATTATTATAAGGTGTAATATGAACGATAAGAACAAGGCAAAATTCAAAAAGATCATTACCGGGGTAGCCGCTGTCGCGACGACTTTCGCCCTTGCGCTTGCACCCTCCTGCGCCAATAATGAGACGTCTACCGAAGAGGAAGACGAAAACACCCGCACGAGACAGGACACGCAGACGATTAAAAACGGTAACTTTGAATTTTACGACGACAACGACGGCATTTATTTCATAAGCCCCGCGGATAACTGGACGGGCGGCACGACGGGTAATTCTTCCAGCTCCATGTCGGGCATTATAGACACGAGTAAGAAGACCTGGGATTACATGACCGACCCCTCCTTGCCCGCAACGCTTGAAAACAACGACGACCTTGAAGCCGATGACGAAAACAAGAAGGACTACAACGGTGCGCTTACCGACGACCTTCCCTTCTCCGACCCCCACGAGGCAACGGCCAGCGACGCCGTCACTGACGACTATAAATATATTGACAACCCCTTCACGCATAAGTACAACTACAATGCCGAGGGTAAAGTCACAGACCTTGACGGAAACGTTGTGACCACTTACGAGGACGAGGACGGCAACCTTTACCTTGACGAAGCGCACACCACCCCCGTTGAAACTTCCGTACTGATGCTGCACAATTACCGCAAGAGCTACCTCACCGGCACGGAGAGCTACTACACCTCCTCCACGACAGTTACTCTGGAAGCAAGCACGGCGGCAGAGATATCCGTATGGGTAAAGACGAGCGACCTGTATTTCGGCGGTTCAGACAATACGAGGACGGCCGTCAAAGGCGAAAGAGGCGCATATATCAAGGTTGACACCACTATCGGCGGCAACACGCTTGACTCCTTTAAGATTAAAAATATTGATACATCCATTCTCAACCCCAAGCCCGCAGACGGCGGAAAATGGCAGGACAACGGCTGGGTTGAGTACACGATTTATGTAGAAGCCACAAGCTTTGCAAGCACGAACGTTACAATTACGCTCGGCCTCGGCGAAGACGATATTTACACCGTTGAAGGCTATGCCTTCTTCGACGACGTGTCGCTTACCAAGTACAAGAACAGCGACCTTTTGAAGCAGGCTGTAGAAGAGGACGGCGAGGACTTTGACGCCCTGATTACAGAAGACAACACCTGTTCCCTGCTTGACCCCGACGGGAAGAGCACATTCAGGGTAGACAAGGAAGTCGTACAGACGAACGACGGAGACAATGCCGTCGAACACGTAAATGACAACAATTTCAACGACAGGGCTTTCTTCATCGACCTTGCAAGCTACACAAGCAAGACGCCCGTCGTCCTTGATTCCACCAGCGTAAGCGCAGGTCTTACTGTCGAAAAGACAAATACGGGCAGCTATGTTTCCTCCAAGAACGGCGTAACGACAACAAATATCGGCGTATTGGATAACGGCGCGGGCAACGCTTATCTTCCCACAAAGCTGAAGGAAAACAACGGACTGAACACGGCGGAAGACCTGCTTGCAACTCTGTCGATAACAGATGATGAAAACTGGTCCACAAGTCTCGGCGGAAACTATGCCTCCGCACTTACAGACGCGCTGAAGAGCGCGGCTACTCTGCCCGGCGCAGACGGAAACACGAATGCGATAGTAATGCTGAGTACCTACGGCGCTTCCTATCAGGCGGAGATCGTGAACAATGATATATTCACGCTGGACAAGGATCAGTATGTACTGGTTTCATTCTGGGTAAAGACCTCCGACACGGAGAGCGGTTCCACCCCCACCATCACCGTCAGGGACAGCAATGATGACAACAACTACGGAAGTTTCAGCATAGACTCCACCGACGTTGCTACGGTGAAGATAAACGATGAAGAAGATGTGTACGATGGCTGGGTACAGTGCTTTGTAAGGGTTGCCAACAACACCGAAGAAAAGAGTTCTTTCAAGATTGTTGTCAACTACGGTCCCACCACAATACAGGGGACAAGCGTTTCTTCCTACAAGTCGGGCTGGATTGCCGTTTCTAATATGGCAATAACCTCGCTTGACGAAGATGTTTACTCCTACACCTCCTCCGGTTCGTACCTTGCATCGCTTTCGCTCAGCGAGGACGACGACAACTCCTCCTTCTATTTCGATGACGAACAGGGCAACAAGGGCGAGATTAAAAATGATATCGCCATCCCCGAATCTTACAGCGGCGTAAACGGCGCCAGCGCCGACGTCAACGTCAATGCGGCAGAGGACAGCGAGTACAACGAAAGCAACAGGAACGATTTGGCAGGCCTTATAAATAAGGAATACCTGTCCGAATACAAGACACAGAAACGTACGTGGTACAGTGCGATTGCCGCCCTGTATAATATCAACGAAAATGCAACCGATGATGAAATCTGGAACATCATTGCAGGTCCTTACAGCGTACAGCCGCTGCTTATCGTTAACACCGTCAGAGAGATTGCAGACAAGACGGACGGCATATACAACTACGGCTTTATCGGCAGCAACAGCAGCGTATCTGCAAGCGGCTATACGGCAATAAGCGTCAGGGTCAAGGTAAGCCGCGGCGCGATTGCCAACGTATATCTTGTAGATACCGACCCCTCCTCCAAGCAGGTACTCAGCTACGAAATTCCCGAATATACCTTCTGGTATGACGATGACGGCAACGTGCTTAAGGGAGAACCCAAGGAAAATGCAAGCGTAGACGAACTCCGCGCGAACATCGCATACAGACTCCGCACCGACGGTCTGTACGAAAACGGCGACGGAAAACTGTACGCAAACTTGTACAACCTTGACATCTATTACGATTCCGAATTTGAACACGAATCCTTCTACGACGCAGACGGCAAGGCCGTAAACTTCAACGACCTCGTTCAGGGTGAAATCTATTACGCAAACGCCGAAAAGACGGCATATGCACCCCACTACCTGATAGCAGGCGAAAACACCGCCAAGGTCTACAAGTACAATGCAGGACTGGGCGATGATGCAACCTATCTGTATATGACGGACGGCGTTGCGGACGAGAATAAAGTTGTTAACGGCTTTGACACCACGCTTGCTACGCTCCGCTATGACGGCAAGACAATGGCGGATAACCCCTATCAGTTCACCATTGACGCAAGAGAGAACAACAGTCCTTATGCTGACAAGTGGGTAACGGTTACATTCTATGTACACGGAGGCAGCAAGTCCACTTCCTACAAGCTTGAGCTGTGGAGCGGTTACCGCGATGAAGAGCAGACGGAAGACGTACAAGACGGCAGCTTCGTCGTATTCGACAAGAGCTCTATCTCCGTTACGGAGACGACTTACAACAGTATGCTCTCCTACTACACCAACGCGATAATCGATGACTACAAGAATTCGCTGGACGTTACGTTGCCCGACAATGACGGCAACATAGCCGACTATGAGAAGCTTGCGGGCGAAAAGAGCAACAAGTTCAACTACACAGCAACTTACTATACCTACACCCTTTACGATTCCGCAACTTATGTTCCCTTCAACGGCGAGACCGCAGAGGACGGCGAAGAGGGCTACGCATATTCATACAGCGACTATGACGAAAGCCTTGCCTTCCTTAAAGTTGAGGACGACACTATGGGCGGCGGCGAAATAATGATGTCTGCCTTCATCGATTACTCTGCAGTTGATAAGGCCGTCGAACTTTCAGGTTCTACGGATGTCGAAGAAGACACCACCGAAGAGACCACTCCTGAGTCCGACTCCAATGTATGGCTGCTTGCGGCGTCCATTGCAATAGTTATTGCAATACTCATAGCAATTATATCCATAGTGATAAGGGACATTGTTAAGAGGAACAGGCGCAACAAGAAATCTGCAGGCAAGAACAGCTTTAATTTCAACAAGAATAAGCGCTACGTAAAGAAGTACGTTAAGGCTAACGGCGAGGCGCCCGTCAAGGAAGAAAATGTTGACGCAAGCCTGCTTGAAGACGCACCCGCAACCCCTGCCGAAGACGTAAAGTCAGACGCCGAAGCTGAGGATACCGCAACCAAAGACGGCGGTGTTACCACGACTGACGCAGCCGAAGGCACAGATGACGGCGAGGACGGAAAGACTGAATAATTTCGCCGAGCGGTGAACAAATTTAAAATGAGAGCTCTGTCTGAAATACGGCAGAGCTTTTGTTTAGCTGGTTTACATCGGTGCGCGCCTCGGTAAGCAAAATCACTACCCAAAACAGCGAACAATCACAGGTGCGAAATCACTCGTACCGAATTTTGGCAAAAACCTCCCAATATGCTGTAGAGCTGCTTTCTGCACAGAAATACTTAAAATTATGCTTGAAAAACTTGACAGACAGGACTTTGACAAAATATTTGAAATAATGCAGGCGAGCTTCCCGAAGGACGAATACAGAACCTACGAGGGTCAGAAAGCTTTGCTTGACAGGGAAAAGTATAACGTTGTCGTGACAAGGCATGACAAAGAAATTGTTGCCTTTATATGCTACTGGGCGGACGATGACATTGCCTTTATAGAACACTTTGCGGTCTCTCCCTCCATTCGCGGTCACGGACTTGGCGGAGCAATGCTCGGGGAGCTGCTTTGCTCGCTTCGCGGAAAAATGGTTTGCCTTGAGGCCGAGCCGCCCGACAATGACACTGCCGCAAGGCGAATTGCCTTTTACGAGAGGAATGGTTTTTACCTTAACGCTCATCCGTATATGCAGCCGTCGCTTGCAAACGGACGTTCGCCCGTGCGGCTGATGATAATGACATCCGACCGACCCGTAAATGCAGAGGAATTTTTAATGCTTAAGAAAAAGCTGTATGAAAGCTTTTACAAGGACACGACGAACAGCTGAAAAAAAGAGACAGTGCGCTTCATTGCCGATTTCGTATATATCAAGCCGCAATGAACTGCTTAAAAGAAGAAATTGTGCGCCGCGGAAAATATTATTTTCCGCGGCGCACTCGCCTGTTATTTAAAGTTTATGTACTGATTTAAGAGCGTATTTTTGCACACTGCGCCACTCGTTGAGCGATTTCCGTCAACATTCCGCTCCCTCTGCAGTGATACGATACGCAATAACCTATATCCTATATATTATAGCCCTGAATTTAAATACGCACGCCCTTCGGGAGGTGATTTTTTGCCACGCCGCCCACGCATTTACACCAGCCAAGCGGATAGCCCATATAGCTTACAACGCGCCAACCCGTAACATCTCCGCAATCAAAGGTATTTCCGCCGAGATATTTCAGCGCCGTCGCCTCGTCAATCTCCAGAAACCTTGCTTCGCTTGGCGTCAAACACATTGCAAGCGCGTGGGAAGGCACAAACCGCGTACCCTTAACTTCGCCCAGACGAATTCCCGCTCTTAAAACGTGAACGTGCAGTTCGGGCATATCCTTCGGCAGACCGCCAAACATATTATCTGCCTGATAAATATTGTCAAACCTCACAGACAGCGACTCCACAGCAAAATCTGCATAGGCTTTCAGACTGTTTTTATCGGGACGGCGAGGGCGCAAAGGCGCAAGCTCGCTTTCTCCGCCCTGATTTTTTATAAATAACGCGGCAAAATGCCCCTCTCCGATAATCTCGTGAGGGTAAAGCTTCTTTTGGGTTATAAGCGAAAATTCCGGATGACGGCTTAAAAAGGCTGCCGTCTGCAGTTCGTCCTCCTCGGGCGCAAACGTACAGGTCGAATACACAAGCCTGCCGCCTGCCTTAACGCATCCTGCCGCACTGTCGAGAATGAGGCTCTGCCTGCGCGCACACATCGAAACGTTTTCCTCGCTCCATTCTGCAACGGCATTGGGTTCTTTTCTGAACATCCCTTCGCCCGAACAGGGGGCGTCTACAAGCACCTTGTCAAAGTATTCTCCGAACGCGCTCTGAATGTCTGAAGGGGAGGCACACGTCACCACTGCATTCCTCACGCCAAGGCGTTCTACGTTGGACGAGAGTATCTTTGCGCGGGGAAGATTTATCTCGTTCAGCACGATAAGTCCCTCTCCGCACATTCTCTGCGCCATCTGTGTGCCCTTACCGCCCGGAGCGGAACACATATCAAGCACCTTTTCGCCCGGCTGAACGTCCAGAAGGGGCGCGGCACACATAGCTGAAGGTTCCTGCACATAGTACGCGCCCGCGGCATGAAGCACTGTCTTTCCCGCCTTCTCCTCTTCGGTTATAAACCCATATTGCTCCCAGGGAACTGGTTTAAGCGCGAAAGGGCAAACCTTTTTAAAGTCCTCCACACCGCCTTTGAGCGTATTCACCCTTATTCCCTTAACTGCGGGTTTTTCATAAGATGACAAAAAATCCCCGAACTTATCGCCGAGGATATTTTTCATTCTTTCAAGAAATTTTTCGGGGAGTTCAATCATACAACAGCTCCTTGAGTTCCACGGGAGAGATAACGGAAATGCACTCCGCATTTTCTGCGTTCTTCGTCCTTACGGTTGTGTCGCCCTCCTCCCTGACATACACGTTGCACTGCGACTGCCGCTGCGTATACGTGCCGCCGTTGGCATAAATTTCGTCCACGAGGGCAAGCGAGGAGTCAGTATCGTCCTCCAGCGGGCGGGAGAAATTGAAAACTTTGCCTGCAAGTTTGCCGCCCTTTCTTTTCTTGCAGCGGCTGAGATGTATGTAGAATCTTACCCTGCGTTCAGACCGCTCTTTTTTCTCCCTCTCCGTCTTTTCCCTGTACTGCGAAAACTTTTCGGACGTGGGCTGAATTATGCGGTGGCCGCGCACCCTACCCCTGACTATGCCAAGCTTTTGCTCCAACTCTGACACGTTGCAACCATACTTCACGCACAGCGCCTGTACAACACGCATGGTTGCATAGGCATCGTCCGCCGCCCTGTGCGGAGTAAATTCCACACCGAGCTGAGAGGTTATATATTCCAGCCCGAACTGTCTTGTAAAGTCCTCCGTTGCGGTCATATACATGAGCTGGCTGTCAGAAAATTCAAAGTTAAAAGAAGGAAGCTTAAAGCGGTTTGTCTCCAGCTCCAGATATTTTACGTCGTTATGGGTGGCATGACCGAAAACGGCGTTGCGTCTGTCTTCCAGAAGTTCCTTTATCCTGGGGTATACCTGTGTGAATGGGGGGTATTCCTTAAATTTTTTATACTCGTAAGGCAGAGTTATGCCCCTGTTCCCTCCGCCCGTAAGGTGAAATCTGCCCTTGGGATTTATGAGGATATCTTCCTTGCACAGTATATTGAAATTCTCGTCGCAGAGAACATAACCGAATGCGCATATCTTTGCCGTCGTCTTGTAGACGCCGGCACATTCAATATCGAAAAACAACAGATTCATATGAATTATTATATCAAACGTGCCGGCAATTTGCAAGCCGCGGCACACTCTTTGGCTATTGACTTTTGACAATTTAGGCACTATAATATAAATATGCAGAAGAAATTACTGACAGTTGTGACATTCAGCAGGGACAGTACGGATAAGAGCCGCGCCCTGTTGGACGCGCTTGCGCCCTATTCGGACAAAATAGAGGTCATATGTCACCTTGACAACGTATTCCCGGCATTTGCCATTACCAACCTTTCCATGTCTGACTACGGCAGATTCATAAAGACGGCCGCAGCCCTTGCGAAGGGTGCGTTTGTCGTGCTTATCCCTCCCCAGACACACCTCAACGCGCCCGCATTCGAACAGACGCTCAAACTGCTGGAGAATACCTCGGACAGCATCATCCACTTTTCGAAGAGCGACCTGGCGCTGTGTTCAGCAATAGATACAAAGCTCTTCAAAAACATTTGCAAGTCCTCCGCAGAGGTTCAGTTGACGGACATACCCCTTCACTGTTTCGTCGCGGCGACAAGCGTGAGGCAGGTTCCCTTTGTTCCCTTCATCACGGGTAACGAGATTCAGAAACTGCTTGCGGCTGACAAGTGGGAAACGTATACGGCATCGCTTCTGATTGCCGTACGGACCTTCAATTCCCCCAGAAAGCGCGTTTCCACCGTCATGTATAAATCTGCCTTCGACGCGATATTCTGCTCCCTGGAGGCTGCGTATTTTGCGGCAATAAAAAAGGTCTGCAGCGACAAAAAGTTTGCAGTTCAGGCGGCAAACTTTGACGACAAGCTGAAGGCGGCAGCCCCTAAGATGTACGATTACATAGCCAATCACTTTGACCACGCGCCCCTTGAAAAATTGCGCGAAAGCCGCTTCACTAAAATTCCTCTGCTTACAAAACTGCACTTTATGTTCAGAAAGTAGCTCTGTTTTCAGACAGAGCCGCGCCATTTTACGAGGCTTGCCGCAATACAAAAAACACACTAACATGTAAATACAGCCCTGCGGATAATTCCGCGGGGCTGTTGTTTTGCTGCCATTTTGACTTACGCCGCCAAAAAGTTACCTCGTACCGCAAAAATAAATTGAACACGGAGGAAAACTTTATGAAGGCGAAAGATTACTTCTTTACGGGGTAAATGTATTCCTTTCCGCCCATATATTTTCTGAGTACTTCGGGAATGAATACGCTGCCGTCTGCCTGAAGGTGGTTTTCGAGGAATGCGATGAGCATTCTGGGAGGCGCCACGACAGTGTTGTTGAGCGTGTGGGCAAATACATTCTTGCCCGTTGCGGAATCCTTGTACCTTATGCCCAGCCTTCTTGCCTGCGCATCTGTCAGGTTGGAGCAGCTGCCGACTTCAAAATACTTCTTCTGTCTGGGGCTCCATGCCTCTACGTCCAGACTCTTGTACTTGAGGTCCGCAAGGTCGCCAGAACAGCAGACGAGCGTACGGACGGGTATCTGCATGGAAACAAAGAGTTCTACGGTGTAGGACCAGAGCTTTTCATACCAATAATCGCTCTGATCAGGCTTGCAGACAACTATCATCTCCTGCTTTTCGAACTGATGTATGCGGTAGATACCCCTCTCCTCTATGCCGTGGGCACCCTTTTCCTTTCTGAAGCAGGGCGAATAGGATGTGAGCGTAAGGGGAAGCTGTGCTTCGTCCAGGGTGGTATTCATGAATCTGCCTATCATAGAGTGTTCGCTTGTGCCAATGAGATAGAGATCCTCTCCCTCTATCTTGTACATCATGCCGTCCATCTCCTCGAAACTCATGACGCCGGAGACTACGCTGCTCCTTATCATGTAGGGGGGTATGCAGTAGGTGAAGCCCTTGTCTATCATGAAATCCCTTGCATATGTCAGCACGGCGGAATGAAGCCTTGCCACATCGCCGAGGAGATAGTAAAAGCCGTTACCGCTTGTCCGCCTTGCGCTGTCGAGGTCAATTCCGCCAAGACTTTCGAGTATGTCGAGATGATAGGGCACTTCGAAGGGCTTTTCCTTGGCCTCCAGATAGGTGTTCCACTGGACGTTCTGGCTGTCGTCCCTGCCGATGGGCACGTCGTCCGCAATGATGTTGGGTATCATCATCATGTCCTTCTTAAGCTGTTCGGCAACTTCCGCCGTCTTTGCCTCTATCTCCGCAATGGCGTCGTTGTTCTGCTTTGAAAGCGACTTTACCTCTTCCGCTTCCTCTTTTTTGCCCTCGCGCATGAGCGCGCCTATCTTCTTTGCATACTCGTTGCGCTTTGCCCTTCTTTCGTCGCCTTCGCGCTGAAGAGCCCTGTTCTGCCCGTCGAGTTCGAGAATTTCGTCAACGAGCGGAAGCTTTTTATCCTGAAACTTCTTTCTTATATTCTCCCTTACGAGTTCGGGATTTGTCCTTATAAGGTCTATGTCTATCATCAGATTACACCCCGCAAGCATTTGATTCCTAAATATTATACGGCAATTATGCTTTAAATGCAATTAAAATACACTTTATTCTGTTGAAAAAAAAGCTTAAATATGATATAATGACGACAAGTGTAATTGTCTTATTAAGACCTTTCAGCTTTACTTGGCGGCATGATTTGCCGCAGGGAGAATTATGAGCAAAATTTATTACAAGGGCAAGAAAACATCTGCCGACAGGCAGACTTCCGCCGCAAAGACGGACGATGCCGCAAAGGAACGGGACGACAACGCCGCAGTACATGAAGGACAGGCAAACGGCATACAGGAAAAGACTGCGGTGCGCAAAACTGCGCCCGCTGCCGAAGCCGCAAGGCAGTCTGCACGCAGAACGCCTTCCGCAGACAGCGCAAAAACACCTTCATCAGTGTCCGGAAAGCCGTCCGAAGAGGGCATTGAAAGTGCCATTCAGTCTGAAAAACAAACAGATGAGGCATGTGCTTGCGCCGACGGCGAAGCTGACACTGCGCCCGTCGAAGGCTTTGACAAGGAAAAGATTATACGCGATTTCAAGCGCCACCCCAAGCTGAAGATTGACACCAAGGTAAAGCGGTTCAATCCGCCCATCGACAGGGGACTTACAGCAGCGCAGGTGGAAACGCGCTTTACACAGTACCTGTTCAACGACACTAACAAGAGCTATTCCAAGTCATACGCCAGCATATTCATAGGAAATATCTGTACATTCTTCAACCTGCTGTGTCTGCTGGCATTTATACTGCTCCTGCTTGCGGGTACCCCCGGCGTTACAAACTATCTTGTAATTTTTATTACTACGGCAAACATTGTCATCGGCATTGTACAGGAAATACGCTCCAAGCTGGCAATGGATAAGTTATCGCTCCTTGCCTCCTCCGTCACTAAAGTCGTGCGCGACGGCGAAACCGTGGAAGTACCCACAGCCGAAATCGTGCTGGACGATGTAATCATACTTGAACTTGGCAATCAGGTGCCTGCCGACTGCATACTTGCAGAGGGAAGCGTCGAGGTTAACGAAAGTCTTCTGACGGGCGAATCTGTTGCCGTTAAGAAAAACGTGGGCGACAAGCTGTTTGCGGGAAGCTTTATTGCAAGCGGCAGCGCCAGATGCAGGGTTGAAAAGGTCGGCAAGGAAACCTACCTGGAAAAGCTTACAGCCAAGGCAAAGAAGTACAAGCGACCTAACTCCGAACTGATGAATTCCACCAAATACATCATCAAGGCGGTCAGCATACTCATTATACCCATTGCTATCGGAATATTCTTCGTTTCCAAGAACAATATTCCCGCAGACCACGAAGTTACGGACTTTATATTCTCCGCAGAGGTTAACTATGCATTGCGCAGAATGTGTACCGTGGTCATAGGCATGATACCTTCCGGCATGCTTTTGCTTACTTCCGTCGCGCTTGCTGTGGGCGTTATAAGACTTGCGAAAAACAACACGCTTGTGCGCGACCTGTATTCGCTTGAGATGCTTGCAAGGGTGAACGTGCTGTGCCTTGACAAGACGGGTACGATTACCGACGGACGCATGAAGGTAAACGACACCGTTATTCTCAACACGGTGGGCGAATATTCGCTGAACGACATTATGGGAAGCATACTTGCCTCCCTCGATGACAACAACCAGACTTCAATCGCGCTGTACAACCACTTCGGACACAGCGACGCGCTGTCGGCGACGGCGAAGTTGCCCTTCTCCTCCAAGCGGAAGCTCTCCGCAGTGACCTTCGAGGACGTGGGAACGTTCGTCATGGGCGCACCCGAATTCGTGCTTAAGCCGCTGCCCGCAAAGGTTGACAAGATTGTAAAGCAGTATGCCCAGATGGGTCTGCGCGTTATTGTGCTTGCGCATTCCTCCGCCCCCATTGTAGGCGACAAACTGCCAGCACTGTTAAAGCCCATTGCCATTATCTCCATTGCCGACAACATCCGCGAAGATGCGATCGACACAATACGCTGGTTCAGAAACAATGATGTCAAAGTCAAGGTAATTTCCGGCGATAACCCCATAACCGTTTCCGAAGTAGCCAAGCGCGCAGGCATTGAAAATGCCGATAAATTCATTTCGCTTGAAGGGTTGAACGACAAGGAAGTGGAGAACGTAGCCAACAAATACACGGTGTTCGGCAGAGTTACGCCCGAACAAAAAGCCATACTGGTGCGCGCTATAAAGACAGAAGGCAACACAGTGGCAATGACGGGCGACGGCGTAAACGACATACTTGCGCTTAAGGAGTCTGACTGTGCCATATCCGTGGCTAGCGGGAGCGAGGCGGCGAGAAACGTGAGCCACCTTGTGCTTATGGACAACAACTTCGCAAATATGCCCAGGGTCGTTGCGGAAGGCAGGAGAGTAATTAACAATATAAAGAACTCCTCCTCGCTGTATCTGATGAAGACGCTGTTTACGGGGCTGCTTGCGGCAATATGCATAATGATGAGCCACCCCTACCTGTTCCTTCCCAGCAACATGCTGCTGCTTGAAGTATGCATAATAGGCATACCGTCATTCTTCCTCTCGCTGCAGCCCAACAACGCGAGAGTTGAAGGAAAATTCATTACGCACGTCATGAGCCGAAGTATTTCGGGTGCGGTGGTAATGGTATTGTGCGTAATGGCAATGTATTTGACTTACGTCATAGACCCCGTTACTTTCAAGGACTACTACGGGGCAATGTGCATGATTGCACTTGTATGTTCGGGACTTGTAATGCTTTTCAGAGTATGTCAGCCATTCAACGGTTACCGCCTTGTGCTGTACCTTGCAAACGTGGCAATTTGTGCCGTTGCGCTGTGCATACCCGTTCTTGCCGAACTGCTTTACAGCGGCTGGAGCCTTATACAATGGGACTACGCAAAACTTCTTATAATAGCAGTCGTGATAGAGGCGGCGTTCCCCATATCCAAGTGGATGATATCGATAATGGAGATCGTTATGCCGTCCTCTGCCTCCTCCAAAAAACCTCAACCCAGAGAGGCACAACAGGGACAGCAGTAATTCCGTCCGCTAAAGCCTGATGCGCGGCAATGCAATTAACCTGTGCCGCCCGCATATAAAGACGGGCGATTACATTCAGTAATTAAGTTAAAAGCTTTGCATTTATAAAATTTAACGCATTGTAAAGGCGCCCCGACAAACTGTCGGGGCGCCTTTACTTTACCATGTAGGCGTATTTTATTATTTCTTAACAGCCCTATCGCAAATATCTGCCGAGGATTAATCTTCGTCAGAGGGCTCTTCAACGACGTCTGCAGCGCTCTCTACAGGCGCCTGAGTCTCAGCCTCGTCATCCCTTTCAGTGAGCGCGACGGTAGCAACCGAGCCGTCCTTGAGTCTCATCAGACGAACGCCCCTGGATGCCCTGCCGAATCTGGAGATATCAGAACAGTGCATTCTGATTATTGTGCCTCCGTCAGATATTATCATTGCGTCGTCGCTGTCGCTGACCTGCTTTAGGCATACCAGCTTGCCCGTAACTTCGTTGAATGTTCCTGCTTTTATGCCCTTGCCTGCGCGGCCCTGCACGCGGTATGCGCCGATGTCGGTACGTTTACCGTAGCCGTTTGCGCTGACAGTAAGCACATCCTTGGACTTGTCGACGACAAGCATATCCACCAGGCAATCGCCTTCGTCCAGCTTCATTGCCCTTACGCCCGAAGTGTTTCTGCCCATTGACCTTACGAGCGACTGGTCGAACGTTATGCACTTGCCTGCACTGCTTGCAACCATCACCTCGTCGCCCTCAGAGCAGTACTGTACGGAAATGAGTCCGTCGCCCTCCTTCAGGCTTATCGCTATCTTGCCGTTGCGGTTGATATTTTCAAACTCCGAAAGGGGCGTCTTCTTAATCATACCGTCGCGCGTGGCGAATACGATGTGGCTCTTTTCTGCGTTGTAAGGTATAATCGCAGATATCTTTTCGTCCTGGGCGAGCCTTACTATGTTCACAATTGCCCTGCCCCTTGCCGACCTTGCAGCTTCGGGTATGTGGTAGCCCTTAATGGAATAGACCTTGCCGAGGTTTGAGAAGAGCAGTATGTCGTCGTGCGTGGAGCATACGAACATATTCTCCACAAAGTCCTCTTCCTTAGGTTTATGCGCAGTTATGCCCATGCCGCCGCGGTGTTGAGCCTTGTACTCGCTTACGGGCAGACGCTTTACGTAGCCGCTGTGAGTCAGGGAGATTACTACCTGCTCCTCGGGAATGAGGTCGGCATCTTCTATATCGCCGAAGTCCACGGCAATTTCCGTCTTGCGGGGCGAAGGATACTTGCGCTTTATCTCCTGCAAATCTGTCCTTATTATCTCGTATACCCTGCTCTCGTTTGCAAGAATGTCCCTGTAATCTGCTATCTGCTTTTCAAGTTCTTCGAGTTCGCCCGTGAGCTTGTCCACTTCGAGGTGTGAAAGCCTGTACAGCCTGAGTTCTGCGACTGCCGTAGCCTGTCGTTCGTCCAGCTCGAACCTCTGCGTGAGCTTTGCCACGCAGTCGTTCTTATCGACGGCGTTGCGGCATACTTCCACCACTTCGTCTATGGAAGCCTGCGCAATGACAAGTCCCTTCAATATATGCGCCCTTTCTTCCGTCTTGGCGAGGTCGAAGCGAGTCCTTCGTGTGATTACTTCCTTCTGGTGAAGCAGATAATAATATATGAAGTCCTTGAGGTTGCAGATTTTGGGAGTACCGTCTACCAGCGCGAGCATTATGAGACCGTCGGAGACCTGAAGGTTGGTATGCTTGTAAAGCATGTTGAGCACTACCTGCGCATTGGCGTCCTTCTTTACCTCTACAACAATTCTCATGCCGTCCCTGTCAGATTCCTCGCGTATGTCCGATATGCCCTCTATCCGCTTGTCCTTCACGAGGTTAGCTATCGTCTCTATGAGCTTGGCCTTGTTTACCTGATAGGGTATTTCCGTAACGACTATGCGCTGGCGGGTCTGATTGCCGCTCTGATAGTCCTCTATCTCGCAACGGGAGCGGAT
>CALVXA010000003.1 GCA_944368635.1 uncultured Clostridia bacterium
GTGGAGTAGTCCGCCATCAGCGGGAACTCCAGCATCATCTGATCCACCTCGGAGTCGCAGTTGCCGCGGACGGCGATTATTTTATCCGAAAGGGCATTGAGCATTTCATATACTTTCATGGGCGCATATCCGTCGGGGAGTGGATTTCTCGGGCCGTGATACAGTATGTCGCCGAGAAGGAGCAGCCTGTCCGCACCCGTCTCCCTGAATTTTTCCACAAGTTTTTCACACCATACGGCAGAGCCGTGTATGTCCGAAGCAATCAAAAGTTTCATATAATCTCCTGCAATTTCTTTATTACGCCGTTGTCGGTGTTGGGCAAAATTACCTCGCCTATCATTGCCTTAAGCGGGGGATAGGCATTTTCGGGCACGAAGGGGTGTCCGCATTCGCACAGCATTTCGTAGTCGTTCATGTGGTCGCCGAATGCCGCGCAGTCCTCTTTTGCACAGCCGATATGCTCCATAAGCGCCTTCAGCGCCGCGCCCTTGTTGGCGGTAGCCGTGCTTACGTCCAGCCAGTCGCGGCCGGAAATCATCACGCGCACGCCCTCAAGCATGGGCGGCAGAACTATGCCGCCGTGTTCGGTGACGGGGCGTTTGTCCCAGATTGAAATTTTTACCACCGTCTCCCTCATAGCCACTTCTCTGAGGTCGGGCACCTTTTTCTGTGAGGAGTAGGAACTCACCACTGCATAGGTAAAGTCGGGGTGGTCAGACGAATAGTACGCGCAGTCGGGGCAGGACAGCACGGGGTAAAGTCCCTCCGTGCGGGACAGGGCGTCAAGCGTGCGCAATACGTCCGCGCGCGCCGTGGGGTTGGAATATATTACCTTCCCGCCGTACCAGACCAGCCCGCCGTTCTCGGCGATTATGGCAATCTTGTCTGCCACGGGCGCAAACAACAACTTAAGGTTGGGCAACTGTCTGCCGCTGGCAGGCGTAAAAACGCCCCCTTTGGCAGTAAATTTTTCTATAAGCGGGAACACCTCTTCTGGCATGACGCCGTGCGGACGGAGAAGCGTTCCGTCCAGATCGCTTGCAATAAGTTTCAACATAGCGCATATATTATACCCGAAGGACAGAGAAAAGGCAACCCATAACGGGCGGGCGGCGAAAGGGGAGCAAAAAAATTGCGGCGGAAACCGCCGCAATCTGCGTGACAATAAAGTTAGCAATTAAGTTTCATTTGTCGGTACCGTCTGTACGGCAGTCGGCATAAGGGCGCATTTACATTATGAGCTTGAGTACGGTCATCTTGGCGGTGTAGGACGCCTTTTCCGCCCTCTCCGCATACAGCTTTGCCACGTCGAATTCGCTTAAAATTTCCTTTTCGAAGTTGCTTAAGTCAATCGCGCCGTGCACAAGCATATTCAGCGCCGTCTCGTTGTACCCGTACCCGTCTGAAACGGCGTACATGCGCAGGCTCTTTTCAAACAGCGGACGCACGTCCATATTGAAATTCACCGTGCAGAACCCGCCCAGCACCAGGTCCTTGCCGTGCGCAAGCGCGCTGGAGGGGACGGTGGAGGTCAGCTTGCAGCAGGAGGTGTAAATCGCAGCGTCGCAAAGGCTGCCCGAAGTCGCGTCGTTCAGGTTTGCCATCATGGCGTCATCCGCCCCGAAGGCATAGAAAACGCCGCTCTTTTTAAGCCTCTCTATGTTCTTTGCATTGTTGTCTATGATTATGGGAACAAGCTTGTGGTAGAGCGCTATCTGCGAGAGTATGCTACCCACAAAACCGCCGCCGACAATGGCAAGCGAAGCGCCCGCAGGCAGGGCAAGTTTGTCGAAAATGTTTTCGGCAAGGGCGACGTGCTCTATGCACAGGGCGTGCAAATCGTCCACGCTGTCGGGAATTACCGTTACGTCGGTGTATTCGCACACCACGAAGTCGCGCAAAAACCCGTCAAAGTCAATGCCCGCGATGTTTACGTGTTCACATTCGTACTTGTTGCCCGTCCTGCAACTCAGACATTTTCCGCAGGGACGGACGGAGTTAAGGCAGACCCGTGCGCCCTTTTCCACGCCGAAACAGTCCTTACCCAGCTCCGTAACGATGCCGATGGCAAATCTTCCCGGCGTCTTGGGGTAAGAAATTTTCTTTTCCCCCGTGAAGCAGTATGCGTCGAAATTGGACACAAGCACATGGCTCACCTTGACTTTTACCTGCGTGGAAGTAATTCCGCTTTCGCTCTGTTCTCTCTTCTCGACCATGCCGGGGCCGAGCAATACCCAATTATCCATAAGCATATTATACGACTTGCGCGCCTTTAAATCAACCCCTTTGCGCAAAAAAAGCGCTTTCAGGCATAATTGTTTGCCTCAAAGTACAAAAAAATGTGTGTACGGCAGAAAAACGATTGACTTATAATTTTTTTTTATTTATAATATATAAGCATTTAATCAGAAATAACAGCGAGGTGAAGATATGAAGCCCGATATACATCCTGACTATCACGAAGTAACGGTAGTTTGCGCTTGCGGCGCTACCTTCAAGACAGGTACTACCAAGAACGTCGAAACTCTCAAAGTGGATATCTGCAACAAGTGCCATCCTTTCTTTACCGGCAAGCAGAAGCTTGTCGATACGGGCGGCCGTGTTGATAAGTTCAAGAAAAGATATAATATCTAAAGACCTGAAAATGCGGCTGCTTGTTTATATTCGTAGCCGTATTTTTTTATTTAACCGCGCAAAACTTAAATTTGACGGACTTAAAGAAGCTGATTGTAAGTTATGGTAAAAAAGAATAAAGAAAGCCGCAACAGATGCTCCTCGGTAGGCGGCCAGGCCGTGCTGGAGGGCGTCATGATGATGGGGAAAAGCTCCTACTGCACAGCAGTGCGCGACCCTGACGGCGAAATCCAGGTGGAGCGCGTGCGCTACAATCCGCCCTCCAAGGCTGCGCGCATACCCTTTGTAAGGGGCGTGGTCAATATGTTCACGTCGCTGGTGAGGGGTACAAAGGCGCTTCTGCGCAGCGCAGAAGTCTACGCGCAGGAGGATGAGGAGCCGGGAAGAATAGAAAAGTGGTTTGCCGAAAAGCTCAAACTCGACCTTATGCAGGTGGTGAGCATAATCTCGCTCGTCGTCGGTTTTGCGCTTGCCATAGCGCTTTTCATGTGGCTGCCCATATTCCTCGTCGGGCTTATAAAGCCGTTGGACGGCACGGTATGGGAATATCTCGTGCAGGGCGTGTTCAAGCTGGTCATCTTCATCGCATATCTTGCGCTTGTGCTGTTGCTCAAGGACATGAAACGGCTGTACCGCTATCACGGCGCCGAACACAAGACTATTAACTGTTACGAAAAGGGACTGCCACTGACTGTGGAAAACGTCATGGGATGTTCACGCCTGCATGACAGGTGCGGCACCTCCTTTCTGTTCATAGTTATAATAATCAACATACTGATAGTCGGCGTCGTCTACTGGGTGTGCCGCGTGCGCTATATTCAGTCGGGCGTGCTCGAAGCGCTTGCAAAGTTGGGGCTGGAAGTGGTGCTTCTGCCTGTAATCGCGGGCGTTTCCTACGAACTGCTGAAGTTCTTTGCCCGTTTCCGCGGCAAGTTCTCGCTCATATTCAAGTGGCCGGGCAGGCTCATTCAGAAGACGCTTACCACGCGCGAACCCGACGAGAGCATGGTGGAGGTGGCGATCGCCGCATTCAACGCCGCAATGGCGATGGACGACGACCCCTCGCTCAAGGAAACGCGTTTCGTCACGGGCGGCATACTCTCCGAAATGCTCGGGAATACAAAGAAGCAGTTCTCCGCCGAGAATATTGACGAGAGCGATGCAGAGTGGATTTATTCCATCTGCCTCGACGTGCCGAGGAGCGAACTCGGCAAGGAGCGCATAGTCACCCCTGCGGAAGCCAAGAAAATTGCCGCAGTGGCAGAACAAAGACTGACAGGCAGACCGCTCTGGTATATAATAGGCGACGTAGATTTCTGCGGGTGCAACATAATGGTGGACGAAAGGGCGCTTATACCCCGTCCCGAAACGGAGATTCTTGCCGAACAGGCGGCAAAGACGGCGGAGGAAGGCGACAAGGTGCTTGACCTCTGCACGGGCAGCGGCTGCATAGCCATAGCCATAGCAAAGTACTGCGCGGGCAAGAAATTGCAGATAACGGCTTCGGACGTGTCCGACGCTGCCATCATGCTCGCACAGGAAAACGCGCAGCGCAACGGCGCAGACATAAACTTTGTACAGAGCGACCTGTTCTCCCGCATACACGGCAGGTTCAACCTGATAGTCTGCAACCCTCCCTATATCAGGAGCGGGGACATTGAAGGGCTTCAGCGCGAAGTCAGGGAATATGAACCGCGAGTGGCATTGGACGGCGGCGCGGACGGGTTGGACTTTTACAGGCGGCTTGCAAAGGAAGTGACGCGTTACATCGTCAAGGGCGGAATGCTCATGCTGGAAGTGGGCGAAGACCAGGCGGCGGAAGTGTTGAAACTCTTCGAAAAGCGCGACTATGCCATGATAGTCAAGGACTTTGCGGGCGTGGACAGAATTCTGAAAATAGCATTTTAAGTATAAAAAACAGAGAATTTCGACGGTTTGTTCGGGATTCTCTGTATTATAATTGGGCGTATGAACGGCAAAATTGCGGAAATTTACAACAGATACAGACAACTTACGGACAGCCTTTCGGACGGCAGCGTGCCCGTGGGCGGAGAGGAATGGACCAAAATCGCCAAGGAACAGGCAGAACTGACGGAACCGGCGCTCAAGTACGAGGAATATCTGGAGCAGAAGCGCAGGCTCGACCAGTCGGAGGAGGCGGTCTCCACGGAGACTGACCCCGAAATGCGCGCCCTGCTGTCGGAGGAGATACACTCGCTGCGTTCCCGCCTGGAGCAGATTGACGAGGAGCTTAAAATCCTTCTCCTTCCCAAGGATAAGAACGACGACAGGAACTGCATTATGGAAATACGCGGCGGCGCCGGCGGCGAGGAGGCGGCGCTCTTTGCTGCAGAACTGTACAGAATGTACATCGGCTATTGCGAACACCACAGGCTGAAGATAGAGGTGGTGGACGAAAACGACACGGAGCTGGGCGGAATAAAGGAAATTGTGCTGAACATTACCGGCAAGGACGCCTATAAACAGCTCAAGTTCGAAAGCGGAGTGCACAGGGTTCAGCGCGTGCCGGAGACGGAATCGCAGGGCAGGGTACATACTTCCACCGCTACGGTTGCCGTGCTGCCCGAAGCGGAGGATGTGGACGTGGAAATACGCGACGAGGACGTGAGGGTGGACGTCTACCGCTCCTCTGGCGCGGGCGGCCAGAAGGTAAACAAGACCGAAACGGCGATAAGGCTGACGCACTTCCCCACGGGCATAGTCGTCACCTGCCAGGACGAAAGAAGTCAGCTTAAGAACAAGGAAAAGGCGTTCAAGGTGCTTCGTTCCCGTCTGTACGACTACTATTCATCCATAAACAGGACGGAACAGGACGCGGCGCGCAAGTCGCTTGTAGGACGCGGCGACAGGTCGGAGAGAATAAGGACGTATAACTTCCCGCAGGGCAGGGTTACCGACCACAGGATAGGGCTTTCGCTCTTTTCGATAGACAGCTTTATGATGGGCGATATCGACGAGATGGTGGAGGCGCTCACCATCGCGGAGAGGGAGAGAATGTTGCTCTCTTAAAACACAGCCGCATGGCAAATTTGAGATACGGCGCAGTGAGTTGCGCATATACCTTTCACTAAGGGGGAACTATGAAACGCAGTCAGTCGAAGGAAGACTATCTGGAAAGCATACTGCTCCTTTCGGGGGAGCTGGAATACGTTCACCGCATAGACGTTGCCCGCAGAATGGGCGTAAGTCAGCCCGCCGTGCAGAAGGCCATTAACGCCCTGCGCGAAGAGGGGCTTCTGCGCGCGGAGGGGCTGCACCTGTACCTCACGCAGGAGGGAAGGAAATATGCCGAAGAGGTGTATGAAAAGCACCGCAACATACGCACGTTTCTGGAGCTGCACGGGGTGAACGGCAAGGACGCGGACGCGGACGCCTGTACGATGGAACACGGGCTTTCGAACGCGACATACGCCATGATTTCCGCATATGTGAAAGAAAACGAAAAATAATGTATTACAAAATGATATATTGTCAATAACCTCCCTGCAAGGAGGTTATTTTTTATGTCAAAGATAAACGGGTACAGCAGGGAAGAGGCGGAAAATTTCGTCAAATACATCTGTCAGGGCAAGGGTCAGGGCAAGACGCTTACAAGGCTGTTCGAGGAGTACGCCGCGCGCACGGGCAGGGCAAAGGGCAGCGTACGCAATTATTACTACGGACTTCTGAAGAGTACGGATAACGAGGAGGTAAGGGAGATACTGCGCGGCAGCAGCCTGCGCGCGGAAAACGTCCGTCCGTTCACCGACGAGGAGACGGACAAGATACTGCGCGAAATACTGCGCCAGAAGAGCAAGGGCATTTCCGTGCGCAAGGCGGTGCTTAACCTCGCCGGCGGGGACGACAAGCTTATGCTGCGCTACCAGAACAAGTACCGCAACATACTCTGCAAACAGCCGGAGCGCATAGAAAGGCTCATGCGCGAATGCGGAATATCCGACGACGGCGGCAGACGGGCGATAGAGGAGAGCATAAACAACCTCTGCGACAGGCTCAATTCGGGGCTCAGGGAAGAAAACGGACGGCTGAGGCAGCTTATAAGGCGGCTTTCAGACGAAAACGCACTTCTGCGCCTGCAAGTAAAAAATTTACAGGCGTAGTCTTACGCGCGTATGTCATAACTCCGCCGCGGTCGTCGCATACTATCATCAGGCGGAATGCCGCAGGGCGGTATGCGCCTCAAGGAGTGCCCGATGGAAAAATTTATTCTCGGACTTGCCGTCGGTATGGCCGGCGGCGCGCTTATCGTCGCAAATAACTGTAAGCTTCGCAAGCTCGTCAAGAAAAATCAGGACGAACTCATGCAGAAAGCCGAAAGCTATATCGACGACAAACTCGGCTCCGAAAAGACGGGGCAGGAAACGATGTAACGTACGTCTGTTTTGCGTGCGTCATCGTCTGACAAAGGCAGGGGGACTTTATCCGCGAGGGATAGGGTCCCTTTGTTCTGTCTGCAACGCCGCGGGCGGGCGTTCTGTCCGGGCAGGGGGCAAGCGCGGCAGGGCGACATATCGGAGTGCGTTCAATCGCTTGATAAATGTGCGGCAAAGTGGTATAATAAAACTATCACCGAAATATCTTAAGGAGCAGACGAATGGACAGGTACATAGCTTTCGACATTGGCGACAAGCGCATAGGCGTGGCGGTGTCCGACCCGTTCAACACGTATGCCCTGCCCTCGTTCACCTACGTCCGCAAGGGGTTTGCGCAGGACGTGGCAGCGCTTGCGCAGCTTGCCGCCGAAAAGGGCGCAACGGTAATCGTATGCGGACTTCCCGTGAACTTCGACGGAACGGAGGCGGTACAGACGGTCAAAGCGCAGCGGTTCATCGACGCGCTTAAGGCAGCCACTTCGCTGCCCGTAGTGACGGAGGACGAGAGGTTCACCACGCAGATGGCGCACGAGACGCTCATCTCCGAGGGAATGAGCAGGCAAAAGCGCAAGTCTTACGTGGACGCCGTCGCGGCGGCAAACATACTCGACGGATATCTCGGCAGAATAAATTCGCAGAAAAAAGGAGAACTCGCCATGAAGGAAGAGAACGAAATGCCCGAAGAACAGGAAGAAGATGAAATAATAGAGCTGGTCGACGACAATGACAACGTCATAAAGTTCAGACTGCTGGACGTAACGGAGTACAAGGGCGAAAAGTACGCGCTTCTGCTCGCGGCGGAGCCGAACGACGAGATTGCCGACGACGAGGTCGCAATTTTCCGCTACAAGGAAGAGAAGGGCATGCTCGAACCCATAGAGGACGACGACCTCTTGCAGGAAGTGTTCGACTTCTACCAGAGCGAGGAAGACGACGAACAGTAAACAGCGTTTATGCCCGTCTTTAATTTCCCCCTTGAAATTGTCAAAGGTATGTGATATAATCATTACAGAAACTTCTGACGGAGGGAAATTATATGAAAAAGTTTATAAAAATTTTACTCGTGGCGCTGACGGTTGCCGTAATGGCGGTGATGTTCGTCGGGTGCAGCGATAAGTCGGGCGCTATCAAGCGCGCGTTCGAGGGCGAGGGCTATACCGTAACGGCGGTAAACGGCGCGGACAACGAACAGCTCAAGAGCTGGCTGTCCGACGAAAAGCTTGATGAAATAGGCAAGTACGAAGTTATAACCTGCACCAAGGGACTCCTTTCAGCCGTAATATTCAAGTGTCCTTCGAAGGACTCCATAATCGACGTTCTCGGACAGGAAGCTTATGACAGTGCGACGGAAAGCGGACTTGTAAACGGCAACTGCTATATGATAACTCTCGTACCCGAAGCCGTCGAAATCTTTAAAAACGCCTGATGTCTGAATGTGCGGGCGGACTTTCGGAAACCTGTGCGTCATGCGGGCTGCCGACAACCAAAAAAACTTACGGTAAGGCAGGCGGAATTTTCCGCCTGCGCTTTTTTTTGCTTTACAAAGTAAAATAATTGTGTTAAAATACCAAGGCTGTAAAAAGTTCACACCCGAAAGGCGGACGTGCCGTGGCGGAAAAATCTTTCATATTCCGCGCTATCCCGTCCAAAAAAAGCGTTTCGGGGAGGTTTAACGGAGGTAATTTATTATGGCAGTAATCACAATGAAGCAGCTCCTCGAGGCTGGCGTACACTTCGGACATCAGACCAGAAAGTGGAACCCCAAGATGGGCAAGTACATCTATGCCGCAAGGAACGACATTCACATCATCGACCTTCAGCTGACAGTAGGACTTGTGGAAGAGGCTTACAAGTTCGTAGTTGATACCGTCAAGGCAGGCAAGAGCGTGCTGTTCGTAGGCACCAAGAAGCAGGCTCAGGACGCAATCAAGGAAGAAGCAGAGCGCTGCGGTCAGTTCTACATCAACAGCCGTTGGCTGGGCGGCACGCTGACCAACTTCAAGACCATCCGTTCGCGCATCGACAGAATGGTAAAGCTTGAAAAGATGGAAGAGAGCGGCGAGTTCGACCTCCTTCCCAAGAAGGAAGTTGCAAAGCTCAAGGAAGAGCTGGGCAAGCTCCAGACCAACCTTCAGGGCATAAGGGAAATGAACAAGATGCCCGGCGTCATCTTCATCGTTGACCCCCATAACGAGCATAACGCAGTCGCAGAGGCAAGAAAGCTCAACATTCCCATCGTGGCAATCACGGATACCAACTGCGACCCCGACCTCATCGACTACGTAATTCCTGGCAACGACGATGCAATAAGGGCAATCAAGCTGCTCTCCGGCGTAATGGCAAACGCAGTTATCGAAGCTAACCAGGGCGAGAGCTATTCCGTAGAGGAAGCTGAAGAGAAGAAGGAACCCGAATCCATCGAAGAAGTAGTGGCTGCTTCCGAAGAACAGCCCGCAGAAAAGGCTGAATAATTTCGTAAATTTATCAAGGAGAAGATATATATGGCATTCACTGCAAAGGACGTAATGACTTTAAGGGATAAGAGCGGCGCAGGTATGCTCGACTGCAAGAAGGCGCTCACCGACGCCGACGGCGACATGGAAAAGGCGGCAGAACTCCTCAGGGAGAGGGGCATTGCCAAGGCCGTCAAGAAGGAAGGCCGTATAGCGGCAGAGGGCGTTGTCGGCGCATATGTCTGCGAAAAGTGCGGCGTGGGCGTTCTGGTTGAAATCAACTGCGAAAGCGACTTCGTCTCCAAGGGCGACAAGTTCCACGGCATAGTTGCAGACGTGGCAAAGGTAATCGCGGAGAACAAGCCCGCAGACGTTGAAGCGCTCAATGCCTGCAAGCTGGGCGACGGCACCGTAAAGGACTACATTACGGGCGCAACCGCAGTAATCGGCGAAAAGATAGCTATACGCCGTTTCGAAGTCTATGAAACGAGCGGCAAGATTGAAACCTACATCCACATGGGCGGCAAGGTAGGCGTCATGGTAGAAGCGCAGGACGTAAAGGAAGGCGCAGAGGAGACACTGCACGATATAGCCCTTCAGATTGCGGCAAGCAAGCCCGGCTACGTAACCAGGGAAGAAGTTCCCGCCGAGGTTGTGGCAAAGGAAAAGGAAATCATGCTCGTCCAGATGCAGAACGACGAGAAGAACGCAAAGAAGCCCAAGGAAATACTTGAAAAGATAGTTACGGGCAAGCTTGGCAAGTTCTATTCGGAGGCGTGCCTCATGGACCAGCCCTTCGTAAAGGACGACAGCCAGACGGTTGCGCAGGTAATCGGCAGCAAGTTCAAGGTAACGCGTTTCGTCCGCTATGAAATGGGCGAAGGCATCGAAAAGAAGCACGAAGACCTCTCCGCAGAAGTTGCAAAGCAGGTAGAGGCAATGAAGAAGAACTGACATCTTCTTTGCAATTCAAGACAAAGGACGAACAGACGGCATGACGCGCGCGTTTTGCCGCCTGTTTTTTTGCACAGACGCGCGGTTTGGCGAAAATGCGCCGCCAAAGTTGCACCGGACTATATGCAAGGACAATTGAGACGTTAAAAATTTCGGCAATTTTCCTATATGTATTGATTTTGTGCGTCGGCGTATGATATAATCTATAGAGAATAAATTATACCTTAAGGGGAAATTATGCAACCAAAGTATAAGAGAGTGCTTATAAAGCTCTCCGGCGAGGCGCTTGCCGGCAAGGACGGACACGGCATAAACGAAAATATCATTTCGGGAATAGTCGACCAGATAGAGGTCATCAAGAATATGGGCGTGGAGATAGGGCTGGTCATTGGCGGCGGCAACTTCTGGCGCGGCAGACAGGGCGTCAAGATGGAGAGGACGACTGCCGACCACATGGGAATGCTCGCCACGGTCATAAATTCGCTGGCGATGATGGACGCGCTCGAACAGCGCGGCATACCCACAAGGGTGCAGACTGCGCTCATCATGACTTCCGTAGCAGAGCCGTACATTCTGCGCAAGGCTCTGCACCACTTTGAAAAGGGCAGGGTGGTAATTATGGCGTGCGGAACGGGCAACCCATATTGCTCCACCGATACGGCTGCGGCGCAGCGCGCGTGCGAAATTCAGGCCGACGTATTGATGATGGCAAAGAACATCGACGGCATATACGATTCCGACCCCAAGCTCAACCCTTCGGCAAAGAAATACGACCATATCAACTATATGGACATAATCAAGAACGGAATAAAGGCAATGGACGCCACGGCGGCAACCATGTGCATGGAAAACAACGTCCCCGTAATCGCGTTCGGGCTGAACGAAAAGGATTCCATAATCCGCGTCGTCTGCGGCGAAAAGCTGGGCACGGTCATTGATAACGAAAAGGACTGAACGCGTCCCGAACGAAGCTCCGTCCGCAGGGGCAGAACTGCGGCAAACCATAAAAAATCACACAAAAATTTAAAGGCAGGAACTTTTGATGAATGAGTTGATAGAAGAGATTTTGCTGGTGCTGGAAGACAAACTCGACAAGGCAGAAAGCGTGCTCAAGGAAGATTTTGCGGCTATACGTGCAGGCAGGGCAAACCCCCATATACTCGACAGGGTAATGGTTGACTACTACGGCGCGCCCACGCCCGTCACGCAGACGTCCAACATCTCCGTGCAGGAGGGCAGGTGCCTTGTAATTTCGCCCTGGGATGTTTCCATACTCAAGGGCATAGAAAAGGCCATTCAGGTGTCCAACATAGGCATAACGCCCACAAACGACGGCAAAGTCATAAGGCTTGTTTTCCCCGAACTGACGGAGGAGAGAAGGCGCGACCTCGTCAAGCAGATAAGGAAGATGGGCGAGGACGCCAAGGTGGCACAGCGCAACGTCCGCCGCGAGGCCATGGACGGACTGAAAAAGCTCAAGAACGACAAGTCCATCTCCGAAGACGAGTATGCATCGGGTGAGAAGGAAGTGGAAAAGGCAGTGTCGGAGGCGGTTTCGTCGATAGACGCAGTCGTTTCGGCAAAGGAAAAGGAGATAATGACCGTCTGACGGTCCATGCTGAACGATGGCTGAAGTGGCGACCGTAAAAACGCCGCGGCACGTGGCAATAATAATGGACGGGAACGGCAGATGGGCAAAAAAGCGCCTTCTGCCCCGTTCGGCCGGGCACAGCGCGGGGATGAATCGCATGATAGGCCTTGCGGAGAGGGCAAAAAAGCTGGGGATACGCTATCTCACGGTCTATGCGCTCTCAACGGAAAATCTTGCGCGGCCTAAAGACGAACTCGACGGGCTGTATTCGCTGATAAAGAAATATTTTCTTAAGAATGTCGACGCGCTCATCGGGGGAGGGGCGGCGTTGCGCGTTGCGGGCAATCTTTCACTGTTGCCCGAAGACGTGCGTCAGGTCGTAAACCAAGGCGTGGCGCGCTCCCCTAAGGATGCGGAATTCACGTTCTGCATAGCGCTTGCATACGGCTCCCGCAGGGAAATAGCCGATGCCTGTTCGGCGGCCGTTTCGGACGGAGCGGCAATTACGGAGCAGGAGATTTCCTCGCGGCTGTATACGGCGGGAATGCCCGACCCCGACCTGATAATACGCACGGGCGGGGAAAAGCGGCTTTCCAACTTTCTTCTGTGGCAGGCGGCATATGCCGAACTTTATTTTTCGGACGTACTCTTTCCCGACTTCACCGACGAATGCCTGGACATGGCAATCGCCGACTATTCGGGGCGCGTAAGGCGTTTCGGTAAGCTTTAAGGAGGGCGTGATGAAACAGAGAACAATCACGGCAATTTTTTATATAGGCGCGATGATAGGGCTTATTGCGCTTAAGATGTTTGTCCCGGACTACGTTTCCGCGGACGGCACAAAGACGTTCTCGCTGGGAAGTCTGGGCGTAGACGTGCTGTTCTGGCTGATATCCGTGCTGGGCGCATACGAATTCATGCGCGCGGTAAGCGGCATATCGCAGGTGCAGTGGTGGCTTTCAATGCTCACCTGTGCGCTCATCATTCCCACTTTCGTGCTTGGCAAGCTGTTCGGCGACGTGTTTGTGGCGTTGCTTGCCCTGCTTTCCGTGACAAGCGTGGGCATGATGGTCACCGCCGCAATGATGGTCTTCGACTTCAACGAAAGCAGTCTGCGCAGCACGGCGCTTTCCGAACTGTGCATACTTTACTGCGGCGTGCTGGCGTGCGTCGGCCCCAATGTGGCTCATCTCGAGTATAACTCCACGCCCGCGATAATGCTTCTGTTTGTGCTTGTCCCCGCCGTGGACACTTTTGCATATTTCTTCGGCAAGCTGTTCGGCAAGAAATTGCCCTATAAACTTGCCCCCCATACCAGCCCCAACAAGACCATAATAGGCGCGATTGGCGGCATAGTCGGCGGAATACTCGCCGCCGTTGCCGTGTGGGCATTCTGCGAATATGTCCCTCTCGACAGCGTAAAAATTACAAACTACACGGGCGGACTTCCCCGCGTTGCACTGCTCATCATCTTTGCCCTGCCTACGGCGATATTCGCCCAGCTCGGCGACCTGTTCGAGAGTGCTATAAAGCGCGGTTGCAATATAAAAGATATGGGAAAATTGCTTCCCGGTCACGGCGGAGTGCTGGACAGGTTCGACAGCATGCTCTTCGCCTCCGTCTCGGTTCTTGTATGTTTCATGCTTCTGTATTGAAAGACTGACAAAATTGCCCCGTGTATGCGGGGTTTTTTTGTGCGGACAGACATTATTAGTAATCTGCGGGGTATAATATAGATGAAGAAAATTGCACTCGTCGGGAGCTGCGGCTCCATAGGCAGACAGGTTGCAGACGTTGTAAGGCGCAACCCGGATAAGTTCTCGCTTACGGCAATAATCTCCCGTCGTCCGTCAGACGCGTTCTACGCACAGCTTGCCGAATTCAGGCCGCAATTTGCCGCGCTGTCGGCAGGGACTGCGGCGGACGGCGCTAACGTGCGGTACGGCACGCGCTTTTACTGCGGCGAAGACGGGGCGCTTGCCGCCGTGGAGGAGAGTGCGCCCGACGTGGTATTCGTCGCGTGCGGCGGGTTCGGCGGACTTAAATACAGCCTTAAAGCCATAAAGATGGGCGCGACGCTCGCGCTCGCCAATAAGGAAACGCTTGTCTGCGGCGGCGACATCATCATGCCGCTCGGCGGTAACATAGTGCCCGTGGACAGCGAACATTCCGCCATATGGCAGTGCCTTAACTTCGACAGGCGCACGCCCTTTTCCCGCCTTATAATCACTGCCAGCGGCGGTCCGTTCAGGGGCAGAAAGTTCATCGAACTGCGCGACGTCACTGCGGAGCAGGCGCTTGCCCACCCCACATGGAAGATGGGCGCGAAAATAACCGTGGACAGCGCAACGCTGCTCAACAAGGGCTACGAGGTGATAGAGGCGCATCATCTGTACGGCGCGCCCTATGAAAAAATAGATACCGTGATTCAGCCGCAGAGCATAGTCCACTCCATGGTTCAGTTTGCCGACGGCGCACTGCTTGCACAGCTCTCCGTACCCACCATGGAACTGCCCATACAGCTTGCGCTCACCTATCCTCAGAGGTATGACCTGGGTCTTGCTCCCCTCGACTTTTCGCGGGCGTTCTCGCTGGAGTTTCAGCCGCTGGACGAAAAGGCTTATCCGCTGTTTGCGCTCGCGCTGCAGTGCGGCAGAACGGGCGGAATACTGCCTGCGGCGCTGAATGCCGCAAGCGAAGTTGCCGTCCAGGCATTTTTAGAGGGTAAAATACGCTTTACTGATATTTACGGCATATGTGCGCAGACGGTGGAAAACACGCCTTATGCCGCGGCGGACAGCTATGAAGGGCTTGTCTGCGCCGACGGTGCGGCGCGCGCGCTTGCGCGGGAGCTGGTCGTCAAAGGGGGATAATGTCAAACTTGCTCGTCTCGGGCGCGCTGAATACTTTTCTGGCAATTCTGCTCGCCATACTCATACTTCTGGTAATGATAACCGTGCACGAGTTCGGGCACTTCGTTTCGGGCAGAATTCTCGGGTTCAGGATAGATGAATTTGCAATCGGCTTCGGACCCAAGCTGTTGCGGGTCAAAAGCCGTAAAAGCGGCACATATTTTTCCGTGCGCGCAATACCACTTGGCGGATACTGCGCCTTTTCCGGAGAGGACGAAGAGGGGGAGGAGGAAGGCTCCTTCAACAGACAGCCGCCGTGGAAGAGGATAATCGTACTTATTTCGGGTGCGCTGATGAACTACGTTGCCGCGCTCGTGTTCGCGTTTGTGTGCCTTGCGGCGTTCGGGCTTTCGGCGTACAGGGTAAATTCCGTCCGACCTGCCGATACCCCGACGGAGCAGACGCTTGTCGCGGGCGACGTCATACTCAGGGCGGAAGGGGTGAGGATATACCTTGCAACAGACCTCATAACTGCCCTCGGCGGCAAAAAGCAGGGCGATGAAGTGGAAATTCTGGTCTTGTCCGCGCAGGGGGAGGAGATTACAAGACAAGTGACCCTGCGCGCAGACTGCGACTTTGAGAACTATTCGCAGGTGAGCAAGGTATGGCGCGCGCTGGGTGCGGACACATACACCGCCGAAGACGGCACGCTGTATTGGGACTTGTCGGCGGCTGAATACCGCATGAACGGCGTGCAGACGGCGGGGGCGGCTTTCGGCTATACCTGGCGCATGGCGGGAACTATTTTCCGCGTGCTGGGCGAACTGTTTACAGGCAGGCTGGGGCTGGACGCCATAGGCGGACCCGTCACAACCATAAAACTCACAAGCGAAATGGCGGCGCAGGGGTGGCAGAGCTTTCTGACGATAGCCTCATATATAGGCGTCAACCTCGCCGTTTTCAACCTGTTGCCCATACCCGCGCTGGACGGAAGCAAAGTCGTCTTCTGCCTTATCGAATGGATATTCCGCAAACCCGTGCCGCGCAGAGCAGAGGCAATAATCCACGCCGTGGGGCTTGTGCTTATACTTGGCTTTGCCATTCTTGCGGATATACTTCAGTTTGTCTGAATCAGCGGGCTTTCAGAACGGTGCCGGGCATTAGCTTGCGGTTACGTATGCGCGTTTTATGCGCAATGTAGCCGGATTTGGCGCCGCACGAGGCGCAGACCCGTTCCGCGCGATGTAACGGAGGAAAAACATGACGGAGCTATATCTTATGGATTGCCTGGCGATGACGGAGGAAATGTACGGCGCCTATTATCGTCTGGCGGACGGCGCAAGACGCGCCGCGGCGGACGCCCTTCCCTCTGCAGAGCAGGCGAGGCTTTCGTTGGGCGCGTGGATAGCCCTGCGCTGTGCGCTGTACTTCAACGGTCTGGAATACGGAAAGTGGAGAACGGCAAAGGGCGGCAAACCCTTTCTGGAGGGGGTGGCGGCAAAGTTCAGTCTGTCCCATTCGGGCAGGTATGCGCTGTGCGCCCTTTCGGACTGCGAAGTGGGCTGCGACATACAGCGCGTCCGTCCCGTTGACGACAGGGTCGCCGACAGGGTGCTGTGCGGGCGGGAAAAAGAGGTATATGCAGGACTTGCCTCGGGCAGGGAGGACTTTTTTTTCAGAGTATGGACCATGAAGGAGAGCTATCTGAAGTACACGGGCAAGGGACTGTGCGGCGGAATGTCTGCCCTGTGCGTGCCGCTTGGACGGGGCGAAAGTCTGTGTGAAGCGGGGGTGCCCGTTGCGGTGAAGCTTACCCGCCTTCCCGCGCCTGAAGGCTATGAGATTGCCTGCTGTTCTCTGTCTGAATGTTCTGGTATGCGCGACGTCACACAGTTTGTGTGCGGCGGCGACGCCCTCGGCGCCTTACGCGGAGGCAGCCCGGTCTGAATTTCGGGTAGTGTATGCCTTTACTTCGTGGGCAGGCAATAAGTTCGACGGCGTGTTTATAATACAGCGTACAGCGTGTTTATAATTTAATGGCGGCAATATTATGGCGGCGCAGAGCGCCGCCATTTTTCATGCCTTTTTTCTCTTTTACAATGTGCTGCCTTTTGTCTGTCTGCAAGCCTGCTGTCCGGTGCGCTTCTTTGCATAGGCGACAAGGCAGTACCATTCTGCCGACTGTATGCAAATTGTTGATTATTTTTGCATAAGTGAATAAATAAGCGCCTTTTATGACTCTGCGATAAGCTGTGTTGCATGGGCATATCAGAAAAGCTTATCACAGACAAGCGCAAAAATATTTAAGAATGTTTGCGTTTTATGGTGATATGTGATAGAATGATTGGGATACTGAAAGAATATTCATTTATACATGAATAGACGCACGGTGAGTAAACGCACTTCATCGGGAGAAGGTAAACATGACGGACAATTTCAAGGTCTTCAGAAAAAAATTCATGATAATAGCCGCATTGACGGCGGCGGCTGTCGGGGTGTGCCTGGGACTGCTTGTGACGGGCGCATTGCTTCTCGCCCTCAGGCTCAATGCGATAGCGCTCGCATGGTGGATATATCTGCTCGTCGGACTGGGCGTTGCGGCGCTCTGCGGCACTGCGGCTTATTTCATTATCCGTCCCTCGGACGAGCGTATCGCCCGCAAACTTGACAGGGATTTCGCGCTCGGTCAGAAGGTGCAGACTATGGTGGAATTTTCCGCCGAGGAACAGCCTGTGCAGATGGTGCTTATGCAGAGGAGACAGACCGATGAGGCGTTGGGCGAAGTTGCCAAAAAAAGGCTGAAGATGGGCTGGCTGTGGAAGTTTGCCTTTATTCCCGTCCTTGCCGCGGCAATGTTCCTGGGCGGCATATTGGCGCCCGTTCAGAAGAGGGTCGACCCCGATTACGAGGCGCCCGTCGCCGCAACGGATACGCAGCTTCAGGCACTGCGCGACCTCATCGCGGACGTGGAGAGCTCCGACCTCACGCAGACGGTAAAGCCCCGCACGCTGGAGGAACTGAATTCCCTTCTCGGCAAGCTGGAGACCATAAAGACGCCCACGCAGAGGAAGCAGGACGCAATCTACGCCATAAATGCGATAGACGGGGCGATTGAGGCTACCATCAGCTATACGCAGGTCTGCAGCGCGGTAAGCGACGACCAGATTGTCGCGCCGCTCGGCACGGCAATTTTCAGTGCGGCAACGTACTATCAGAGCGGTAAAAACCCTGTCACTATGGCAGAAGTGAGGAGCTATCAGGAACAGGCCCTCAACGTCATTCCCGCCGCGCTTTACGGCTGGACGGAGCAGTTCATGGCTCAGTTCAAGGACGTAACCATAATATCTTCCATCTCGCAGACGGTCACGACCTTTGCAAATACGCTCTATTCGCAGCTCTTTGACGAGGAAAACAACCCCAACGTACCCGCCCTGGGTACATCTCCCATATATGACTCCCTGCAGTCGCTCATAAGCTCGCTCATGCAGTTTGCGGCATCCGGCGGCAACGGGCAGTCGGCGGACGTGTTCAAGTCCAACCTTAGGGGCATTTGCAACACCGCGGCGGACGCGCTCGTGCCGGAACTTACCGTTCAGTCATACAGCGGCATGATGAACGACTACATACGCGACGCGCTCGTAAGAATTTTCAGGCTCTCCGCCCAGGATATTTCGGGTGATGAGGAGCAGAACGACCCTTCAGGCGATGAGGAACAGCCCCCTGCGGACGGAGGCGGCTTCGGCGAGGGTGAAATAATAGTGGGCGGCAACGACCTCGTTCTGGATGCGTCCGACCCCTCCGATCCCCATTCGGTGCCCTATGCGGATATAATAGCTGATTATAACGGCATCATAAGCGAACAGATAGATAAGGGCACAACAAAGGAGGAACTCATTCTCCTTTACAACAAGTTCTACGAATATCTGTACGGCGGAATGGAGCAAGGCGAGTAACCTTGCCGAAGGGCGGAAGAGCCCTTACGGACAAAGCCGCCCGCATACACGGCCTACAATCAGATTACAAATAAAAAATCAAAAAATTTAAACGCAATATATTACGGAGAATATTATGAAAAGTAAGCAAACAGTAGTGTTGAACGAAGCCGACGTTGAAAAGGTAAAGGCCTTCAGCGCCTCCGTTGCAATGGTAAAGCAGGAACTTGCCAAGGACGTCGTCGGTCAGAAGGATATAATCGACAACGTCTTAATCGCCATCGTGGCAGGCGGCAACGTCCTTCTGGAAGGCGTTCCCGGCGTCGGCAAGACCCGTCTCGTAAGGTCGCTGGGCAGGGCGCTGGAGCTGCCCTTCTCCCGTATCCAGTTCACGCCTGACCTCATGCCTTCGGACGTAACGGGCACCAACGTAATCACAAAGGATGCGGACGGCAACATGAAGACGGTCTTCAACAGGGGACCTATATTTGCCAACCTCATTCTCGCGGACGAAATCAACCGTGCCACGCCCAAGACGCAGTCGGCCATGCTGGAGGTCATGCAGGAGCATAAGGTAACCGTTGCAAAGCAGACCTATGTCCTCAAGGAGCCCTTCTTCGTAATGGCAACCGAGAACCCCATAGAACAGGACGGTACCTATCCCCTGCCCGAAGCGCAGATGGACAGATTCATGTTCAAGCTCATTGTCGGTTTCCCCACGGGCGAAGAACTTGCGGATATAGTCAACATGACGCAGATAACCATGGACGAGACGGCAACCGCCGTAATCGACGGACCTACCGTGCTTGCCATGAGGGAACTTGCAAAGAGCGTGCCCGTCATAGATGACGTTCTGAACTATGCCGTAAAGCTTGTAACGGGCACTCACCCCGAGCTTGCGGACGCATCCGAGACGGCAAAGAAGTACATAAAGTACGGCGCGTCGCCCAGAGCGGCGCAGGCGCTCATCACGGCGGCAAAGGTAAGGGCGCTCATGAACGGCAACTACAACGTCTCCTACGATGACGTGAACGCCCTTGCATATCCCGTACTCAGGCACAGGATAAAGGTAAATTACTCGGCAATCAACGACGGAATAAATGTGGACGGCGTAATAGGTCAGTTGCTGTCCGAATACAAGAAGTACGCAAAGTAACTGCAATTAAAAGATGGTAAAGAAGGTAATTGACGACGAGTTTTTAAGTCAGGTGGAAACGCTGCAGATGCTCGTCAGAAACAACGTCGCGGGAATGTTCGGCGGCAATCATAAGAGCAAGAGTTACGGCTCCTCCTGCGAGTTTTCGGACTACAGGGAGTATATGCCGGGCGACGACATCACCAAGATAGACTGGAATGCGTACGCCCGCTTCGAGAACCTCTACACCAAGCTCTACCTCGACGAACGCCAGATGCACACCCGCATATATATAGACGTAAGCCGCTCCATGGGCTACGGCAGGGGAAGAAAGGACGAGCAGGCGCTGCGCATTGCGGCGACGCTTGCCTATCTTTCGGTATGCGAGATGGACAAAGTTTCCATTTACGCCATACGCGACGGCGTGCTTGAGGACGTGGCGGTGGGTATGCTCGGCAAGGAGTCGTACATGTCGGCGATAGGCAGGCTGAACGATTTGCAGTTTTCGGGCGACAGCCGCATATCGGACGCCATCCTGCCCTCGACGACGGGCTACGGCGACGGTATGTCCATAATCATTTCCGATTTCCTGACGGACAACGACTACGAGCGGGCGATAGAGCATCTCGCCTCCAAAAAGAGGCACGTCATGTGCGTGCAGGTGCTGGCGCGGGAAGAACTCAACCCCAAGGC
The DNA here is from genome assembly GCA_944368635.1 of uncultured Clostridia bacterium. Taxonomy (GTDB): domain Bacteria; phylum Bacillota; class Clostridia; order Christensenellales; family Borkfalkiaceae; genus Coproplasma. The sequence continues at coordinate 20,639 of CALVXA010000003.1, forward strand.
ACGCGGCAAGATGCATTTCTTCGACTGCGAGGACATCTCGCGGGAATACCGCAAGAATATCACAAGGGACATAATAAAGGCGTACAGGCAGGCGGTGCAGTACGTGACGGACAGAATACGCAATTTCTGTTCGGCAAGGGATGCCGACTATCTGCTTGTACCCGCAGACGAACAGGCGGGCGAAATATTCTTCAATAAGCTCGTAGGAATGGGGGTACTCAAATGAGTTTTGTAAATCCGCTGGGTTTTCTCGGCCTTATCGCCGTCCCCGTTCTCATCTTAATCTACATACTCAAGAGGAAGTATACCGAACAGGTGATTTCCTCCACATATCTGTGGACGCTGAGCGAAAGGTTTCTGCGCAGAAAGAACCCCATATCGCGCATAACGGGCATAATAAGCCTGATACTGCAGATATTCATCGTCATCTTCATCTCGCTTGCCATTGCAAATCCTGTGTTTGTACTGAAGGGAATGGCAAACGACTACTGCTTCGTGCTTGACGCTTCAGGCAGCATGAACATGACGCTTGACGGCTCCACCCGCTTCGAGAGGGCGAGGGACGTCATAGAACAGCGCATACGCGACTCCGCGGAGGGCAGCTACTACACCCTCGTGGTCGTGGGCGACGTGACGAGCGTGGAATACCGCGACATGGAGGACAAAGCCACAGCCATACAGCGGCTTGACGAGGTGCAGCCCTCGCAGTCCGATGCAGATACGGGGGCGGCAAATCTCAGGGCTAACGAATACTTCACGGCTAACCCTTCCGTCAACGTGGTGTTTGTGACGGACAAGAACTACAGCCAGCACGAAAATGTGGAAGTTATCAACGTCACCGCCGCAGAGAGCAATTATGCTGTGACCGACGCGGAATATTCAGTCGCCCGCACGGGCGTAACCGTAACGGGCACGCTGTATTCCTATGCTGCTGACGCCCAGCTCAACGTCGACGTCTTTGCGGACGGCGCAGAAAGCGCGGCCGCTTCGGCGCAGTGCGAAGTAAAGCAGGGCGTGGGGACGTCATTCACCGTAGATCTTTCGCAGGACTATGTCGGGTTTTCCTCCATCAGGGTGCAGATAAGGGAGGCGGACAGCCTGCCCGACGACAACGCCGTCATTCTCTATCAGAGGGAGAGCGCGGCGACGTACAGCACGCTGATAGTCAGCGACGCGCCCTTCTTCCTCGAAGCCACCTTTGCAACTTTCGGGAATATGCAGCGCAAAGTAATTGCGACGGAAGACTATGACCCCGCAGTGTACAGCGGCTACGGTCTGTACGTCTTTGACAGCTTTTCTCCCGCAGAAATGCCTTCCGACGGTGCAGTCTGGTTTGTAAACCCCACCTCTAACGTCAAGGGCTCCGGTTTCACAAACGGCAGCGCGATAGTTTCGGAGGAGGCGATAAAAATGCAGCTCAATTCTTCCTCCTCCACAAAGGTGCAGACGCTTTTGAAGGACACCATAGCCTCCGAAGAGCTGCTTGCCTCCATGACGCAGTACGTCAAGTGCAGACTGAACGGCACGTTCATAACGCTTGCCTCCTGTAACGGCGACCCCGTAATCTTTGCGGGCTCCAATAACTATGACAACAGGGAAGTCGTCTTTGCGTTTAACCTGCGCGAGACGACGGACTTCGTGCTTTCGTATAACTATCTCATACTCATGCGCAACCTCATCGACTACACTTTCCCCGCACTCGTCGACGACGGCACATTCTACTGCGGCGACGCCCTCACGGTCAACGTGCTTACAGGGTGTACGGCAATAAGGGTTGACAGCCCTTCCGGCAAGATAGAATACCTCGACACGGACGAAGCGTTTACGGAATACGTCATGAAGGAAGTGGGCGAATATACCGTTACCGCCACTATAAACGGCACGCAGCAGTCGGTCAACGTATTCTGCTCCCTGCCCGAAGAGGAAAGGCGGGTTACGGCCGAGGGTACGAGTTTTTCCGTCGATGGCGAGGCAAGCACTGTCCGCCGCGACGGCAGATACGACGACTTGCTTTACATATTTATAATACTCGCAGTGCTCGTCATTGCGGATTGGATGGTCTACTGTTATGAGCAATATCAACTTCGATAATCCCTATCTGTTGCTGTTGGCCGTGCCGCTTGTCATCCTCTTCGCAGTCCCCTTTTTCATTGCGGTCCGGAAGGACAACGTCAACGGGCACAACATAGCTTCATCTGTATTGCACGTTCTAATGGCGCTGCTCATCGCCTTTGCAGCGGCGGGCACAAGCGTGGTTACCACAGTCACGGAGACGGATGTATATGTGCTTGCGGACGTCTCCTACTCGACGCAGAGGAACTACGACCTGATTGACGAGTACATAGACAGGCTGGGCGATTCCCTTCCCAACAACTCGCGCATGGGCGTGATTGCATTCGGCAAGGACTACCAGCTCTTAAGCCGATTGGGCGAAAGACCCAAAAGCGTAAGCCAGGCAACTGCCGTGGATACCAGCGGCACCGACATAGTCGGCGCGCTCGACTTCACGGGTTCGCTGTTCAGGGACGGCGTGCTAAAGCACATAGTCGTCATAACGGACGGCAAGCAGTCGGACGAAAGCGACAGCGGCGCGCTCAAGCGTCAGGTGGACGCTCTCGCCGAGAACGAAATTCATGTCAGCGCCATATATATCGACGACAACCTGCCTGCGGACGTAAGGGAAATACAGCTCTCATCCGTGAATATTTCGGACAATGCCTATCTCAACAGGGAGCAGGAGGTAACCGTAACCATAAAGTGCAACGGCCCCGACGAGGAAGTCGACGGCGTTGTGACTGTGCCCTATTCGGCGGAGGCAATTCTGGTCATGAAGAGGGAGGGTGCGGAAGTTGCAAGGCGCACCGTCTATCTCACAAACGGCGAAAATTACGAGACTTTCAGCCTTTCCACCTCCGAAGCGGGTACATTCGCCTGCTCTTTCGAGTTGCAGTGGACACCCGACTACGACACCAACAGGGAAAATAACAAGATAAACTTCAAACAGCAGGTATCGGGCGACGTATCGGTGCTTCTCGTCTCCACCAACAGGAGCGACTATGCGCTCATGCGGCAGATGTTCGGGCCTGATGCGGAGATAGACGACTACACGAACGTACCAAACGTACCCTACACGGTGGAAGAGCTGTGCAAGTACGACGAAATAGTGCTTTCCGACGTGGACGTCCTCACCCTGACAAATAAGGATATGTTCCTTGAAAGCGTGGATACGGCCGTTTCAATGTTCGGCAAAAGCCTTATAACGCTGGGCGATACTTCCATTCAGGACACGCAGACAGACCAGACGGCGCAGGCGGGCAGCCGTAGCGCCCTTTCGGATATGCTCCCCGTAGTGTTTGGCGCAAACGAGGGCGCAGGCAAGCACTTCGTCATAGTAATGGACACTTCCAGAAGTATGTTCGATGCCGGCAAATTCCAGAGGGCAAAGACTGCGGCGAAGATGATAGTAAACCAGCTTACGGACACCGACTATGTGTCTGTGGTGGAATTCAACGGCAACGCCTATAAGAGCTACAGCGCAGTGTCCTCGCTTGAATACAGCCGCGACAGAGTGCTTGCTTTGATTGACGGGTTCGACGTGGAGCAGGGCACCAACATAGGTTCCGGTCTCCGCGCTGCGGGCGAAATACTTGTAGGAAGCACGGACGTGAGCGAAAAACAGATAATGCTCATAACCGACGGCACCAACTTCATGTCCAGCGGCACGGCGGACAGTCCTGAGATAATTGCGGCCGACCTGAACGATGAAGGCATAACGACCTCCGTACTCGACGTGGGCGGCGGCGGAACCAACGCGCCCGCGCTCATCGCGGCGATCGTCAAGAACGGCGGCGGCAAAATGATGGATATCTCCGCCGATGATAAACTTGAAAATGTTTCTGTATCCGAATTCGACCCCGAAGGCAATTTCGTGGGCGGCCCTTCGGATGTAACGGTCGAGCGCAGGGCGGACGAACTGCTTGAAGGCATAAGCGCAGACAGCTTTGCTCCCGGCTCGTCCAACTACGTAAGTTCCTATTATGTCAGCGAGGCAAAGCCCAGCGCGACTACCGTGCTGTCTCTGGCAAAGGGTCCGCTGTATGCCTACTGGTACTACGGCAACGGCAAGGTTTCGTGTTTCACCACCTCAGTCGTAAGCAACGGCACAACCCCGCAGGGGGCGACGCCTCCCCTTGCTACGTGGGATGCGGAACTCAAGGCAACGCTTTTCGGCAACCTGTTCGAGTCGAATATCCCGGAGGAGAAGATAGACTATCCCTTCGTGCTGGACGTAGTAACGCTCGACGGGTATACGCACGTCACGCTTACGCCTGCCACGGTCGACCTTGACGCCACTGCGGAAATTTCTGTAAGCATGCCCGACGGCAGCGTCAGAAGCAGTTCCATGGTCTTCGGCTCCAAGACGTACGACTACGAATTTGTCAGCGCGGACGTCGGCGACTATGACATAACTATAAAGTATTCCTATGGTACGGATGACGAAGTCAGCGTAACCAGACACGTCAGCACCTCTTACGAGCCCGAGTATGACAGCTTTGCGCTGTTCGATGCGGCTGTCCTGCACAAGATGGTCGGTTCCAACGGTACAGTCAGCGAGGACGGCAACCTCGAGATAGAGAATGCGGAGGGAGAAGCGGGACTTTACGACCTGCCCCTTGCATTGCCGCTTCTCATTGCGGCGGTAGCGCTCTTTGCCGTGGATATAGGCGTGCGCAAGCTCAAGTGGGACGATATCAAGGGCATATTCAAGAGAGTGAATGGATAAACGGAGGCGGCAGATGAGAAAAATTTATAAATTTCTGGTCCTTGCTTTGACCGTAATGTTCTGCGCCGTAATGACGGCCTGCGGGACATACATTCCTCCCACGGTGCAACAGGGCGGAAGCACGGGCGGAGGAACTTCCTCCGAGGGCGGCGATACCCCCTCTCAGGGCGAGCAGGATGGCGAATTCAACGTAACTCTCCTGTGGAACAACGAAAATTTCACCCAGGAAGAATGTGAATATCAGGATATCACCCGTATTCAGGCAATCTGGACTAATCTTGAGACGGCGGAAAAGTACAGCGCACACTTCAACGAGCAGGGTGTGGCAAGCATAGAGGGACTGGACGGCGACTATCGCGTCACCATTTCCGCCCCCCCCGTCGGCTATACCTATAACCCTAACGACGACGAACACATTGCCACAAACGTCCAGAAGAGTGTGGAAATATCAATCTACCAGCTTACGCCCATCACAGCGGGAGGTACGGACCCCTATAACGACGTAATAAACATTACGCAGATAGGCGCGTACCGAATCACGCTCGAGACGCCTGATCAGGAAGTCTGGTGCAGGGTGACCCCTACCAGCAACGGCACTTATACTATGGAATCCATGGTGGATGTCACGGCAAACAAAGTAAATCCCGTGCTGTACGTATATCACAGTAGTTCGGAAATGGTGTATGTTGAAAATCCCAATGAAATTATCGACGGCGGCGGTTACGAGGGAACTTTTACGAAGAACTTCTATTGGGAATTTAATATGACCAGTGAGGAGGCCGGGGGCGCCACAATGCATTTCAGGATAGTTACCACAAACCAGGACGTCACGGCATATCCCATAGACATAGACTTCATCTATGACAGGGAAGGCGACTTTGCCAGCGGGCTAAAACCCTCCGTTGTAGTCACGCCCACGCATGACTTCTCCACATGGAACCCTTCCATGACGCCGTCGGGAACTTTCACATACTGTGCTTACGGTCCCGGGTCAAGAGGTATACGCCTTCTGGACGACGACATGGTCGGGCTTGGCGAGGACGGCTACTATCACTATCTGGACAATCTGGGCAATCCCACGGGTCCCATGCTGTTCGCCAAGATAAATAAGCGCACGGAAGTAATGTCGGAGTTTACATGGTATCAGGTAAATTTAAGCTACATTGACGGCAAGAGCTACTACGACTTCATTCATTCATACTATGCTGCTAACGTGAACGATGACGGATGTTACCCCGTCACCGAAGAACTCAAACAATTCATACAGCTGTATGCCACGGAAAACGATCTTTTCAAGGACGGCAACGGCTATGCCGAAGTGCCGCGCGCCGATGACCCCGAAACAACGGAAGAGGATCCCTTCCTTGGCTATAATTCAGACGAGAGCAGTATGTGGATGTTTGCGTGCGGATACTACGCTTAAAGGTATTCAGGGACAATTATTATGAAAAAGACAGGTTTTACAAGGAAAATTATCGCTCTTCTGGCGGTTGCGGCAATGGGATTCACTGCCCTTGCCGGCTGCGGAAGCGATGAAGGCAAGTGCATTGACGGCGGTGAACACGTAATGAAGTGGACTGTCGACAAGGAGGCAACCTGCACGTCAGAGGGTTTAAGGACGGGCAAATGCGTCAACAACTGCGGCTACATCACGCAGGAGGTCATACCCATTGACAGCAATGCGCATGCATACGGCGAATGGGAGATAGTCACCATGCCCACACAGACGGAGACGGGGCTGGCGCGCAAGCGTTGCACGCTCAATGAAGAACATACCCCGCTCGACGTGGAGCTTCCCGTCTATACGCTTACGGGCAAGGGCGAGTATTCGGAATATGAAATGATAAAGCAGCCCACCGCCGCAGTGAACGGGGAAGGCAAGCTTCACCTCGTCCTTGCGCACGAACAGGGCGACATATCTTTCGACGTCACTTTGCCCAGAAGGGGTATAGAGACGCTTGAAGATGCGATAATGTATGCCACTTCGCTGGGCGGAAATATCCGCTCGTCCGAAGGGTATTACACCGAATCTGCGCCCGACTCCTCGGTAAACGACCAGGGTAAGCCCGTGGAAATAGGTGCGCAAATGCCCTTCGAGGTGTACTTCGGCGATGACTATGTGCGCGTCCGCGAATGGGCGGATCTTACCGAAAGCTGGTATTCGCTTGATGAGTCCGGCAAGATTTTCGGCGTAACAATGCAGATAGACGAAGACGGCACTGCCATTTCCGACCCCGTAAGGGATGCGGGCGCGACCGAACAGAACATGAACGGCTTCAGCTATCAGTCGGGCGGCGGCGACAAGCGTACGTACGGCGCGGAAGATCTTCTGCTCAACGCCTACACCAACTACATATCGCCCGAAGCGGTCATCAAGGGGTGCGACCCGTACGAGGCGGGCGACAGGGCAATATCCTTCTGGTTCAGCATATACGAACAGCCCTATTATGTGCGTTACAGAATCGTGGCAAACCTGTTTGAAACGGGAGAAATTCAGAGCGTTACGCAGTACACTAATATTATCCATCCCTATATGATAGAGGAAGATCCCTACACGCACGATAAGCTGTTTACGCAAGAGGGCGACGTCGTGTGGGCGCCTGTATACCTTATGTCCGGTGGCGATTATGTCTACAAAAGGGAAAATGGCGAAATTCTGTATGAGCTCGACGAAGAGGGCAATCAGATACTCGACGTTAACGGCAACCCCATCCCAATAAAGCTGTACGAGTACGAGACTGACGGACAGGGCAATCCCATCTATCTGACTGACGAACAAACGGGCGAAGTCCTGTATGACTGCTACGGCGACCCCATACCCAAGCCCATATATTATTCAGATGAAAGCGAAGCGGTCAACAACAGGGAAATTTACTTCAGCCAGGTTCTTAAGAAGCCTGACGAAGTCGTTCCCGAAAATCCCTATTCGTCCGAAGAGCGCTTCATGACGGATTACGACCTCATGTATGACGGACAGATAGTCGGTGAAGACCCCATAAGTATTCCCAGCAATGAAAGAATTATCTTATCGCTTCAGAACGTAGTCCCCGCATACGGAATTGACTACGACAACATAATACCCTATCTGAGAGAGCCTGTTGAAGGGGGCGGGTACAGGGATGTTCCGCTCACAATGGACTTCGGCGACAATGCCTATGGAGTAATGGGCTTCTATCAGGTTCGTGTAAGCGGAAATACCAAAATTCCCGAAGTAACCTTGCGCGTGCAGTATGCGGGAGATATATGCATAGTACTCAAGACGACGGGCGGCAAGGTCGAAAAGATTGTCAATCTGAATGTCCAGAAGGGTGCGCCCTCGTCGGAATTCCCCCTTATTGCCCAGTATTACGCCTACAGCGAAGCGGGCGGAAAGGTGATGTATAACTGGTTGGATTGTCCCGCTCTTACGACAGACGGAACGGGCGGCATTGTGGTCTTTGAAAATCAGCCGCTCATCATAAGGGGAACAACGGTTGCTGCCGGACTTGACTTTGTGGACACAAGCTGCGTTGCAAGCAGGTTTATCTATTCGTATGACGAAGATACAGGCAGATACTCGCTCATTCAGGGCAACGAGGTAGTCTCGCAGTCAAACCCCGACGGCACTATTACATTCACGGGTAAAGTTGCCGGTAAATATGTGCTCAGGGTGGATTCCGCGCTTGACAGCAATATTTATGTCGACTTCCTTGTGGAAGTAAAGCCTGCGCCCTCAATTCCTTCAATGTTCCGCAACGGCACGGAGTACAGCGGACAGTTTGAAAATATCAGGCTGGGTTCAAGCGCAGACTCTTCCGAGGCGGATGTAACCGTCAAGGTCGTCAACAACGGCAGCTATGCAAACGGCACGCTGGAAATAGACGTGGAGGGCAACAAATCTGTATACAGCTATACGGTTACTAACGTTGACGGCAAGTATGTGCTTAATGCTCAGTATGTAAGCGGTGTTTCGCCCACAGATAACCTCGGGACGTTCGACTTCACCTTTGCCATAAACGAGGCGTACAGTCTTACAATAACCCATTCCACGGGCTTCGGCACTATAACTGAAACAATCGTCATCTCTCCCGTGTAAATCAGAACGGAATAAGCCCGCCGTCATACAGGCGGGCTTTGCGGGGCGACGGCAACTTTTGCATACGCGTAATGTATGCAAGGCAAAAAACACAACAAAAAATGCAGGACGAAAGGTCCTGCATTTTTTTGTGATCCCCCGCCTACGCCGTATCCGTAAACGGGGAGGGAGGTCGGCTCTGCAATATCAGCGTCTGTAAGGGCGCGGAATTTTCAGCCCGTTGACAGCTGTCATGGCGATAAAAACTGTATTTCAGCAGTCGTCTGCTGCGGAATTTCAGGCCTTGTTTGCCTCTGCTATAATTTTCTCGGCAAGCGCATAGGGCACTTCTTCGTAGCGGAGCAGTTCGGTGGAGAACTTGCCCATTCCCTTTGTCATGCCGCGCAGGTCCGTCGCATAGTCATATGTCTCCGAAAGGGGCACTTCGGCTATTACGGTGGTAAATTCGCCTTCCGTAAGGCTGTCTGCTATTCTGCCCATGCGCTTGGAAATGTCGCCCATAACTGCGCCCTGGTAATCGTTTGGAGCTGCGACCTTAAGCCTTACAATGGGCTCAAGCAGTACGGGGTTGGCGTTCTTCATGCCTTCCTTATATGCAAGCGCGGCAGCCGCCTTGAATGCCATTTCGGAGGAGTCTACGTCGTGGTAACTGCCGTCGAACAGCGTTGCCTTCACGCCCGTCACGGGGTATCCCGCAAGCACGCCTTTAGCCATACATTCCTTAAGCCCCTTTTCGACCGCGGGTATGTACTGGCGGGGTACTGCGCCGCCGACGACTTCGTCGCAGAATTCAAACTCGCCTTCGCACGGCTCGAAGCGCACTTTGCAGTGGCCATACTGGCCGTGTCCGCCCGACTGCTTTTTGTGCTTGCCTTCCGCAATGGCAGTTCCCTTTATTGTCTCCCTGTACGGCGTCCTGGGTTTGGAAAGTATTGCCGTTATGCCGTACCTGCTCTTTAATTTGCTCACTATAAGGTCAAGGTGCGTTTCGCCCTGTCCGCTTAAAATCAGCTCGCCCGTCTCCGTATTCTTTACGGCGGAGAAGGTGTAATCTTCTTCCTTCATCTTGTTCAGACCCGACCAGACTTTGTCCTCTTCGCCCTTGTCGGAAGCCTTGACCGCGCGGGGAAGGCAGGGGCGGGGGAAGCGTATGGGGTCAAACTTAAGCTTTGTGCCCACTGCGCACAGCGTGTTGTTGGTGTCGGTGGATGTCAGCTTGTTTACGGCGCCGATGTCGCCTGCCGTCAGCTCGCTCACAAGTTCTGTCTTTTTTCCGCACAGCGTGAAAATCTGACCTATTCTCTCTTCCTTGCCCGTGTCTGCGTTGAGAACGGTGTCGCCCGTGTGCAATTTGCCCCTGAATACCTTTATGTAGTTCAGTTTGCCCGTATATGCATCGTTGGCAGTCTTGAATACCTGTGCGGCGAAGGGAGCGTCTTCCTCGCAGTTGACGTTTATCATCTCGTCGGCGAGAATGTCCGTCGCAATGGCATTTTTCCTCTCGTCGGCGGTGGGCATATATGTGACAATTTCGTCCAGCAGGTTGATTACGCCCCTGTTGTTCAGCGCGCTGCCCGCCATCACGGGTATGACATTTCCCGTCGCAATGCCCTTGCGTATGCCGTAAATTGCGTCCTCGCGCGTGAGCCCGCCCTGTTCGAAGTACTTGTCAAGCAACACGTCGTCGTTCTCCGCCGCCGTCTCCACAAGTCTGTTTTCCATGTCGTCCAGCTGCTTGGCAAGTTCGGGCGGCACGGGTATTTCCTGCCTGCCCTTGGTGGAAAATTCGTATGCCTTTTCCTGTATGGCGTTTATGTAACCCGTCATCTTGCCGTCCTTCATGATGGGTATCTGAATGGGTGCAATGCGACCCGTATATTTTTTCGTCAGCGCCTCCACGGTGCCCTCATAGTCGGCGGTGGCTTTATCCATGCCGTTTATGCACACTATCATGGGGCGGCCCGTCTTAAGGCAGAAATCAATTACGCTCTCCGCGCTGATGGGCAGAACGCCGTTTGCGCCTATTACCAGTATTGCCGCGCCGCAGGCGGCAAGCCCTTCGTGTCTTTCGCCTTCAAAGTCGTAAAAGCCCGGCAGGTCGATAAGGTTTATCTTGAAGCCCTTCCAGTCAAGGTGTGCGATTGCCGTATATACGGACATCTTTCTCGCCTTTTCAACTTCGTCGAAGTCCATTACTGTCGTGCCCGCTTCCACGCTGCCCATTCTGTCCACAACGCCCGCGTTGAACAGCATTGCCTCGCACAGCGTCGTTTTGCCCTCTCCGCTGTGACCGATTACGGCAATATTCCTTATCTCTTTTGCTGAAATGCTCATTTCAAATTTCCCCTTTATGCGCGAAAAAAAATCCGCTTTTCTACCATTATAATATGAACGGGAGGCATTTTCAATAGGCGTTGGGAAATTTTTGAATATTTCGCACAAAAAAAGTGATTAATTTTAAAAAATGAGTACAGTAAAAGGGCGTGCGCCCCGCAATTTACGGGGCGCACGCCCTTATTCAGTGTTTTGAGATTGACGGAGAAGTTATAAATCCTTAATCATAAGGCGGATAATCTCCTCGTCCGTCTCCTTCATGCCTATTCTCGCCAGGTCCCCGACATTTTCTATGGTGTTTTCCACGCCGTGTTCAAGTATGCCGTCGCCGCCGTAGAACTGGTTGCCCTGTCTGAACATCTCGTAGCCGAGAATGCCCGCGTCAACCGCCGCCGCAATCTTTCCCGCACAGCTGGACTTTGCTCCGTCGCAGATTAGACCAGAAGTTATCGCAAGCGCGTTTACAAGCGTGTGCGCAATCTCCTCGAAACCGCCGCCGTGCAGGTATGCAATGCCCGCACCCGCGCCTGCGCCCGCGCTTACAGCCCCGCAGTACGCCGAAAGCCTGCCGATGCCCGTCTTTAAGTGTATGGTAATAAGGTCGCTGAGCGCAACCGCGCGTATCAGTTTGTCGTGCGTGACGCCAAGTTCCTTTGCGTAGACTATTACGGGCAGGGAAGTACACATACCCTGGTTGCCGCTGCCCGAAACGATGACGACGGGCAGGGAACAGCCGTTCATTCTCGCGTCCGAACCTGCCGCCGCGGTAGCTCTTGCCCTGTTGTGTACGCCGTTTCCGAAGGAGGAGAGAAGCACTTTGCCCACGTTCGCGCCGTAGTTGCCCTTAAGACCCTCTTCCGCAATGGCAGAATTGTACTCAATCTGCCTTTCAATCATCTCCCTGACGTCGTCCGTATTCAGGCTGTCTGCAAACTCTATAATGCGCTTTACGGTAAGGCAGTGTCTGTCGGTAAGTCCTGCATCTGCGTTTTCGTCTTCCGTCTGACGGTTTATAAGCTTTTCGCCGTTCTTTTCAAGTTCCACCACGTTGGTATGGTGACCTTCGATGCGCGCATATGCGCTTTCTTCCCCCGCAGTGAGGCGTATGCCTATGTCGAATATGCAGCCGCTGCTGCTCTGTTCCACGGTGATGGGGGTGCGCGCTATGTACTGCGGAAGAAAAGCCCTGTCCTCGTCCGTAAGGAAGGAAAGCACTTCAAGCTTTGCGTCCGCTCTGCCTGATATTATGCCCGCCGCCGCGGCTGAACCAACGCCCTTAAGTCCGCCCGTGCAGGGCACGACCGCGCTCTTGACGTTCTTCAGAATGTTTCCCGAAACGGAAATCTGTACCTTTTCGGGAAGTTTGCCAAGCGCGTTTGCGGCAATGGCGGCGGCATATGCCACGGCAATGGGTTCCGTACAGCCAAGTGCGGGCAAAAGTTCTTCCTTTAAGATGTTTATGTAGTCTGTGTATAAAGCTTCTTCCATATAATCTCTTCTTATGCAGTCTGTCAGTTCGGCGCAGTCATTCGCCGCAGTTCAAATTGTTCCGACAGATAAAATTATAATTGTATATAAACCGCTTTGTCAAGCCTATTTAATCAATACTTCTTGACTTGACGGGCGTGCGTTTGGTATAATGATAATTACAAAAAAACGGGGCGCGGATAGCGCCTTTAGGGGATTATATGAAGGAGAGAACGCCTAAACTCGTAAGGAGCTATTACGGGTGGATATTCGGCGCGTTCACGCTTGTCGTTGCCGCGCTGTTTATATGGAAGGTGCTGGAAGTGTATCTGACGGGCACTGCCCCCGACTATACGGGGACAACTCCCTTCACCCGCGAGAGGGTGGAGGCGGCGCTGTCGGACATCGCGCTCGTGTTCTGGCTGTGGATTGCCGCAATAATTGCGGGATTCGTGCTGTGGGAAATCTTTCCCGTAAAGCGCAAGCGGGAAAAGATAGGCGAAGACCTGCAGTATGCGCGCCTTAAAAAGCGTCTGCCTGCAACCGCGCCCGAGGGGAGAGAGATGGATTTTGCCCTCGTTGAAAAGGGCAGAAAACTGATATTCGCCCTCAGGGTGGCTGCATGGTCGCTGTTTGCGATAGCGGCAATATACGGCATAGTGTATCTTTGCATACCCTCCAATTTCCCCAACAAGGACGTCACGGGCGAGATGCTGGAATTTGTAAAGCACGTCTTCCCCTGTATATTTGCGGGGATGTTGATTGTGGCAGGCGCCGCCGCTTACGAAAAGTACGCGGTGAAGAGCATACTTCCCGCCGTCAAAAGGCTGACGGTCGGGCAAAAGCCCGTCGAAAGACAGCAGAGGGCGGTCGAAAAGGTGGTCACGGACAGCCGTTTCCTTCTCGGTGTGAGAATTGCGATATTTGTGCTGGCTGTTGCCTTCATTGTCTGGGGCTCGCTCAACGGAAGCGCGCGTTCCGTGCTTATCAAGGCAATAAATATATGTACGGAGTGCATAGGGTTGGGCTGATATGAAGAACTTTTTCGCAAAGACAAAGAATTGGATAGTAAATCACCTGCCCACCAAGAGAAGGATAATACAGCTGTATGCGGCGCTCTTGTACAACGCCAATCTCAAGGGCTTTGCCACGGGCAAGATATATACGGGCGACACCAAGTATGCCTGCGTACCCGGACTCAACTGTTATTCCTGTCCGGGCGCGGTGGGCGCCTGCCCCATGGGCGCATTGCAGGACTCGCTTGCAGGCGGAGGAATGCGTTTCCCCGCGTATATACTTGGCGTACTTCTGCTTTTCGGCCTGCTTCTCGGCAGAATAGTCTGCGGTTTTCTCTGCCCCTTCGGGCTTATACAGGAACTGCTCTATAAAATTCGTTCGCCCAAGCTCCGCAAGAACAGGTTCACAAGAATACTTTCGTATTTCAAATACGTAGTGCTGGCAATGGCGATATTCATTCCCATAATCTATGCCGGCATTCCCGCATTCTGCAAATACGTCTGCCCCGCAGGCACCATGGAAGGCGCAGTGAGCCTGCTTGCAAACATACAGAACTCCGACTTTTACGGCATGCTCGGCTACCTGTTTACGTGGAAATTTGTCGTGCTTGTCGTAGTAGTGGCGGCGTGCGTGTTCATATACAGGGCGTTCTGCCGCTTCGTATGTCCCCTCGGCGCGATATACGGTCTGTTCTGCAAGGTGGCGCTGCTCGGCGTAAAGCTGGACAAGAACAAGTGTATAGACTGCGGCCTGTGCATACAGGAATGTAAGATGGACATAAAGCACGTGGGCGACCACGAGTGCATACAGTGCGGCGAGTGTATTCCCGTCTGTCCCGTGCAGGCAATAAGCTGGAAGGGCAGCAAACTCTTCGTCAGGAACACCCTGCCCGTTGCACAGCCTGCGGCGGCCCCCGCCGAGAAGATTGACCTTCTGTCCGTTGCGGGAAGAAACGCTGAAGCGATAGCAACAGCGCCCGCAGTAAAGTGCGCGCCCTCCGCTTCCGCCGTGAATGAAGGCAAAGCGCAGACCTCCTCTGCAGAGGGCGTTGAGTGCGCAGTCCTGCCCGATACGTCAAAGGCGGAGTCAGATGCGGCGGAAGACAGTTCCGTCGGCGGACAGACGGAGGCTGTACAGGTCGGCGCGGCAGTGGCAAAGAGAGGCGGGTTCAGAACCTTCTTCCTGAAGTTCAGGAACAGAAATTTCGTGCTGGAGTTCACCGCCTGGGTACTTGCCGTGCTGGTGCTGATATCTGCCGTAGTCTACTACGCGCTGGAAAAGACGGAAGATACCCTTAAATACGGTGTGGGCGATAAGGCGCCCATGTTCACCCTTCAGGTGTACGATTCGGAGGGCGAGTGGAGCGAGTTCTCCACCATGGAGTGTAAGGGAAAAGTTACCGTAATCAACTACTGGTATACCATGTGCGACCCCTGCAAGGCGGAATTGCCCTATTTCGAGAGCGTATTTGAAGAATATAACGGCGAAATAAATATGTTTGCCGTACACAGCGCAAGCGCGCTTCCCCCCGGAGGCACTGCGGGCGTGCAGAAGTGGCTGGACGAGGAAGTGGACAAGAACGGCAGGAAGTGGAACAGCTACAAGCTGACTTTCGCGCAGGACACGGAGGAGATAAACTCCTATGTCATGCTGGGCGGCAAGACGGCGTTCCCCATGACCGTAATTCTGGACAAGAGCGGTGTGATTGACTTCGTAAAGCAGGGCGCCTGCTCCGAAC
>CALVXA010000004.1 GCA_944368635.1 uncultured Clostridia bacterium
GGCGCACTCATGCTTATACCCGCGTGCGCAAAGGAGCAGCCGCAACAGCCCGCAGGCGAGAACCCCGGACAGACAGAACAGCCGGGCGGAGAACAACCCGGAGGAGAACAGCCGGGCGGAGAACAGCCGCAGCAGATTACGTTGAGCTTCGGACAGGATACTGCATACTTTACGGGCAGTACGGAGCTTTACCCCGTATCGGGCGAGGAGCCTGCGACAGACGACCCCGTAGAGAGGGCGACTGTCACGATAAATGCGAGCGGTGCGGCAAAGATGCAGCTGAGCCTGGAGTACGTACAGGGAATGCAGGACATAAGGGGTCTTGTAATCAGCGCGAACGGCGGAGCTGCGGCAGACGTGGAAAACGGCATGGTGCTGTACACCAGCGCCGCGGCGGAGACCACGGCGACGATAGAAGTGGAAATATACCTTGAACAGAGCGCAACCTATGAGGACACGGCGGGCAAAACTTTGCAGTTCGTCTTTGTGCTTGAACAGGTTGAGTAAAGGGGGATAAATGAATAACAGGAAAAAAGCACTTATAACTGCGTCTGCGGCTATAGCCCTGACGCTTGGCGCGGCGACGGGCGTATATGCGTTCTATGTGCGCAAAACGCTCAGCCAGAACAACACCATTTCGATAGGCAACGCCGAAGTAGTGTTGGGGGACGGAACGCAGACGGCGTTTTTCAAAGCCTCCGTCGCCCCTTATGACGGCCAGTTTGCCCCGCAGAGCTACCAGGAAGCCAATGAGGCGGCGCAGCAGGACAACGGCGAACATATAGCCACGGCGACCGTGACCCTTTCAAGGGAGACCGAGGGGGACATATTCTACGGACTGTCGATTGACTATGAAAAGTACGCAAACAACGCCCAGCTCGCGTCGAATGTGTATGTGACCTGCTTTGAAGAGCAGGCGGGCGGCACAGGCACCGCTGTGTGGTCGCACGTCGCCCTTGAAGACCTCGGCACGGTAGAGGACAGCATCGCCCAGGGCGAGGAAGTCGTCTATAAACTCTTCGTGACGGCGGAGAGCATTGCCGCGACGGGCAACACGCTCTCCTTCGACGTCGTGCTTGAATCGGGACCCGCACCCGTAACGGCAGATACGGCCATTGCGGCGGGCGCGACGGGCGAAGTGACCGTTGCAGGCTCCGTCGGGGCGACTACGTTAGTTGCGGACGCATGGTACGACGGCACGGGCGCATGGGCGATAAAGCAGGGCGAAACTGTCGTCTACAGCGCGCAGGGTGCAACGGGCGGCTGGCAGAAGATACACCTTGGCGGCGTGACCCTCGGCGAAGACGGAAAGGCACAGCTTACGCTGGATGCCGCCGACGGAAGCGTGTATCTGAAGAACGTTCAGGCATATTCGATTGACGAGCTTGAACTCTCGGGCGAGTTCAGAACATTGTACAGCGCGGGCGAGACGTTCTCTGCGGACGGACTTGTAGTAACGGCGCGCTACAACGACGGCTCTTACGACGTACTTGAAAGCGGAGAATATCAGATAACTGCGGATACGTCGTCTGCGGGCGTCAGAGATGTTACGATAAGCTACGGCGGCAGAACGGCGACATACAGGATAGCAGTCGTTCCCGAAGTGACAGAGGAAAATATCATCGAGTTTGAAAATACCTCGGACGACGGCGCGGCGCTTACTTTGTACATAACGGAGCGCACTGGCGAGGGAGTCAGCTCGGCAAATTCTTCCGCAAAGGGCAAGTACCTGTACAGCGGCGATGACGGCTATCAGATGTTTGACTTCGACTATGCGTACACCGCGCAGAGCTGGCACAGCGAGTTTGCAAGTCAGGGCGTGTACGAGAACCCTCTCAACGACATCTGGAGCGCCGACAACGGCAGTCTGTTTGTCGAGTTGGGCGACGAAGCCAGGGACTTTGCGGATATGCGCTTCAAGGCAAGCGGCAACGAATGGCACACCAAGGTGCTTGGCTGGACGGAAGTAAAGAGCATAACTGCTGCGGTGCCTGAAGGCAAGACGTTCTACGAGGGCGAGTTCAACGGCGAAGGCGTGGTCATTGACTACACGAAGACGGACGGCAGCACGGGGCGCATAACCGCAACCGCCGAAAATATCGCCGACAATACAATTCAGTTCTTCGACACCGACAGGAAGATAAGCCTCAAGGGCGAAAGCCTTACGGCGGGCAGTCACACCGTGATGGTGCTGTACGACAGCAAGTCATTCAACATACAGATAACCGTTGCCGAGGACGTGCTTACGGGAATAGAGGCTGACGCTTCGGGCGCGACGATTGCCTTCGCGCACGGGGAGACCTTCAGCCATGACGGACTTGTCGTGAACGGCGTCTACGCAAGCGGCAGAAAAGTTGCCATTGCGACGGAAGGTTACTCTGTTGCACCGCCCGACGACTTTGCGACGGCTACGGGCACAAGGCAGGTGAGCATAGTCTGCGGAGGTTATACTGCGACCTACGACATAACTATAAGCCACAAGTTTATTTCCTCCGTATACAGTGACGGTGACGGTGACAGTGACAGTGACAGTGACGATAAGTATTGCCGCGTCTGCACCTGCGGTCACGAGGAGCAAGTGACAGTATGGGGTAACAGAACGGTGACGGTAAACGGCAAGGTATTCGTCCCTTCGACGGGCTTTGAAGCTGAAAATGCGGGTTACGGCATAATCTATGACGTGACCGACAGCGCAAACCCCGTATTCCGCATTACGCTCAACGGGCAGAACACCTCTTCGGGCGGCATTTATGCAAGCGGGCTGAATATAACCCTGCACAACAATGACGTCGTCATATTTGTAGAGGAAGACGTTACAATTGCATCGTTCAACGTTGAAAAGGCGTACAGCGGCAATAAGGTCACAGTCTGCGGCAACGGCAAACTTACGGTAACGGACAAGTTCAGGTCAAATGCGGACAATCTGGTCGTACTCTCCGACATAGAGACGCATTGCACTTTCAACGTCGGCAAATTTACGCTGGGTGCGGAGGACAACTCCGTTCAGCCCGAGCTGTACATACATTTCAACGGAGACTTTAACGGCGTCTATACGCAGGATGTCGGCGGCATGAACTGGAACTTGCTAAGCGGCACAGTAACCATACAGAACGAAAAGAAGGCATATCCCGGTTTCAGTCTTAACACCGCAGGGGATACGCTTACGATAGGACAGTATGCAACCGTCAACATAGTCAACTTCTCCGCGGGACTCGGCGCCTGGGACGGGGCACAGGGAAATTACTTCATAAAGGTATACGGTCAGCTCAACCTGTACGGTTGCGGAGGCAATGCCAATATTACAACTGTGCAAAATTCAGAAAGCGCGGGGCTGTACGTCGAGGGTACTTACAACGAAAACCTCACGCTTGAAGACTGGGTTGCTTCCCGCACTTGGTCGGACGAATGGTCGTACGACGATGTCGGGCACTGGCACGCAAGCACGGACGGCGCGGGAGTAAAGGACTATCAGACGCATGTCTTCGAAGGGCAGTCAAACGTCTGCACGGTGTGCGGGCATTTTGCAGCCAATTCACAAAATGAATTTTCCGTGGCGGGCAATCCCAACGGCAACTGGACTTACGGCTCTGTAGTCTATGCATGGGACGGCAATCAGGCGATAAAGAACGAAACGGGAAGCGAAAGCTTTACCTTCACGGCGGCAACCGTAAGCACGGCAGACTCCTGGCAACCTGCAGGCGGCGGCGAGATAAAGGCGGGCTGGCTGAGCGCCGACCAGACGCTTGCCATAGCCTACACGTTTACCGAGGCAGGCACATACGATATGCACCTGTGGCTGAATGGCAAGTCCAACGATGTGCGTTTCAGTATGCGCGCGGCGCTTGTCGGAGAAGGTCAGACTTCGGCAAAGAAAACAGTATTCGCGAACTCCGCAAGTTCAAGCGGTTGGGGCTATGACGGCACATTCACCGTCGAGGCGGGGGATACAATCTACATAATGATATTCAACGAAACTCCTGAAGGCGGTTATTACCCTCAGGCTGACTACGAAATAAGTTTCACCAAATAAATGAGAGTCGGCGCGAGAACGTGCGTCCGCCGTGTACAGTCGCGGAAGGCAGGGTAATGCCGACATGGGTAACGGGAGACCCGCAGAATTTTGCGGGTCTCCCGTCATAAACAGCGCTTCAGTCTGTTAAATCTCTGTATTTTGTCAGGGGGAAAGCTAAAAAATTGTTTCAGCAAGTCTTAATTTTCAGATTATTGCTTTTTCAAAGCGGGAATATGTGGTATAATCGGTATGTCTGACGGTGACGGAGGGGAGAAGATGATAGCAATAGCAGTGGTCGAAGACGACGAGGGCGACGCGCAGGCGCTTATAACCTGTCTGAACAACTTTTCGCGCACGACCGGGGAGAACTTCCAGATAGCCAGGTATAAAACCGCCATGGATTTTCTCGCCGAAAAGCGTGTGCATGCCGACCTGGTGTTCATGGACATACTCATGCCCGGACTTACGGGAATGGATGCGGCGGTGTATTTCCGCAAGTTCGATTCGCGTGCAAAACTCATTTTCGTCACCAATATGGCAAGCTATGCCATAAGGGGGTACGAAGTCAACGCAATAGATTTCATCGTCAAGCCCGTCAAGTACGAGGACTTTGTCATCAAGATGTCCAAGGTGGTAAACCTGATAAAGCTGGAAGGCGACGAATTCATAACCGTGCTGAACGTCAACGGGCTTGTAAGGCTGCCCGTCAACTCGCTCTACTATGTGGAAGTGGACGGGCATACGGTGTACTACCACACGGACGGCGACAAAATAGCCTCCCGCGGGACGCTTTCAAAGGCGGAAGACGCCCTTCGCAGATATTCCTTTTTAAGGTGCAACAACTGCTATCTGGTAAACCCCAAGCACATACTGTCCGTGGACGGGTATAACCTCAACATGGCTAACGGCGACGTGCTTCAGATAAGCCATCCGAGAAAAAAGACATTCATGAAGGAGCTTGCCGAATGGCTCGGCAAGGGTAATTTTGCCTGATATGCAGTTTATCGAACAGTTTTCCGTCCGCTACGGATATCTGGCGGAATACCTTGCCGCCTGCCTTATCTTCGCCTGCAATTTCCCGCGCAGGGAGCGCTTCTGGCTGCGGTTTGCAGGGTGTCTTGCATTCTTTGTCGGATTGTCAGAATTCTGGTACTACATTTCCACCAACTTTCCCGTAGTATGGCTGGGGTTCAAGATAATTCCCCTCATACAGTATGTGCTGTACTTTGTGCTTGCCGTGCCCTTCATCTATCTGTGTTTCGACAGGCCGCTTCCCGTCGCGCTGTTTGCCGGCGTGGCGGCAATTTCCACGCAGCACGGCGCATATAAGGCTGGCGAGCTGGTTCAGCGACTGGTCACTACAGTGGCGCCCGCCTATGTGGGCGACATACTGTATATGTGCATAATAGTGCCGATTTACGTCGCGGTCTATTTTCTGTTCAGAAAGGGCTTCAGGGGGCTGGCAAAGGAATATCTGGCAAGCCAGCAGGTAGTCTTTCTTGCAGTGCTTTTAATGCTGTACACCAATGTGTTCCAGTACTCCAACGAAATGGCAGTGCAGCCGTACATAATATACGCCCTCTACGACATACTCTGCTGTCTTTTCACGCTTTACATACAGTACAGCAACATAAAGTCGGGCAGACGCGAACATGAATACAAGCTCATGCAGCACCTTCAGCACCTTGGCGAACAGCAGTACAACACCGCCAAGAGCAATATGGAAATGCTGGACATAAAGATGCACGACATAAAGCACTTTCTGCTCGGCATGAAGAACGTGCTTACGGAGGAGCAGATTGCCGAGATAGAGAAAATGGCCTCCGTGTACGACAGCACGGTGAAGTCGGGCAACAAGGTGCTGGACGTCATCTTCACGGAAAAGAGCCTCACCTGCGAGCAGCAGGGAATAGGTTTTGAAAAGATTGTGGACGGCAGCCTTCTCAACTTCATGACGGCGTCGGACATATATGCGCTGTTCGTCAACGCGATAGACAACGCCATAGAGGCCGTTTCGCGGGTGGAGGACAAAAACAAGCGCATAATAAGCTTTATGGTCAGGCAGTCCAGGGGCATGGTATTCATTGCGGAGGAGAACTGTTTCAGCGGCGAACTGCACTTCGAGGACGAGTTGCCTGTGACCACCAAGCCCAACAAGATGTACCACGGGTTCGGCATGAAGAGCATACGCAACGTCGTTGAAAAATACG
Source organism: uncultured Clostridia bacterium (assembly GCA_944368635.1). GTDB lineage: Bacteria > Bacillota > Clostridia > Christensenellales > Borkfalkiaceae > Coproplasma. The sequence continues at coordinate 6,223 of CALVXA010000004.1, forward strand.
GCGGCACTCTGGTAATAAAGGCGGAAGGGGGCATTTTCAGGCTGAACATACTGTTGCCGATGGGCAAAACGGCAAACGGCGGCAAGTCGGGCGACAGATAAAGTCTGTATCGGGAAATTTCATATGCAAAAGCCGCGGCGGAGAAAACTTTCTCCGCCGCGGCTTTTGCTGCCTTAAGGCAATAATTCAACGTGAAATTGTGAACAAGGTTTGAACGCGGTAAAATCTGCGCGGGAAAAGCGGCAAGCTGCCGAACGGGGAATTGCGTCAGTCTCCGTCAACCGCCCGACGGTCATTTACAAGCGCGGCAATCTCTGCCAGCCTCCCCGAATCTGCGTAGCTGAAACACTCGCCGCCGTTATTTACTATTACATGGTCAATAAGGCGTGCGCTGCATTTGCGGGTCATTTCCGTCATTGCTGCTGTGAACTCGTCGTCCTGCGCGGAAGGCGCTGCGGGGACGTTCACGTGGTTGTGCGCAAGGTACGCCCCGCTGAAGTTTATGCCCGACATGAGTTCTAAAACCTTGCCCGGACGCATTTTTACGAACTGTATGCTGGAAGAGGAAAACGTGCCGCAAGACAGCACTTTGCCCGACCTGTTCACCAGAACGATAATCGCACACTCGCTGTCCATATCCTTGAGGCGGTTGAGCGCGAAAGCGCCGAAAGTCTTTCTGTCTGCAATTCTCTTCGGCGCGTCCGCCGACATGAACGTCTTACCCCTGCGGCATCTGCCCACGCATACCAGATAGTCGGCTACGCAGGCGGGCATGCCTTCGACGGCGTAAAGTTCTTCGGGACGGGCGGTCAGCACGCTGTAAAGGGAGGGGAAGCAGGCGGCAATCCGCTCCGCAAGCAACGCGCAGTTCTAGTCGGGGAAGGCGTCTGTCCGCCATCCGTAGCCTTCCTCCGTATGTCGTTCTTCGGTAAATTTTATCACCATGTACCCGCGTTTGTCAATATTTCCGCCTGTCTTCGCCGCGCGCAAGCCTTCTTTCCGCACAGTTTTTTTAATTTCCTGCCCGACAGTTTTGCCTCGCAGAACGAAAAATTCCGTACAGATGCGCACTTTCTGCCCTAAAGGTGCGTAAAAATTTCTGCCGGACAGGGAAAGGGCGTATGTGCGAAATAAGCCCTTTGGAAGGAAACGGATTTATGCGACGCTGTAAATATTCTCCGCCCTTGACAAAAGTATTCAAATGTATTAAAATATATTCACACAATAAAAGAGAGGTTTTACGCCATGAATACAACTTATCTTCTGACTCTGCCGACGTGGTTCAACCCCTGGGGCTGGGTGATAATTGCAGCGATAATAGTCGTGCTGCTCGTCATACTTGTGGCGGTGATAGCGCGCAGCTTTAAAAAGAATGCCGCGGAGGAGGGCGACGAAAGCGGAGAGGAGCCTTCCGAACAGTCCGCAGCCGAGCCCGAGGAGCAGGAAGCGCAGCCAGTAAAACAGGCGGAAGCGCAGAGTAAGGCACAGCCCGTCGCTGCGTCTGCCGAAAGGGAGCCTGTCGCCGCACAGCCCGAGGAGGAGGACGAAACGCTGACTGCCGAGGAGGAAGAAGAGGCGGAAAAGAAGGAGGCGGAGGAGGCCGCAGCCGTTGCGCCAAGCGACGAGAAAAGGGCAAAACCCGCAATCAAGACCTACCACATAGCCAAGCGCAAGAGCGACAACAAGTGGCAGGTGAAGGCGGCGGGCGGCGCAAAGGCGATCAAGCTGTTCTTCACGCAGGCAGAGGCGATAGAGTTCGCCAAAAAGCTTGCCGAAAGTCAGGAAGCGAGGATAGTCATTCACAAGGAAGACGGCACTTTCCGCAGACTGACTTACAGAAAATAAATTCATTGTTCGTAAGCGGTGCGGGCGGTAAGTCCGCGCCGCTTTTGCGTCCGTGCGCGGCAGGGCAGGTTATGCGCCCTTTGCCGTAAGGCAGGCAGACGGTATGCCGCCCCGTGCGGGCGTTTAAAAATCGGTTAAAGCGTTTATATAATAAGACAGAATATATTTTCAAGGAAGTAAAGTCATGACAAAGATAGATATCTTTTCGGGATTTCTGGGCGCAGGCAAGACCACGCTCATCAAAAAGCTCATCAAGGAAGCTTATGCGGGCGAAAAGCTTGTGCTTATTGAAAACGAGTTCGGCGAAATAGGCGTGGACGGCGGCTTCATGAAGGAGGCGGGCATAACCGTGAACGAGTTGAATTCAGGCTGTATCTGCTGTTCGCTCGTGGGAGATTTCGCCAAGGCGCTCAAAAAGGTGGTAAGCGAATACCATCCCGACAGAATTTTAATAGAGCCGTCAGGCGTGGGCAAGCTGTCCGACGTCGTAAAGGCGGTGGAGCGCGCACAGCTTGAAGACTGCACAATAAATTCCATGACCACCGTCGTGGACGCCAACAAGTGTAAAATGTACATCAAAAACTACGGCGAATTCTTCATCGATCAGATAGCTTCCGCCGCGTGCATAGTGTTCAGCCATACGGACGTCGCGGGCGATGAAAAGCTCGCCACGGCAGTTTCGCTTGTAAGACAGCACAACGCAGGCGCAACGATAGTCACTACCGCCTGGTCGCAGCTGGACGGCAAGCGTATACTCGATGCCATGGAGCACAGTTCCACCCTCGCGGACGAGCTTGAAAGGCTTGCCGCCGAAATGGGTGAACACGACCACGATGATGACGACGAACACGAACATCACCACGATGAGGACGGGCACTGCTGCCATCACCACGACCACGACGATGACGATGACGAGCATGAACATGACCACCACGATGAGGACGGGCACTGCTGCCATCACCACGACCACGACGATGACGAGCATGAACACCACCACCATGACGAGGAAGGGCACTGCTGCCATCACCACGACGGGGAACACCATCATCACCATCACGCCGACGAGGTATTCTCCAGCTGGGGCAGGGAGACTGCCGCAAAGTTCACGGAGGAAGGGCTGCGCGCCGCTCTGGCACAGCTTACGGACGCCGTCAGGTTCGGTACGGTGCTCAGGGCAAAGGGCATAGTTCAGGCGGAAGACGGCGGCTGGCTGCACTTTGACTACATTCCCGGGGAGACGGACGTGCGCAGGGGCACTGCCGAATACACGGGCAGATTGTGCGTGATAGGTTCCAAGCTCGACGGCGAGGAGCTGGAGGAGCTGTTCGCCCGCGCCTGAACGGGCGGAGGCGGCGGCTTATGCCGTGCATTTAAAGGAATTTAAGGCTTTATGAACAACGAGATAAACTGCTTTCTCTTTCTGGGTTTTCTGGAATCGGGAAAGACCAGATTCATACAGGAAACGCTGGAAGACAAGCGTCTGGACACGGGCGAAAACACCGTCCTGCTCGTCTGCGAGGAGGGCGAGGAGGAGTATGTCCCCTCCCGCTTTGCCGTACGTAACGTGGCGGTGGAGTATATCGACGACGAGGCGGATCTGAACCAAGGTACGCTGGAATATATTGCCTCCAAGCATAATGCGGAGAGGATTTTCATAGAGTATAACGGCACATGGCTCTTGCAGAAGTTCTTCGACGCCATGCCCGAAAGCTTTGTGATAAACCAGATGATGACCTTCTTCGACGCGACCACATTCATAAATTACAACCGCAATATGCGCCAGCTGGTGTTCGACAAGGTGCAGATGACGCAGATGGTCGTGTTCAACCGCTTCAAGGGCGAGTACGAAAAGCAGGAATATCACAAGATAATAAGGGGAATTTCCCGCCGTCCCGACATAATTTACGAATATATCGGCGGCAAGACGGAGCTTGACGAGATAGAGGACCCCATGCCCTACGATATGCAGGCGCCTGTAATAGAGATTGCAGACAGGGACTTTGCGCTGTTCTATCGCGACCTGAACGAAAAGCCGCAGAACTATATCGGCAAGACGGTGCAGTTTAAGGGCATGGCGGCGGTGTCGCGCAAGGTGCCTGCGGGCTGTATAGTGATAGGCCGCTATATTATGACCTGTTGCGAGGCGGACATTGCCTACGACGGGTTTGCGCTCAAGACCAATTCGCTGATAACGGGCGTAAATACCAAGGACTGGCTGACCGTGACGGCAAAGGTGGGGTATGAATACAGCGCGGTTTACCGCGCGAAGGGCCCCGTTTTGAGCGCGGTGAAAATCGAGCGGGCGCAGCCCCTTACGGGCGAAGACCTCGTCGCAACGTATTACTGATTTTCCCCGCTTGAATTTTAAGTGAGTTTTCTTAAAAAAAGCCTGCGCCCATGGCGGCAGACAGGCATAAATACAACGCGGACTTAAAGACTGCCGAAGCCGCCGCGCGTAAAACGCGCGGCGGCTTCACATTTATTGAATGGGTATGGGTTTTACCATAATCGGCGGTTATGACAGTCATAAAAAAATTTACAACAAAAAATAAGGGAATTTTGTAAGAAAAGTATTGCATTATTCACCGTCAGGTGATAATATATATACAAATTTGTATTTTATGCGCATAATTATTCAAAAGAATTGTTTTATGCACACATACGGGTACAATAAAAATAAACTTCCGTCGGGGCATTGAAATGTCCGACGGGGAAAAGGAGAAAGATATGAAGAAGAAGACAAAGCTTTTGCTGGCTGTGCTTTCCGCTACGGCTGTCACCTGCGGCGCGTTCGGAATTGCTGCCTGCTCGGGCGATACGGCAAGCGGCAAGTACTATGACATGTACCAGGCCTATGTGGCAGAGGCAGAGGCAGACGGTCAGGAAGCGCTTGACTACGACGCATGGCTTGACAGCGTACTCAATGCCGCAAAGGGCGAAAAGGGCGACCAGGGCGTCGCCGGCAAGGACGGCGCAACCTGGCTTTCGGGCGACGGCGCACCTGCCGCTACCGATGGCGAGAACGGCGATTTCTACCTCGACAAGACCACCTTCACCGTATATAACAAGGCGGCTGGCACGTGGGTAAGCGTAGGCGTCATCAAGGGCGCGAGCGGTGCGAACGGCACCAACGGCGTCGGCATTGATGATATAACTTATGAGGACGGTACAATTACCATTACATATACGGACGCATCCGAGCCCACAGTGATAACCGTCTTCACGGAAGAACAGCTTCACAAGCATACATACAGCGACGACATCTATGTGCTCATTCAGCCCACAGAAACTACCGAGGGACTTGGGTATAAGAAGTGTGACGGCACAATAGGCGGCTCCGCGTGCGAACATATCGAGCTTCTGATCCTTCCCAAGCTTACGTCCTTCGAGATTACCTTTACCTATAACGATGAACCGCTTGCAAGCACAGATGTAACGCTTACAGGCGAAGGCATCTTTGAAGGTGGCACTGCAACATTGACGACGGATGAATCCGGCAAGATAACCGTTGACCCTCTTGCAGTCGGCAACTACACAATTTCCATACCGGGCTACGAGATTCTGGGCGGCTCTACCTACAACGTATATTACGGCTCCCAGAATCTGACTCTCGGCTTGCCTCTGCACGCTGAAAGCGATGGCTGGGGCGGCTATACATACAGCGTTTCCGCAGCAGGTACTTATGTTGTGCCCATCACAATTCAGCCCGGCGATCCTGCATATGGAGAGGTAAAGACTGTTGTTTTCAAGGCAGGGGACGCGAATACGGCGTTCGAAATTACTTGCGACGACCCGTTCAGCACCATAACGGATAGCAAAGGCAACACGCTGGAAAATAATACCGTCAACATAAAGGCAAGTTCAGCCAAGGACGTACAGTTCTCCGTAAATGACTCCGCCATCACTCTCGGCGGCTACACTGCGGGTGACACAGTCTACTATATAGTAAATGTAGAGTCTGTTGCGGCAGCTGCGGATGGCACGGTCGCCGACTTCCCTCTTGACGGAAGCGCGCTCACTACGGGCGGCATAACCAAGACGGTCGAAGACGACAGTTGGGTTTACTACACCTGGATGGATATGGATGGCACCAAGAAGGGCCTCAGGCTTACTGTAGGCGAGGGCACGATAGTAGAATTCAGCACCATACAGAATTGGGCAACCGTGAACCAAACTGTAACGGCAGGAACTCACGAACTGACTATCAACGATTGGCCGTCCTCGCTTACTTCGTATGCATTCCGCGCGAAGTCCACTTCGGGCACCATAAGCGTCAGTGGCGAACAGTTTTCACCTCTCGGCGAAAAGGGTAACCCTGTAGAGCTTACGACAGCGCTCGGTTCTGAGACAAGCAACACGGAGAAGAGCGAGTACTACTATAAGTGGACGGCTCCTGAAACCAAGCCGTATGCCTTTGAACTTGCTACAGGAACAACGCTTGTAATATATTCCGATATTGACTGCTATACGGAAATACTTAACCTCGGTGACGGTGCAACAGGCTTACTTGCGGCAGAAGAAGGCATTACCTACTACATTAAGGTATCAAATGCGATGATGATGAATGGCTATGCATTCACGCTCAGGGACTTCGATGCGGCAACCGATACGGGTCTTGGCGCAGCTGCTCCCATAGATCTTAATAACGACTCTGCAGATCTCACATTCGAAGCTCTCGACCATACTTTGTACTACAAGTTTACCAATACAGGAGCGAACAAAGTAGCATTCAGCATCACCGACACAAACTACATGGTATATTACTACAGTGATGCCAGCTGCAGTTGGGAATCTCAGATATATTCTACGCCAATAGAACTTGAAGCGGGAGAAAGTGTTTACGTTAAGGTGGAAGCATATGCATATAATCCTTTCACCGGCACGCTCGAGCTTGTGATAAATGAAGTCAATGCAGGCGGCGAGACGGTCGGAGGCGGAGCAGGCGATGACGACACTTCCGGCAGCACACCCATCGACCCCAAGCTCAATTAAGCGGGCGCGGTAAGTTGAAGCATACCTTCTGCGGCGCGCAAGTAAAACGCCGCGGCAGGACTGCTTAAGGAAAGGGCGCAAAAAAGCGCGGAACTTTCTGAAGAGACAAGACCAAAGAGAGCAAATATAATAAAAGTACTGTGAAAGGTACGCCGTCCCGAGGGAAATTTCTCCCTCGGGACGGTATTTTTTTTGCCGATTAGGCGCAGTTATTGTCGGGCTTCAGGGTCGGTCACGCGGCGGACGCGCCCTCTTTTGCTCCATTTTCATGGCGGACAGGCATACTGAAAGGGCACAGGTTTATTCATTTCAGCAGTGCATAATTGAATAAAATCCCTCACATAAGGTACGCAAATTTTAAGCATAAGTAAATTTTATACGAAATATTTGTCGGAAAAGGGTAATATTATTTTGCAAAATTTGCGTGCGTATGATAGAATTGTTTAGCATAAATTATGGGGTACTGTCAGTGCGGCCAATACGATTGGTAATTATGACATATATCCTTATTTGCATAAAAAACTGACAACTATTCATAACGGAGAAATTTCAATGGAAAAGTTCAGAAAGTTCTTGATTGCGCTGTGTCTTGCGTGCGGAGTTGCATGCCTGGGCGGCGCGGCGGCATGTGCCGCAAATGGCGGAACTTCGGATGACGGAAATCAGCCCCCCGTAACGGAACAGCCGCAGGAGCCTGCACCCGACTATTACAGACTGACGACATCGGGCGAGGGCGTGGACTTCTTCTTCCTTGACAATATGGAAGGCTTCAATAACGGCGGAACGGTAAAGGAGGGCGTCACCGTACGCTTTACGGTCAGCGTTGGCGCGGGTGCAACGGGCACCCCCGTAGTGTCGCTCAACGGACAGCCCCTTACGGCGGACGCCGACAACGTATATTCCTTCGTAATGCAGGGCGAAAGCAAGCTTACAGCCAGCGGCGTGAGGATGATACGTACAATAACTTTCAAGACTACGACTATTACAGAAATCGAAGGTCAGAACTACGAACAGAGACTGCCTGTATATTTCTATGACACCGACGGAGAGGAAATTACGGACTCCGTAAGCGTGCTGGACGGCGATTCCTTTACATTCAGGGTAAGGGTAAGTTCATATTACAAGCAGGACTATGTTGTGCTCTTCGGCTCCGAACAGCTTGAACGCGAAAGCACGGACGAGAGCTATGTATATGAATGTACATACGACAGCGTTGACAGCGACACTGAAATTTCCGTCACGAACATAGAGCAGGACGACAGCTTCCTTCAGAGGGGAGAGGGCACGGGCACTGCTGCCGACCCCTTCCTTATAAAGAGGCCCATCGACCTGTTCAATATGGCTGCGCTTGTGAACGACTCCTTCTATATGGGCGTGTTCAGCATGGCGCACTTCAGGCTGGAAAACGACATTGACATGGGCGGCGACCAGATGTATGTCACGGGCGACAACTCCACGGCTACGTCTGTGTTCTGCGGCACGTTCGACGGCAACGGCAAGACGATAAGCAACTTCGTGCTTACCGACCGTGTTGTCGACCAGGAGTCATTCCAGAATGAATTCCTCCCCTATGTGGGCATGTTCGGCTACGCGACGGCAACCACTACGGCGCCTGCCGTCATAAAGAATCTGACTCTTTCGGACTTCACTCTCGAAACGCACGCGGGCGAAGCGGAGGCAAACACCTATGCGGGCGCCATTGTGGGCTTCGGCATCGGCGTACAGATTACGGGTTGCCGTGTTGAAAACGGCAAAGTTTCCGCCGTCGGCGACGACAGCCAGATTATCTGTCTGGGCGGCATTGCGGGCGTGCTTCAGGCGGCTTACAGCGTTGCCTATACTCCCGTAATAAAATACAATACATACATATACGGTTGCAGTTCAGACGTTTTGGTGGAAGGCGTAGGCTCTCCCCGCGCGACGGGCGGCATTGTCGGCTACCTCGTGTCGGCGGACATAGATGCCATTGCGTATGTCGCTGACTGCTACGCGACGGGCGACGTTATCGGCGGTATGCATTCGGGCGGCATTGCGGGCACTCTCGGCATGTATTCCTCGGTTGCAAACTGCTATGCGACGGGCGAAATAGTTGCAAACAACTACATATCCCTTTCGGGTCTGGTTGAGGACTACAAGGTGGCATATGCGGGCGGCATTGTGGGTTATGCAGAGGGCGACACTGCCATATCTTCCTGCTATTCGGGCAGCACGGTGTTGTCTGCAAGCTCGGCAAGCGGTACCAGATACGAAGCTACGGGCAACATAGTTGCGGCAAAGGCTGCGGCAGGTTCCGTGTCCATAAACTCCGCCGAAGCGATAGTAAGAAATTGCTACGACTATAACACGACTTTCGACAACTCGCTGTTCACTGCGCTCGGCTGGGGAACGCGCGAATGGACGATGAGCGGCGCATATCCCACGCTCAATGCCGTTTCAGCTGCGGCAAGACCCATGACGATTACCGTACTCAACGCACAGGGCGAACAGGTTTCCTCTTCCGTGCGCGAGGACGCAGGCGCGGCTTATTCCACAATGAGCGGCTGGTACTCTTCCGGCGAGCTGGCAGAGTACGCCCTGTCTGACGGAAAATTGGGCTGGGGATATTATTTTGACTCCGCGCTCACTCTCAAGGTGCCCTACGGCTTTGTTCCCGTGGGCGACATAACGCTGTACACGGGCTTTGCAGACTATACGCAAGTTGCGGGCACATACTATATAGACGCGGCGCACGCAACGACTTCGGATACCGACGGCAGAATAACCGACTTCGTGCCCGGCAGCGCGTATATCACGCTCTCTGCGGACGGCAGCGCGTTCTTCCGTTACGGCGGCATGACGTATGAATCTGCCTATACCTAGGTCGGAAAGACAATAAAAATATATAATATCGCAATACTCTCGGCGGTGTTCACGGACGTCCGCACGGAGGGTTCGGCATATGCCTTCAGGGCAACGCTCGAGGGCGACACGCTCAGGCTTAATGCCCTTGCCCGTCTTGCTTCGGCGGACGGAAGCGGCGTGTACAGCGACGTCAACGTCAGCATGACGGCTTACAGACAGCTGGGTCAGTTCAGCTACGGCACATACAAGACGGATAACGGTGCGCTTTATACCTTCAACAAGGACGGTACGGGCAGCAGAAGCTCGGGCACGCAGAGCGCGGCGTTCACCTACACCATTTCGGGAACGGCGGGCAACTACTCCGTGACCATGAGCACTTCCGAGACGGTGACCGTCTCCGGCAACGTAATTACTGCGATAGGCGGCAGGACGGCAAGCCTTCTGGACGAATACAGCGGCACATGGAGCAGGAATGCCAACTCCCCGCGCAAGTTCACCTTTGACGGGCTGGGAACGGTAACTCTGAACGGACAGACTGCAAGTTACTCCGACGCGGGCGACAGAATCACCTTCACGATAGGCGATACCCCTTACGAGGCATACTTTGACAACGGCGTGCTCACCATAAACGGCGAAACGTACTCGCGTGCAGACGGGCTTACGGGCACGTGGTTCTTCAGGGGCAAGAAAGAACAGGCGGACATAACATTCAACGGAATCGGCACGGACGGATACGGCGAGGCGGTTATAGCATACTCCGGCGTGGGCTCCTCCGTGGAGCTGTACGGCGAATACGACGTCGACGGCGCATATATAAGGGTCTATGTCGGCAACACGCTGTACGCCGAACTCAGTCTCAACGCCAAGGGCGACGAGCTGCGCGGCGTGCTCTATTCGGAGGTGGCAGGCGGTTACGGCGAAGCAACGCTGTACAGATATGACTGCTTCCGCGGCAAGTGGACGACAAACGATTCGCGCTTCGACGTGATAGACTTCAACGGCAGAGGCATGTATGACAAGGCCGAAACCGACACCATATTCAGCGTGAGCGGCACGGTCAACGCAAGGACTTCGGGCAACAACAACGTTTCGGGTACATACACGCTCACTTCCCCCTACAGCGGTACAATGGTGCTTGGCGGCGTCACCTATACGATAGCCTTTGACGAGATGACGGGCAAATTCACCATGACGCCCCAGTCCGCAGGCGGAATAGACGCGGCGCGCAGGGACGACTGGTACGGCATAGTGCTGTACGACGAGGACGGCGTAAGCTACTCCTTTGACGGCAAGGGCCTGCTTGACGGTACGGTTACCCTCTCCGAAGGCGGCACGCACGGATATATAATAAATGAAGCGGGACTGCCCACCATAGACGGCACGGCTGTCACGGCAGAAGAGGGCTACTTTGCATGGAACGGCAAGAAGCTGTACTTCAGGACGGGCTTTGCAGGCAGCTGGCTTGCAAGCGGCAACAGGCAGCTTACCATAACCGAAGCGGGCAGCGACTTCATGGCAACCGTACAGTTCGACGGCAAAACTTATCAGTTCAGGTATGACCCCTCGACGGGCAATCTGACATATACCAACGGTGCGACAATCAAGCGCCTCGGCTCCAACGAGCTGGCAATTCAGAATCTGTTCACGGGCGCCGACGAATATATCGGCGGCATAAAGGCAGATATGGCTGACGGCTGGCAGGGCAGGACGTTCACTTACGGCGATGAAAGCTGGTCGTTCGACGGCCTCGGCAAGGCGCTGTACGGCGCGCGCGGTACGGCAACGTACACAGTGAACGGTACAAGCATAACCTATTCCTACACCGTAAACTCATTCGGCACGCCCGTAATCGACGACGACGGAACAAAGGTATTCGTGCTTACTTCGGGCGAAGGCTTTGCGGAGACTGACGGGGCAACGTATGCGTTCGTCTCTCCCGACGCGATGTACGACGTGAGCGCAAACTACAGCGGAGAGCAGTCGCAGGCGCAGTACTATTTCGACGGCGGCGAAACGCTGTACGAATTGAAGGACGGCAGGTATGTTGCGGCTTATACCTACGAGGTGATAGCAACGGCAGAGGGCGAAGACATAAAGGTTTCGCTTGTCAGCAAGGAAGATGCGGGCAGATACGTCGGCACGCTTTCCAGGCTTTCGGGCAGCAGCTCCTATACCCTGAACATAGTCGCAGAGAGCGCGTCTGAAGGGCAGGAATAAATAAGATGATTAAAGTGCGGACGGCGCAGAACAAAATGCGCGCGTCTGCACCGCTGTCTGCGCAGAGGGCGCGGACAAATTGCGCGTAAACCGCATGGGCGGCCATACGCACGGAGGGTCTAATGAGTAAGAGAATAAAGATGAGTTTTATCCGCAGGACGGCATGCATAGGTCTGACGGCAGTGATGGCGTCAACCTTCATCGCAGGTCAGGCGCTGGCGTTTGCAGAAAACGGCAAGAACAGTCTTCAGGCGCAGGGTACGACAGGCAGCTCGGCTTCGGTAACGTACAGCAATGTTACGGGCGACATCGACCTGACGGGGATAAAGCTGGACAATCTGGACAAGTCGGTGGTCAGGGACAGCCTCAGCACGACCGCGGACATACCCGAATACTGCACGGTAATCGTAGCCCTCGAGGGCAAGACGCTGGCAGAGCGGGCGGGCGATACGAGCGTTTCGGACTACATTCTGACCGACGCCGGCAAGGACGCTGCAGAGATAATCGACAGGGAACAGCAGGAATTCCTCTCTTCCCTTAGCAAGGCAGGCGTTTCGTACAGCCTTGTAAACAGCTACAGCGCAGTGTTCAACGGCGTTGCGATAGAGGTCAAGACTTCCCAGCTCACCAGAATAAAGAACATAAGCGGCGTCTCCACCGTCTCGGTATCCCAGACATACGCAGTGCCTCAGGCAGAGCAGACGGATTCCTCTTCCGTGGCACAGACCAACTACAGCAACATATATAAAAACGGTATATACAATTCCACCGAGCAGGTAGACGCAGGCTTTGACGGCAGCGGCATGACGGTGGCAATTCTGGATACGGGTCTGGACTACACGCACGAAGCGTTCTCCCCCGACAACCTCGACAACCCCGACGAAGTGGCATTCACCTATGACGACATAGTGGAAAAGATGGCGGCGGAGCAGTTCAGGGCGGCCGAGTTTACGGGCGCGACGGCTGACGACGTGTACATCAACGCCAAGATACCCTTCGCCTATGACTATGCGGACAAGGATGCGGACGTATATCCCTCCTATTCCCAGCACGGTACTCACGTTGCGGGCATAGTTGCGGGCGAGGCTGACTCCTATTACGACAAAGACGGAAATTACGTCATGGACGGCGACCAGTACGTACAGTTCACGGGCGTTGCACCCGAAGCGCAGCTTATAATCTGCAAGGTGTTCACGGACGACCTGTATTCCAAGGATATAGGCGGTGCCGTCAGCGAAGACATAATGGCGGCGCTCGACGACTGCGTTCTTCTGGGCGTGGACGTCATAAACATGTCCCTCGGTACCAGCGCAGGCTTCTCCTCTGCGTCCCTCGGTCTGGATGCGGAGGATGACGAAGGCCTAATGCTGGCAAAGGTATACGGCGCCATCAAGGAAGAGGGCATAGAGCTGGTAGTTGCGGCAAGCAACGACTTCTCCTCCGGATACGGCTCCGCATACGGCACCAACCTTGCAAGCAATCCCGACAGCGGTACGGTAGGCTCGCCTTCGACGTACAGCGCGGCAATTTCCGTTGCCAGCGTAAACGGACAGAGCGCGCCCTATGTGCTTGCCAATGCCACGATAGACGGCGAAAACGTGACGGGCGGCGACGCGATATACTACGAAGAATCGAGAAGCGAGGATACGGAAGAGTATAACTTCTTCGAGGACATGATGGAGGGCGAGGACGCAAGCAAGCCCGCCACATTCAAGTACGTGGTTGTACCCGGTACGGGCGCACCCGGCGACTACACTTACAGCATAAGGGCAGAGCTGGAAGACGACGAAGGCTACGGCAAGGTAATTGCCGTGGTAAGGCGCGGCAGCTCCTCCTTCAAGGAAAAGGTTCAGACTGCGAAGTCCATGGGCGCGGATGCCGTAATCGTCTACAACAACGTTGCGGGCATGATAAAGATGTCTCTCGAAGACCTCAACGACCCTCTGCCTGCAATCTCCGTCTCCATAGATTCAGGTCTCATGCTCACGGGGAGCGGTTCTTCAAGGCGCACCACGGGTACGATAACGCTCAATGCCGAGTATCAGGCAGGTCCCTTCATGAACGACTACTCCAGCTGGGGCCCCGGACCCGACCTTCAGCTCAAGCCCGAAATCACCGCGCACGGCGGCGAAGTAACCTCCACCGTAGCGGGCGGCTACGACGAGATGAGCGGTACCTCCATGGCATCCCCCAACCTCGCGGGCTTTGCGGCAATTCTCAGACAGTACATCAAGGGTCAGCACTCCGACCTGTACAAGTCGCAGGAATTTGCAGGCTTTAACGAAAACGTAGGGCTTACGGCAATCACAAACAGAATACTCATGAGTACGGCAACGCTGCTGTACGACCAGAACAAACTGCCCTATTCGCCCAGGAAACAGGGTGCGGGTCTTGCCACGCTGAAAAATGCGTTCAGCACCAAGGCATACCTGTACACCAAGGCGGAAGACGGCATGCTCATAGACGCGGTGGCTGCCGCCGAGGACCCCTCGACGGAGTACAACAAGGCCGTGCTGGCGGACGGCAGACCCAAGGCCGAACTTGGCGCAGACGTCAACAAGAAGGGCGTCTATAACATAAAGTTCTACGTTCAGAACTTCGACGGCTCCCAGGCGCTGACATTCAGCCCCCGCAGCTTCGTCATGACCGAAACGCTTTCGGCGGACGGACTGTCCGTTGCCGAGAAGGCGCATCTGTTCGACAATACCGCAAGCTGGAAGGTGAACGGCGTTGCCGTGCGCGAGGATGCCAACTTCACCGTTGCGGCAGGACAGTCGGCTACCATAGAGGTGCAGGTAAAGCTCTCTGCATCCGACAAGAGATACATCAACAATAACTTCAAGAACGGTATGTATGTGGAGGGCTTCATGATGCTGGAGTCCGCGACGGCAGGACAGTGCGACCTGGTACTGCCTTTCCTGGCGTTCTACGGCGACTGGAAGGCTGCACCCATGCTGGACTACGACTGCTTCGAAGTTGCAGATTTCGACGCCGATACCTCCTACAAGGACGAGGAAAGACCTCAGGAGATGGTATGGGCAACCCAGGCATATTCCTACTTCTATAACGAGAGGTACAGCACGGGTCTCGGCTCCTTCCTGTATGAGCAGGACGAGGCGCTCGAACATACCAATCAGTATGTATATACGGAGGAAGAGCACGCCGCAATCTCGGGCTATAACGAGTACGAAAGCGAAATTGCAGTCGACAACTACATGACCATAACGGGCATAAATTCGCTGTATGCGGGACTTTTGCGAAATGCGGAAGTCGTCACATACACGCTGACCAACGTCGACACGGGCGAAGTCGTGCCCGACGATAACGGCAATCTGGTCAGGGAGGCCTACCGCATAAGTAAGGCTACTGCAGGCGGCGGCGCCGTTACGCCTTCCGTCATAGAGCTGGAGATGAAAACGCTGGAGATGGGACTTGAAGCCAACGGCAAGTACGAGCTTAAGTTCAACTTCTACTTCGACTATGACGACTACGCAAGCGGCGTGGAAGTGCCCGAAGAAGACACCTTCACAATGTGCTTCTACATCGACTACGAGGCGCCCGTCCTCGTCGATTCGAGGGTGAGGTTCAGGGATTACAAGGATTCCGCCACCGATAAGGTAAAACAGCAGGTATTCCTCGACCTCGACGTGTATGACAACCATTATCCTCAGGCAGTCATTCTCTGCTATGAGAAGGAGGGGTCGTCTGCCGCCGAGAATCTTGAAATACAGCTGGCAACCGACTACATCACCCCCGTTCTCAATCCCAAGAAGAACTCCGTGACTACCGTTTCGATAGACATCACGGACCTCTATGAAGATTACGGCATAAACAATAAGCTGTACGTCGAACTTGACGACTACGCGATGAACCACAACGTCTACGCGCTCAACATACAGAATTCGGCGACGAGCGTGACGCCTTCGGGCTTTACGATAGTCGACGACGACGGCGTGAACGACGGACAGATAACGATAGGCGTGAACGAGGCGAAAAAGCTAACCGTTCAGGGCCTCGGCGACGCACACGTCAACAACCTGGAGTGGAGGTCTGACAGAAACACAGTCGTATCCGTAAAGAACGGCGAGATATTCGGACTTAAGCCCGGCACGACTACAGTCAGGGCAAAGGGCTCCGGGAATACTTGGGTAAGCATCGTCGTAAACGTCGTGGACGAACCCGTCGAGCTTCCCAGGTTGCAGGTAGAATTCGGCACCATTATCAATGCCAAGGATGCACCCGTCAAGGCATCGGGAACGGTGGAGGTCAACCCCGGGCAGAAATTCAAACTTGAATTCGTAAAGGACCCCTGGTACTATCCCGACGAACTGTTCAACCAGCTGGAGTTTGACTGGATATCTTCCGACCCTTCGGTGGTTGAAGTGGACGGACAGGGCAACGTAACCGTACACGACGTGGAAGACGTAAAGTCGGTAACCATACAGGCAACCTGCAAGACGCAGAGTTCCGTGACTGCTACGGTGACTCTGGTAGTAAACGAACCTTACAATATACTCAACGGCACGCTCACCGCATATCACGGCGAGGGTGGCGAGCTTGTGGAAAATTACAAGGGCACCGGCAAGTCGGTAAGGGTACTTACAATTCCCGCCGACAAGGCGATTATGACCATCGGAGAAGAGGCGTTCAGGGACAACGAGAACGTCGAAGTGATAGTCATTCCCAAGGGCGTTTCCGTCATTGACGACAGGGCATTCCGTGACTGCAAGAACCTCAAGGAAATTTACTTTGTTGACATGGATGCGCTGAGGGTAAAGGAATCTTCGCTGACGCAGATTTCCACGGATGCATTCATGGGCTGTACATCTCTCCGCAAGGTGGACTTCACCAACTGCAAGGTGTTCACAGTTGCCAGGACGGCGTTTGCAAACTGCACCGCGCTTGAAGAGGTCGTCAACATGAACGCCATAGGCACCATGCTGGAAGGCGCGTTCATGAACTGCGTATCTCTCCGCAGCGCGGACATAACCGACCTGCACGTGGCAGAGGGCAACATATTTGCCGGCTGTACTTCGCTTGAAAGCGTTACGACGGGCAAGACGACGGCAATGGGAACGAATATGTTCCTCGGCTGCACGTCGCTCGCTTCCGTTACTATAAAGAACCCCGTAATTCCCGAGGGCGCGTTCCGCGGCTGTACAAAGCTTCAAAGCGTAATCTTCGGCAAAGAGGGTACGGATACGACATTCAGAATAGGCGCAAACGCCTTCAACGGCTGCTCCTCGCTGGAGACTGTCACTTTCAACGGCAAGGTATCTTCCATCGGCGGCGGCGCATTCCTCAACTGCCCTTCGCTTGAAAGCGTAACGCTTCCCGCTGGCGGCACCAGCTTCGGCGGCGACGTGTTCGGCGGTACGGTAAGCGTCAGCGGCGAGGGTTACGAACTCACGGCAGACGGCGCAATCTACCTGGGCAACACGCTCGTGCTTGCTCCCGCAGTGGTGGACGGCACGTTCAGCCTTAAGGCGGGCACCACGGCAATAGGTCCCTATGCGTTTGCGGGCAGCACGCTCAGCGGAACGGATACGTTGGCGCTGGACGGAATAACTTCCATAGGCGAAGGGGCGTTCTACGGACTTGCAGGACTTGCGCAGGTAACCCTTCCCGACCTCACGGAAATTGCACCCTACGCATTCTACGGCACGGGACTTGCAAGCATTACCATTCCCGACACCGTCGTGAAGATAGGCAATTATGCGTTCGCCGACAGCGCGCTGCAGACTGTGGTATTTGAAAACGAATCCATATGCGCGCTCAGGGAGATAGGCAGCTATGCGTTCAGGGGCACGGCCCTCACGGTCATAAGCCTTCCCGATGCGGTAAGCACGATAGGCGACATGGCATTTGCATACTGCAACGACCTTACAGAGGCGCACATCTCCTCCGTCAAAGACATGGGCGAGGCGGCATTCGCGTTCTGCCCCGCGCTTACGACCGTAACTTTCGGTTCGGGAGCGACGGATACAGGCACATACACCTTCCAGTCGTACAGCGTAAGCAACGGCTCGTTTGCACCTGACAGCGCACTCGTCTCGGTATCGCTCAGCGACAGCATGACGGAGATAGGCGAAGGCGCATTCGCATACTGCGACTCTCTCGAAGAGATCGACCTCAGAAATGTAGTGACGATAGGGGCTAACGCCTTTGCAAACTGCTCTTCTCTCGCCCGTATTGAGCTTTCAGACGTGCGCGTGATAGGTCAGGCGGCGTTTGCTTACAATACCTCGCTTGAAAGCGCAGACCTCTCGTCTGCAGAGAGCATATATGCAGAAGCCTTCTTATTCAGCGACGCGCTCAGGACGGTTACGTTCGGCGCAAACCTCGAGGGCATAGGCGAATATGCGTTCTTCAGCACTTCCATCGGCTATTCGGGCGTAAGTATTCCCGCAAGTTGCGAAGTGATCGGCGCTTCGGCATTCAACTGTATAGACAACCTCACTGCCATAACCGTGGTGGCAGGCAACGAAAAGTACTTCTCCGAGAGCGGCGTACTCTACAGATATATCGACAAGGACGCAGGCACCTATGAGCTTTGCGCATATCCCGCGGCAAAGAAAGTTTCGCAGGGACAGAGCTCGTCGGCGCTTCAGTATACCGTCAAGGAAGGGACGGTGGCGATACAGCAGTTCGCATTCGCATACGTTCCCTCGACTTCCGTCACATGGGTTGTTCTACCCTGGACGGTAAAGACGATAGGTACGGGCGCGTTCTACGGCAGCGGCATAACGACGTACAGTTTCGAAAGCATACAGGCTCCTACGCTGCTGGAGACCTATACCGACAGGGATACCACAAGGTATTCTGCAAGCTCCTTCTTCTACAACAACTTTGTAAGCGAGATAGTCAACTTTGTGCCCTACCAGCCCCATACTTCGGCAGCAGCTGTAAGCCCGCTCACTATGTACTATCCCGAAAACGGCACGGGCTATGACAGCTATATCTACTCCATGTACTTTGGCGCGAAGGTAAGCCTCGGGGAGCTTCCCAACGACAACGCAAGACAGTTCAGGAGCATTGTGGAAGGCCTTGTCTCCGCGGACGAAGTGTCCGCATGGAACAACACCAACACCACCTACGATGCGGTATATTCCTTCTCCGAGCAGGTAAAGGAAGCGCACAGACTGTACAATATGCTCGATTCGGAAGTTCAGCTCAACTTCATCGGCAATGGGAACGTGCAGAAACTGCTTGCCATCGAAAGTGCGCTCAAACCCGTGAAGACGGCGTTCGGCATATACGTCAGCGTTATAGGCATAACCGTGGACGAATCTTCGCAGCACAGGTCGCAGTACACCGTGGGCGAAAAGTTCAGCCTTGACGGACTTAAACTGCTTGTCGAGTACGACGACTATTCGACGGAAGTAATAGAAGCAAGCGGCAACTTTGTGGTCAGCCCCGGCTATGACGGCGCGTTGAAGACGTACGACAAGTCGGTAAGCATTGACGGTACGGGCGCATATGCAGGAAACTTCGTGTACATTCCCGTAACCGTGACGGAGGCGGCACAGACGCCCGAGCAGACCCCCGAGCAGACGCCCGAACAGACCCCCGGACAGACCCCTGCTCCCGCACCCGAAAATGAAGGCGGATGCGGCGGCAGCGGCGGCAGCATTGCGCTGATTGCGGGCGTGTTGACCGTAATGGCGGGCGCCGTAGCGCTGAAGATGGCAGGCAAGAGGGCGAAGTCCTCTTCGGAAACCAAAGAAAATATTGACGGCTGAGGATTCAGACAATGACTAAAAGAGTAAGAATCTGGTTGATAGCTCTCCTTGCCGTAATCTGCGCGGCATGCGGCTTTGTCGGCTGCAGCATAGGTAAGCCCGGTGCGGACGAAATTCTCAAGGCTTACAACTGCAACGTCACCTATTACGGCAACGGCGGATATTTCAACGGGTCCAATTCAATCAACGTGAAGAACCTGTACTTCCAGGTCGGCGACAGCGGAATGCCCTTCTACGACATTCCCGGCAGATCTTCGCAGGGGCTTTATGTGCAAAATTCGGGCTACAATCTTGTCGGCTGGTTCCTGCCCGCCACTTATGAAGAGGGCGAACACGCAGGCGAGATAATGTACACCTATACGCCCGAAGGGGAACAGGACCCCGTGCCCGTATATCCCGTCCTGGACGAGGACGGCAATCCCGTAAAGGACACTACGGCGCGCAGACCCGTGTATGCGAGAGAGGGAGTGGACGAAAAGATAAACGAAAGGTCTGTCTACGTCGTCCCTTCCGACAGTCAGGTGACAGGCGAAACCATGCTTGAAAAGGACAAGGACATGGTCGTCTGCGCCAGGTGGGAGAGGACGCTCCAGCTTGAATACGTGCTCGTCTACGAAGGCGAAACTCCGCTTACGGATGCAAGCGGCAACGTGTACGAGACGGGCGACGTGCTGAGGTCGGACGACTTCACAGGCTCTTCCACATCGGCAAGCACTTCCGCGCCCAAGACGTTTGACGGGGTTACCTTCATAGGCACCTATCTCGACGAGGAGTGCACAACCCTTGCAAACAGCCCCATAGCAAGACCGGAGGACGCAACGGCGGCGGTGCGCGTCTACTGCAAGTATATGGAGGGCAACTGGACAGTCGTCACTGCAGACCGCTCATCGCTCAACACCATGTTCTTCTCGCTGACCTATCCCGATACGGCATTCTACATTGCGGAGGACATAGACTGCTCCAACATGTCTGCATTCACTCTGCCCCAGGCATATGCCGATTCACCCACGCTGGCGACGATAGACGGCGGCGGACACACCATCTCCAACATCTCCTTCACGGCGCGCACGGGCACGGCAAGCAGCCAGTATTCCATCTTCGGCAATCTGGCAAGCGGGGCTTGCATAAAGAACCTAAAGTTCAGCGGCGTAAGCATAACGGCAAGCGGCAGGTCGCGCGAAGTAAGCGTATTTGCATTTGTAAACTCTGCCCAGGAGGGCGCAATCTTCAAGGCGTTCGAAGCGGAGAACATAACGCTCACGCTCAACATCACGGGCGGACAGACGGAGAATATACAGGATGAAAATTCGGCATACTGGCTGTTCGGCGGACTCGGCACAGACCAGGCGTTCATAGAGCGCTTCGGCGGCGAAAACGGTGAAAATATACGCGTGTCGGGCGACAATAAAATTATAATCAATTCATAGAGGAGGAATTCCAAGTGAAAAAGAAGATATTGACAAGCGTAATCTGCTTTGCGCTCAGCGGACTGGTTGCCCTGGGTGCGGCAGGATGCGGCGGCAACAAGGAACAGACACAGACCCCCGGCGGCGATCAGGGACCCACGCAGGTAAGCAGCGGCAGGAATCCCGAAACTGACCCCCTCAAGCTTGCAATCGGCGCGGTCGACCAGAAATTCAACCCCCTGTTCTATACGGCTCAGAACGACGGCGAAATTGCAAACATGACCCAGGCGTCGCTCGTCAGCAGCAAGGTCGTGAACGATGCGGGTACGGATATAGCCGTGCTTGCATACGGCAATTCCGAACCCTGCTTTGCACTTGACTATCTGGAGACATATTACGACGGTATGGGCAACGCCATAGGCTACGGCACGGGCGACGGCAAGGTCGCAGGCAGCTCGGATACTGAAGGCCACACCACTTACGAGTTCGTAATAAAGAAGGGCATAAAGGACAGCATGGGCGTGGACATGAACGTAATGGACGTGCTGTTCAACCTGTATGTACTGCTCGACAGGGCATATACGGGTTCCTCCACGCTGTACTCCACCAAGATAAAGGGTCTTCAGCGCTACAGAAGGCAGGACCCTACTCTTGATGACGACGTCAGCGGCGAAGCCGACAACTCCATCTATTACTCCAGGGCGCAGGAGCGCATCCAGGATCTCATCGACTGGTCGGAGGAGGGCGGCACGGGCACACTGCCCGCAGACCAGCAGAAGGACTACGAGAAGGTCAAGGAACTGTACGAGGAGATGCTCAATTCCGACTGGAACACCACGCAGCAGAGCTGGGTGGAGAACTACAAGGAGTACAATTTCACCGCAGAATGGCAGGTATTCCTGTATATAGAGGGCGTTGTACAGAGGCAGACATATATAAATCCCCAGGGTGGCACATCGTACAGGACGGACCCCGAAACGGGCAAGTACCTCACCACGCTTGACCCCGACGTCAACGGCACGGTAGAGCACCAGAATTTCATAGACGATATCGCGAGGGAAACGGCAGGACTTTCGGAGGAGGAGGCGCTTGCAGCCAGAAAGGAATACTGCATAGAGCACATGATGCAAACCAATACCCTCCCCGGCACCATAAAGGAAGTGCTTCTGAAGACCACTACGTACACCACCGCATTGGAGTACTTCATGGCGGACGAGCGTTCCCAGGATATGCCCGCGACCGGAGGCGAACTCGCGGTCAAGAACATCTCCGGCATAACGGTATATCAGTCCGACAAGCTCGTCAACAGGGCAACCGGCACGGAGACCGCGCTGGGCGACACGTACGACATACTCAAGATAGATATAACGGGCGTCGACCCCAAGGCAAGGTGGAACTTCGCAATTACGGTTACGCCCATGCACTACTATTCGGATGAGGAGCACTACAATGCAGCAATGGCGGCTTATGCAGACGGTGAAATATACACCGCCAACGCCGCAGACTTCGGCGTTAAGTGCAACGACGTCAACTGGCTCAACGACATTGTTGCCGCACAGACAAAGAATGCCGTTCCCGTGGGTGCAGGCGCATACAAGGCGGTAAACAACGACTACTCCGACATCACGCAGGCACAGATAGATGGCGGCACATCCACCTTCTACGACAACGGCATAACGCGCTTTGCGCGCAACACCTACTTCAACACCTTCGGCAGCGGGGTGGAGAACGCAAAGATTAACAGGGTACAGATTAAGGTCACCAGCGACGACCAGATAGTTTCCGCACTCAGGGCGGGCGAAATCGACTATGGTACGCCCACGGCTACCCAGGACAACATCACTTCCGTGCAGTCCGACAAGCTGAGGGTAATAACCTACCTTACGGGCGGCTACGGCTATGTGGGCATCAACCCCAAGTACGTTCCCGATATCGAGGTAAGGCGCGCCATTATGAAAGTGTTCAACACAAGCCTTCTCATCAACTACTACGGCGAGTCGCTCGTCAACATAATCGACAGACCCGTATCCACAACCTCGTGGGCTTACCCCGAGACAGACAGCGAGGGCAACCCCATATCGCGCTACTATGAGTACACGACGAATGTCAACGAGATCAGGGCGCTGATAACAAGCTCCGGCAACTGGAGATATGACAGCGCAAAGAGAATGATGGTCGACAGCGGCGGCAACCAGCTGGAGCTTACCTTCACGCTTGCAGGCGAGACCACCGACCACCCCGCATACGCAATGTTCAACGACGCCAAGAGGGTGCTTGAACAGGTAGGCCTCAAGATAACGGTGCAGAACGACATTCAGGCGCTGCAGAAGCTCGTCACGGGCGACCTTGCAGTGTGGGCGGCAGCGTGGTCTTCCAGCATAGACCCCGACCCTTACCAGATTTACTCCGAAGACAGTAACGCCTCCAGCACGAGGAACTGGTACAAGGACGGCATACTTGCCGACGGTACCGGCCAGTTCGACGAAGAGAAGGCCATATCCGCCGATCTTACCGCCGAGATAGAAGAGGGCAGGTCAACGCTCAACCAGACTGACCGCGAGGAAACATATACCAGGTGCTACGACCTCATCATGGAGCTTGCGGTTGAGTTCCCCACCTACCAGCGCTACGACCTGTTCGTATACGACTCCACGGTAATCGACGCAAGCACGCTCACGCCCAATCCTTCCTATCTGATGGGACCTGCGGCAGAGCTCTGGAAGGTCAACTATTTACTGTAATTCAGACAAACCAAGTAACAAACGGGGCAGCCTTCCCCCTCTGAACGGGGGAAGGGCGGCTCCTCGGAGAATACCATGGTAAAGTATATAATCAAAAGGCTGTTGCTCGCCATACTCATACTGTTCGGCGTTTCCGTCATACTCTATGTGTTGCTGCGCTTCATGCCTTCCAGCTACATAGAGGACCAGTACCTCATCTCGCACGCGCAGGGCGGCGCTTCGCCCGAAGAGATGCGGGAGGACCTGTACCTCATACTCGCCAACTACGGCCTTGAAGACGACAGTTTCATGGGCATAGTAAGGGGATATTTCATGTGGCTGGGCAAGTTCCTTCAGGGCGACATGGGCGAATCTTTCAAGTACGGCAAAAGCGTGCAGGCGGTAATCAGTCAGTATATGTGGCTGTCCTTCGGCATCTCCTTTGCCGCACTCATTCTGGAAATGATAATCGCCATTCCCCTCGGCATCAAGAGCGCGGTAAACCAGTATTCCAAGTTCGACTACGTGACTACCGTACTGTGCATGGTGGGCATAGCGTTCCCCTCCTTCTTCCTCGGCAACCTGTTCATAAAGTGGTTCGCCGTAGATTTGGGGTGGTTTGAAACGGGCGGCATCACCAGCGGCGTAACGCCCGACCAGGGCTTTGCGTATGTGCTGGACTTCCTGTGGCACCTCGTTCTTCCCATGTCCGTTATGGTCATACTGAGTATAGGCGGTCTGATGAGGTATACGCGTACCAATACGCTTGAAGTGCTCAATGCCGACTACATAAGGACGGCAAGGGCAAAGGGCCTTTCGGAGGGCAAAGTAATCTACAAGCACGTGTTCAGGAACACCATGATACCCCTTGTCACGCAGCTTTCGTTCACATTGCCTTCGCTGTTCGGCGGCGCAATGATAACCGAACAGATATTCGCCCTGCCCGGCATAGGACAGATAGCATACAACGGCTTACTGGCGGGCGACATATTCCTCGCCATGGGTTACAACATGTTCCTTGCGGTGCTGACCGTAATAGGCGTGTTGTTTGCCGATATCATGTATGCCGTAGTTGACCCCCGCGTCAAGCTCGGCGGTTAAGGAGGATACCATGGAAGAAACTGAAAAGAAAGTTCAGGCAATGCCCGAAAGCCAGAACGCGGGCAATGCGGAAGGTCAGACGGGAGGCGGCAACTTCAACGACAATCTGCACGGCGAAAGTCTTTCGGACAGAACCAAGGTGCTTTCGCCCTGGATGACCGTCATGAAGAGGTTTTTCCGCTCCAGACTGTCCGTCGTGGGACTTGTAACGATAATCCTTCTGTTCATGTTCTCCTTCATAGGGCCCCTTCTTTCGCCCTGGGCGGCAAATAACGGGACTGTAATAGACTACAACCCCGAACTCATCGTGGACGGCGTGCTTCCCCAGACCATATACTATACCGTGGGCGGCAAGGAATATGCGGCAATGGACCTTACCATCACCGCGCCCGACTTTGTAAGGCTGGGCGGCATAAGCTGGTCGCACTGGATGGGCACGGACGCCAACGGCTATGACGTTCTGACAAGGCTCATGCTCGGCGGCAGAGTTTCGCTCACCATAGGTTTCGTTGTAGTCATACTCGAAACGATAATCGGCGTAGTCCTCGGCGGCCTTGCAGGCTATTTCGGCAAATGGGTGGATAACCTCATAATGAGAATAGTGGATATACTCAGCTGTATTCCCACCCTGCCCGTAATGCTCATACTCTCCGTCATCTTCACGGAGGCTGGGTTGGGCGGAAGCATTTCCAAGCTGTATTACATGATGATATTCCTGTGCGCCATAGGCTGGGTAGGCACGGCGCGACTGGTCAGGGGACAGATATTGTCCCTGAGGGAGCAGGAATTCATGCTTGCGGCAAAGGCTTCCGGGCTTTCCACAACGTCCAAGATATTCAAGCACCTCATGCCCAACGTCGTTCCACAGCTGATAGTTTCCATGACGCTGGGACTGGGCAGCGTAATACTGATGGAGGCGACGCTCGGCTTCCTCAGCCTGGGCGCTCCCCTCGACACCGCTACCTGGGGCAACCTTATAAACCTCGCAAGCACGGCGGAATACAGGGAGTACTATCCCAACCTGTGGATAGGCGCAGGTATCTGCATTACGCTTGCCATACTCGCGTTCAACTTCGTCGGCGACGGCCTCCGCGACGCGTTCGACCCCAAGATGAAGAGGTAACCCCATGTCGGACAATAAACATTACATATCGCGTAAGGAATCGCGCGCAATCGCAAGGCAGAATTCCAAGGCAATAAAGCACTTCGAAAAGCTCAAAAAGCGCAAGTGCAAGCCCGAAGAGTACACCACACAGATGCAGGACGACGCCAACATAGTCGAATTCGACGACCTTCACACCTGCTTTTTCTCCGACGCGGGTACCGTAAAGGCGGTTGACGGCGTAAGTTTCTCCATTCCCGCGGGTTCTACCGTGGGCGTCGTGGGTGAATCGGGCTGCGGCAAGAGCGTCACGTCCCTGTCGCTCATGCGGCTTGTCCAGGCGCCCAGCGGACAGATAGTCAGCGGCTCCATAAGGTTCAAGGCAAGCCTTTTCAAGCGCGATGCGCACGGCAAAAAGATACCCGTCTACGAGACTGAAACGGGCGAAGACGGTCAGGAGAGGATAAAGCTCGACAAGAAGGGCAAAAAGGTAATAAAGAAAAATGCCCTCGGCGGCAACGTGTACGAGATGGAAGACAGGGTGGTGGATATCGCCAAGATGCCCATGGACGCAATGCGCTCCATACGCGGCAGGGAAATAGCCATGATCTTCCAGGAGCCGATGACCTCGCTCAACCCCGTGTTCACGATAGGCAATCAGCTTGACGAAGTGGGACTTCTGCACATAGAGGGCATCTCCAAGGCGCAGGTAAAGGCGCACAGCATAGATATGCTCCGCATGGTGGGCATTGCCGACCCCGAAGGGGTGTACAAGAAGTACCCCCACGAACTTTCGGGCGGTATGCGCCAGAGGGTAATGATAGCCATAGCCCTGCTGTGCAACCCCAAGCTCATCATTGCCGACGAACCGACCACCGCGCTGGACGTAACCATACAGGCGCAGATACTCGACCTGCTGCGCGACATAAAGAAGAAGATCAACGGCTCCATAATGCTAATAACGCACGACCTCGGCGTAGTTGCGGAGATGGCCGACTACGTCGTCGTAATGTATGCGGGCAAGGTAATAGAGATGGGTACGGCGGAGGACATATTCGACAGGCCTCTACACCCCTATACGATAGGTCTGCAGAAGAGCAAGCCCACCGTCGATTCCGACGTGGACAAGCTGTACTGCATACCCGGTTTCGTGCCCAACCCCATAGATATGCCCGATTACTGCTATTTCCGCGACAGATGCGACAAGTGCATGGAAAAGTGTTCGGGCGAATATCCCGGCTACGTGCAGGTCACGCCCACGCATAAGGTTGCCTGCTATCTGTACGAGAATGCGAAGGAGGACGTAAATGCAAAATAACGACAACCTGCAGGGCGGCGAACCCCTGCTCGAAGTGCGCGGCCTCAAAAAATATTTCACCGTAGATACCAACTTCTTCGGCAAACCCATAAAGTTTCTGAAGGCGGTGGACGGCATTTCGTTTTCGGTAGACAAGGGCAAAACGCTGGGCATAGTCGGTGAATCGGGCTGCGGAAAGTCCACCATGGGGCGTTCCCTGCTCCGCCTTTATGACGGCGTTCAGGGCGAAATTATCTTCCACGGCAAGGACATAAACAAGTACTCAAACAGGCAGTTCGACGCAATACGTCCCAACCTGCAGATGATATTCCAGGACCCCTACGCCAGCCTTTCTCCCCGACTTACCGTCGGCGAAATAATAGGCGAGTCGGCGCGTCAGCACGGCATAGTAGACAGGGCGCACTACCATGAATACATTCTGCACGTCATGGATATGTGCGGACTTCAGCCCCATTATTTCGAGCGTTATCCCCACGAATTTTCGGGCGGACAGAGGCAGAGAATATGTATTGCAAGGGCGCTCGCGCTCAAGCCCGAACTTGTCGTCTGCGACGAGCCCGTGTCCGCGCTGGACGTTTCCATTCAGGCGCAGGTCATAAATATGCTCATCGACTTAAGGCAGTCGCTTGGGCTTACTTACATATTCATCTCCCACGACCTGTCCGTAGTCAAGCACATCTCCGACGAGGTGGGCGTCATGTATCTGGGCAATATTGTGGAATACGGAAGCAAAGCGGACATCTTCGGCGAGACGTTGCACCCCTACACAAGGGCGCTCTTCTCCGCCGTACCCGTGCCCAACCCGCACGTCAAGATGAACAGAATCATGCTCAAGGGCGACATTCCCTCGCCCGTCAACCCTCCTTCGGGCTGCAAGTTCCACACCCGTTGCGAGCAGTGCATGGACCTCTGCCGCGAAATCCCACCCGAATACAGGGAGGTCAAGCCCGGGCATTACTGCGCCTGCCATCTGTACAACAGCAAGGAGGATACCGAAAGGCTGTACGCTGAAAAGGCCGAAGCACAGAGGCTGGAGGAAGAGAAGCGCAAGGCAAGGGAAGCCAAGCCGCTCTACAAATTCAAGGCGGCAGTGATAGATAAACCCGTAACTGCGGTCAAGGGGGCGGTGCTTAGCACGATTGACAAGATAAAGAACAGAAAAGACAAGTCGGCAAAGGACGACAAGCCCGCCGACGGAGACAGCGGTAATGAAGAATAAGCGAGAAGACGACCTGGATACCGAGACCACGTTCGCGGACATGAACGTGGAAGGGTTTAGGTGGTACGACCCCAACCTCAAGAAGAGCGACGGCACGCGCCGCCACAGGCCGAAGGTGACGAGCAAGGAATATTGGCAGCTCGTCAGGGCGGCGTTTGCCGCATATCTGCCCGTGTTTGTCATAGTCATTGCGGCTTTCGCGCTGATGATGCTCATTGCATGGCTTTGGGTGGGGTAAGCTTATTTTGCAATTTTGTTGCCCGGCGACAGCGAAAAAATTGACGAGTTTGAGCGGCTCCGCCGCTCTTGCCGCGACTTTCGGGGGGGGTGGCTCCCGGTATCGGAAGTCGCGGCAATTCACACCTCAAAGGCGAAGGCGCTTGCAATTTGAGTGCGCCGACACAAAAGCGTGGTTTTGCCTGCGCCGAAAACAATCTGAAAGTTTGCCAAAATTGTTTTTCGTTGAAGAAAACAAATTTGGCGCATTCAGGGCGTTGCCCGCGGAGTGTGACGAAAACTGAATATTAAAAGATATGCAAAGCGGCGCGGCGGAATTTTTTTGAAGTGAACCCCAAAGTTTGGACAAAAAATTAAATTAAAATGTTTGGTAATGAGTTCGGTATTGCACCGGGCT
>CALVXA010000005.1 GCA_944368635.1 uncultured Clostridia bacterium
GATTAAACTATATCACAAACTTTTGGTTCGTTACTCTTTTTTTATGCCCTCTGTCTCACATCTATTGTAATCATACACTGCGCAACACCGCGCGGAGATATTTGCATATTGACAAATCGCGCGCGCGGCGGTATAATTGGGTCATAGCCGCCACGCGTTATACAGGGAGCGCCGCAGGCGGCATAAGGGAAGGACAAGCAGACAAATTTAAGGTATTGCCGCCCGCATGAGCGGAAGGCATTTGCAGGACGCATGGACTACATAATTTTCACTATGCCCGTGCCGCTGGCGCTGTTCTGTCTGTCGCTTGCAGGGGCGGCAGTTACGGCAGGTATGCGGAAGTACAACTTTATACCCGCACTGATATGCGCGGCGAGCGCTGCCGCAGCGGTAATTGCCGCACTCACTTACGGCGTTCCGCTGTCGGAAATATTCGCCTGTCTTATGATAATCGCGCTTCTTTTATTCGTCGCGGTTGCAATAAGGGGAGGTAAAAGATGAACTTTACCTCCCCCGTATTCTTTATATTCCTGCCCGTCGTGGTACTGCTGTACTTTGTGCTGCCATACAGGTTCAGATGGGTCATGCTTCTGGCAGCCTCCTATATGTTCTATGCGTGGTACAACGTCTGGCTGCTGCTGCTTGTAATGACGACCACCCTCGTTTCATACATCTGCGCGCTCAAGGCGGGTTCGGCAACGACGCGGCGGGGCAAAAACGCGGCGCTTGCCGTGGCAGTAATAATATGTATAGGCATACTGTTCATATTCAAGTATCTGAATTTTGCAATTCAGACAGTGCTTTCGGTCGCCGCCCTTTTGGGCGCGGAACCCTCGTTTACTGAACTGAATATAATATTGCCGATGGGCATATCCTTCTACACGTTCCAGACGATGAGCTATGTCATAGACGTGTGCAGGGGCGACTTCCCGCCCGAAAAGCACCTGGGCTACTATGCTCTGTTCGTGGTATTCTTCCCGCAGCTTGTGGCAGGCCCGATAGAGAGGCCCTCCGCGCTGTTGCCCCAGCTTAAGGAGAAACACGACCCGAACATCTCCGACATGGCGGAAGGCGCGGTATTCCTTATTTCGGGATATGCAAAAAAGCTGATTGTTGCCGACCTGCTTGCCGCATACGTGGACAGCGTTTACGGCAACGTGGCGGAGGCGAACGGACTTGCGCTTACTGTCGCAACGGTTATGTTTGCACTTCAGATATACTGCGATTTTGCAGGGTATTCCGAAATAGCCGTGGGCTGCGCGCGCCTTATGGGCATTAAGCTTTCGCGCAATTTCAACCGCCCGTATTCGGCAACCAACATACGCGATTTCTGGCGCAGGTGGCACATAAGCCTCACGACCTGGTTCAAGGACTACCTTTACATACCGCTCGGCGGCAACAGAAAGGGATATGCGAGACAGCTTGTCAACACAATGATAGTCTTTCTGGTGAGCGGCCTGTGGCACGGCGCGAACCTGACTTTCGTTATCTGGGGAGGGCTGCACGGCGCATACATACTTGTCTATTCGCTTTGGAAAAAGCTGTGCGAGGCAAAGAACATAACTCTGCCCGCATGGCTTTCGAAGTACGGCGGATGCGCGCTTACTTTTCTTCTTGTCACGTTTGCATGGATATTCTTCCGCGCGCAGAGCGTGAACGAAGCGGCTGCCATCATCTCACGCATATTTACGGACTGGTCGGGAGGAACGGCAAAGGCGGCACAGTCGCTGGGCATAGAGCTTACCGACATTCTGCCCTGCCTGCTTGCCGTAATCATGTTGCCTTTCACGGAGCGTATACCACGCATACGCAGGCAACAGCTGCCGCTTAAGGAATGTTCGGCGATGACGGACTACACCCTGCTGTACTTCATACTCTGCCTTACCCTTTTTGTCGCATGGTGCTATACGCTGAGCGTGAACGGCGACACAAATTTCATATATTTCAGTTTCTGACGGAGGACGGGATGCAAAGACGGCGGAAACGTACAAATCCCGTTGTATTGACGGTCATAACGGCGGCGGCAATAGCTTTTGCCGTTCCGCTTACGCTTGTTATAAGCGGCTTTGCGCTGCCCTGCCAGTACGAAAAGACCTTTCTGGGCGGACTCAAGCACAAGCTGGACGCGCTTGAAAACACGCAGGGAAAGCGCATAGTCACCGTGGGCGGCAGCGGCACGGCGTTCGCGCTGAAGAGCGAATATATTGAAAGCTGCCTTGAAGGATATTCTGCCATAAACTTCGGAATGTACGCCGACATGGGCACTTCCGTAATGCTTGACCTGGCAAAATCGCGCATACGCGAGGGGGACGTGTTCATCATCTCCCCCGAACAGGACGAGCAGACGCTTTCCACCTACTACAACGCCGAAGCCTTCTGGCAGGCGGCGGACGGACGGTTCGGGATGCTGTCCCTTCTGCCATCCGAAAAGGTTGCTGGCACTATTGCCGCCTTCCCCGCATTTGCAGGCAAAAAACTGTATTACTTTTTCAACGGCGCGCCCGACCCGCAGGATATTTACAACTCTTCCAGTTTCAATGCCTACGGGGACGTCACGGGAAAGGGACGCGAGTACAACATAATGACTGCGGGCTACAACCCCAACCAACCCGTGCTCTTCGACAGGGAGATAATCTCCGACGACTTCATCGGGCAGATGAACGAGTTTGCCGAATTCGCGCGGTCGAAGGGCGCGGAAGTTTACTACCACTTCTGTCCGTCCAACAAAAGCGCGCTTGAAGAGGGTTGCACGGAGGAGGACGTGGACGATTACTTCGACTACCTCCAGTCCCGTCTGGACTTCCAGATTATAGGCAACCCGCACGAAAGCATACTTGACGAAGGCTGGTTTTACGACACCAACTTCCACCTGAACGACAGCGGCGCGCTTTACTACACCAAGACGTTCATCGAGGACATAAAACTTGCGCTGGGCGACACGTCCGTGGTTGACGTGCCCGTACCTTCCATGCCCGAGCGGCCGCAAAACGCCTCCGACGGGGACAATTCTTGCGCGGACTTCTTCGAGTACGAAAAGACGGACGACGGAATACGCCTGACGGGACTGACAGCAAAGGGCGTCAACGCAAGCGAGATTGTGATACCGTTCAGAATAGACGGCATTAAAGTTACCGACTACGCGCCGGACCTGTTTGCAGGCAACGCCTCGCTTACCTCCATAACTTTCCAGGCGAATATGGGAGTGATATACGACGGGTCGTTCGACGGCTGCACTCGGCTTGAGAGAATTGTGCTTACTTCCTCTTCGCCCAATACCTATTCGGTGGGCGACAATCTGCTTGAAGGCACAGACGCAAGGATATACGTACCCCACGCCTTTCTGGAGACGTACAGAACAAACTACAGCTGGCAGAAATATTCAATGTTCATTTTTGCGGCGCAGGACGCCTGAATATAAGACGGCAGAACAAAACGGCAGACCGCACAGGGAGGGGCGAAGGTGATTGACTATCTGAAGATTGAGGAGTACACGGAGAACAACCGCATAGAGGCAAAGAGGGCGCTTGGCGGCTTCCCCGGAAGCCTGTGGGAGACGTATTCCTCCTTTGCCAACACTTTGGGCGGTGTCATACTGCTGGGCGTGGATGAACGCCCCGACCACAGTCTGTACGCCGTCGACCTGCCCGACAGGGATAAGCTTATAGATATTTTCTGGCGGACTGTGAGAGACAAACGCAGGGTGAGCCGCGTCGTCGTGACGGCAAAGGACGTGCGCAAAGTAGATTACGAGGGCAAGCGCATAATAGTGATAACCGTACCGCGCGCCTCGCGCTGCGACAGACCCGTGTATATTGGCGAAGACGCATACAGCGGCACATACTTAAGGAACGGCGAAGGCGACTACCTGTGCAAGCCGCACCTTGTAACAGCCATGCTGAGGGACGCGGGAACGGCGGTGGGCGACGCAAGGCTGTGTAAGTGCGGCCTCTCTGCGCTGGACTTCGACTGCGTAAAAGATTACCGCCTGCGGCTGGAATCGCTTGAGGGACAGCGTGCCGGGATAAGCGACATAAGCTTTCTGCGCAGGACGGGCGCGGCAAGAAAGGGCAAGGGCGGCAGACTGTACACCACCCGCGCCGCTCTGCTCACATTCGGCAAAAAGGAGAGCATACTCCGCCGCTATCCCGCCTTTCGCCTTGAATATTCCGACGCGGAGCGCACCATCTGCTCCGACGCGGAAGAATATGCAAACCTGTACAACTTTTTCTTTGCCGTGTGCGAACGGTTTGTGGCCTGGTCAATGGGCATGGCGGTATACAACGCATTGTGCGAGGCTCTGTTCAACGCCGTCGCCAACGCAGACTTTGAACAGGGCGGCGGCATACGCGTGCATAAGGAGGGCGACTTAATAACTTTCACCAACGGCGGCAGGTTCCGCACAGACCCCGCCGCGGCAAGAAAGGGCGGCGTTTCGGACACCCGCAACGAAGCCACGAAATGCCTGTTTGCAAAGCTGGGCATTGGCAAAGGCTCCGGCAGCGGAATACCCGCTATATATTCGCTGTGGAGCAAGAAAGGCTGGGAACAGCCGAAAATAGAGGAACGGTTCGACCCCGACGAAATTGAGTTCACGCTTAAATTTACGGGCGGGAAGGGCGGCCGCGCCGCGGGCGACGAACCGCCGGGACAGCTGCAGTACTCGCTTGTGGTCGATTATCTTACGGAAAAACGCAGGGCGGGCGCCGGGGAACTTGCGGCATATGTCAACCTGCCGACTGACAGGGCGGTGAATATGCTCGAAAAGCTAAAAAAGCGCGGCATAGTCGCCTTTGACGGGCACAAATACAGCCTTAAGCGGTAGACTGCCTGCGGCATATATGCGGGGCAAAGTCAGAATATGCGGCATATATGCAGTATAATCTGAAACGGACTGCCGTTCAGCCTGAAATGAACGAATAAAAAGGGCATATACGGGGAGCTTTTCCCGTATATGCCTTAACTATTATGTAGCGCTGTCATCCGCGTGAAATATATTCACGGACTGCCCTTTCAAGCCTTTCAAGGGCGTCGGCGAGCCTTGCGCGGGGGCAGGCGACGTTCATGCGGAGAAAATATCTGCCGTCGCCGCGGTATTCAGCGCCGTCGGAGAGAAAAAGTCCCGTCTTTGCGCGTATGAACTGCGCGAGGTCGACGCTGTCGGAGCAGAAAGCCGAACAGTCCAGCCACATGAGATAGGTGCATTTCATTCTGACGCACTTTATCTGCGGAATGGCGGCGGCAATGTAGTCGCGCGCAAAGGCCTTGTTTTGCGCTATGTATTTACGCGCCGCATCCAGCCACTCCTCCCCTTCGTTGAGCGCAGCCACGGTTGCCGCTATGGCAAAGCAGTTGGGTTCGGCAACCTCGTCGGAGTTGACGCCCCTGACCGCCTTGTTGCGGATGACGGCGTTTTCGGCATAGATTGCCGCCGACTGCAACCCCGCGATGTTGAACGCCTTGCTTGCCGAAAGGCAGGTAACGCTTATGTCCGCCGCCTCCGCACTTACTCCGGCAAACGGGGTATAGCGCACCCCCTCGTCCGTGACGGGACCGTGAATCTCGTCCGAAATGACGGTCACGCCGTGCCGCGCGCAGAGCGAAGCTATTCTGCCAAGTTCTTCCGCCGTCCAGACCACGCCGCACGGGTTGTGAGGATTGCAGAGTATGAACAATGTCGTCAGCGGACGGGAGAGCTTTTCTTCCAGGTCGGCATAATCTATGGAATATTCTTCGCCGTCGTATTTTAAGGGCACCTCCAGAGTATGCCTGCCCGCATTTTCAATACTGTGAAAGAATATGTCGTACACGGGCGTAAAGAGCGCAACGCTGTCGCCGACGTTTGTCAGCCGCTTTACAAGCGAGGATATGGCGGGCACTATTCCCGTAGTGAAGGTCAGGTACTCACCCTTCATCTCCCAGCCGTAGCGCCTGCGCCAGAATGAGACATACGCATTTGCCCACTCTTCAGGCACTATTGTGTAGCCGTAAATGCCGTGCTCTGCCCTTCTTACGACTGCATTGCGTATGCAGGGCGCGCAGGCAAAGTCCATGTCTGCTATCCAGAGGGGAAGCTCGCCCTCCTTCACGTCCCATTTAAGCGAATTTGTGCCGCGTCTGTCCGTCAGCACGTCAAAGCCGAACTTATCTTCCACGCGTCACTATCTCCGTTGCGGACGTGTCAACCCTGTCCGCTTCCAAAATTATCTCGCCATAGCCGTCGGCGCATATCCTGCCGCCCGCAGGATTTTTTACGCTGTCCACGCTGCCTACGATATCCGCGTCCACCGTGGAATATTCAAAAGCCAGAGTGGTATTTTTCAGCGTACAGTTTATGAGCTTCAGATTTTCCACGAAGCACAGTCCCTGAAGACTTTCTATCGTACAGTTTATAAAGGTGAGATTTTTTGAATTCCAGCCGAGATACTCGCCGCATATGACGCTGTCCCTGACGGTCACGTCGGAGCAGTTCCAGAACGCATCCTTGGACATCAGCCTGGAGGAGGATACGGTGACCTCCTTCGCGCCGTCGAAGCAGTAATCGCCGTCCAGTTCCAGCCCCTCCGCCTCTATGCGGGAAGCGTTCATGGCAAAGTAGTTGCCCTTTGCCTTTACGTTCTTTATCTTTACGTCGCTGCACCACCATAACGTCTCTTCCGCATTCGGCATGGTGCAGTTTTCAATTCTTATGCCAAAGCTGCGGCGGAACGTCTTGGGCGCCTGAATGTCGCAGCCGATAAGCGAAACGTCGCGCGTGTACCATATTCCCGCCCTTGCAGTGACGTTCAGCACGCTGTCCCGTATTCTTACGTCTTCAGAATACCATGCGGGATATTTCCAGTTGAAAGTTGTATCGTATATAAGTATGTTCCTGCTGTGCTTGAGGGGCGATTCGCCGTCTGCGAACGTGCATTCCTTCAGCTCCAGATCCCTGGCAAAGAAGAGCGCCCTCTCGCCCGAAAATATTTTGTTCTTTAAGCTTTCCATCCGTTATCCTTAAGTGTTATTTTGAACCCGACATGGCGCCTTGCTTAACGGGGCGCCGTGGCGGACTGAATTTGCATCTGTTAAATTTCTATCAGAAACCCTGCCGAGCGCAGAGCTTTCTCTATTCCGTCCAGCGCGCTTTCGCTCTCCGCGCAGACAGTATGATAGTGATAGCCGTCCGTCACGCTCATGAGCGGTTTGGACGCGCCCGACTTGAGCGAGCGGTACAGCTCCTCCGCGTGGGTAACGCTTGTAAGTCCGAGGCGGGCAGAAATTCTGCCGTAAACCCTGTGACTTACAAACACGTCCTCTATCCTGCCGCCTCCGGAGATTATTATCTCCGCCTCCCTCACCAGCTCTTCGAGGGTGTGGCGGCACTTGAATACCCTGCTTGCCAATCCGCCGCCGTCCACGACGTATCCCCTGCTGGTGGATATGACGTCGCAGCCGTTTGCGCGCAGAATGGCGATGTCCTGCACTATTACCTGGCGCGAAACGCCGAACTTTTCGGCAAGCGTCGAGGCGGGAACGGCCTTATCCGCACTTGCGAGATATCCGGCTATCGCATCGCGCCTTTCCTGCGCTTTCACCTTGCGTCCTCCTCGGGACGGAGTTCCTTGAGCGACAAATCGAGTATGGGAGCGGAGTGGGTGAGCGCGCCCGACGAAACGTAATCCACGCCCGTTTCCCTTATGGCGGCTATGTTTTCAAGCGTGATGTTTCCGCTGCACTCCGTTACCGCCCTGCCGTCAATCATCTTTACTGCCGCCTTCATGTCCTCCACGGACATATTGTCCAGCATTATAATGTCGGCGCCCGCTTCGAGCGCTTCCCTGCACATATCCAGGTTTTCCACTTCCACCTCTATCTTGCGGACAAAGGGGGCGTATGCCCTTGCCATTTCCACCGCCTTTTTAACGCCGCCCGCCGCGCCGATGTGGTTGTCCTTAAGAAGCACGCCGTCCGAAAGGTTGTAGCGGTGATTGTTGCCTCCGCCCACCCTTACGGCATACTTTTCAAACACGCGCATATTGGGCGTTGTCTTGCGGGTATCCAGCAGCTTTGTCCTGCAGCCTTCAAGCAGTCTGACGACGCTCCTCGTATAAGTGGCTATGCCGCTCATCCTCTGAAGATAGTTGAGCGCCACTCTCTCGCCCGAGAGCAATACCCTGATATCGCCTGAAACGACGGCAACCCTCTGTCCCTTTTTCACCGTGTCGCCCTCGTTTACAAACCTTGCCACGTTGGTGTTCTCGTCAAGGAGTTTGAACGCCCTTTCGAAGACGTTGAGTCCGCAGATTACGCCGTCCTGCTTGGCAATGAGCTTTACCATGCCCTTCTTGTATTCGGGCATTACGGCGTTGGTGGTGACGTCTTCGTTGCCGATATCCTCTTCGAGCGCCTGCTGTATCAGCCTGTCCATAATCATCTTTTCGGTGAGGTTATTCATCTGTCAGTTCTCCTTGTAGTTTTCGTTGTAGTCCTTGCCTTCGCGCGCCGCCTTTACTGCCTTTATAACGTGCTTTTTATACTTTTCAAGCAATTTTGCGGGCTTTTTGTACTTCTCCCCGTCCAGCCGACCGACAGCCTGCGCCTCCTTCTGTCTGTCCGAAGGCGCATAGCCTGCGGCAATGTCCTGCGCCGCACGCTTTGCAAACAGCAGACTTTCGAGCAGTGAGTTGGACGCCAGCCTGTTCTTGCCGTGCACGCCGTTGCAGCACGTCTCGCCCACGGCATAAAGTCGGTTCATAGTCGTCCTGCCGCGAAGGTCGCTCCTTATTCCGCCCATAAAGTAGTGTATTGCGGGAACTACGGGTATGCACTCTTTGAATACGTCGTACCCCTCTTCCTTACACCTCTGCACGATTGCGGGGAAGTGAGCGGCTATCTTTTCCGCGGGAATTTTGCGCATATCCAGCCAGACAAACTTTGTTCCGTCCTTCTTCATCTGCGCAAAGACTGCGTCCTTTACCACGTCGCGGGGCTTTAACTCGTCCGTGAAGCGGTTGAAATTCTTGTCGAGGAGTACCGCGCCTTCGCCCCTGACAGATTCGGAGATTAAAAACCTTCTGCCGCGTTTGCGCGAGTACAGCGAGGTGGGGTGTACCTGAATGTAATCTATCCTGTCCACAGCCACGCCGTGGTCGAGGCAGATTGCCAGAGAATCGCCCTTGAGTATGCCGAAATTGGTGGTATTGCCGAACGCGCCGCCTATGCCGCCCGTAGCCAGCACGGTGTAGTCGCCGAAAATGTTGAAAACTTCCTGGCTTTTATTGTCCATGGCGACGATGCCGTAACACTCGTTGTCGCATTCAATTATGTCCAGCATGGTTATCCTTTCGGCAAGCGTCACGTTGGGGAGCTTTTTTACCGCGTTCAGCAACGTCGTGGTAATCTCCTTGCCCGTGCTGTCTTCGTGATAGCATATGCGCGGCGCGGAATGTCCGCCTTCCTTGGTGTAGGCGAACGACCCGTCCTCTTCGCGTGCAAATTCCACGCCCAGATTCACGAGGTCGCCGATTATTTCCTGCGAGCCGCGAATCATGCTCTCTACCGCGGCGGGATTGTTTTCGTAATGTCCCGCGCGCATGGTATCCTCGAAATAGCTGTCATAGTCGAAGTCGCCGCGCAGCCTGCATATTCCGCCCTGCGCCAGATAGCTGTCGCACTCCTTGAGCTTGCGCTTGCATATTACAAGCACGCTCTTTTCGCGGGGAAGGTTGAGCGCACAGTTAAGCCCTGCCACGCCCGTTCCGACTATTATAACGTCATATCTTAGCTTTATTTCCTGCATAATGCCGCCTGTTTTGCCGCCTTTTTTTAATTCTTGTAGTGCATTATACATTAAAACTTTACACATGTCAAGTCAACTGTAAACTTTTGTGCCCCGACGCCCGTATGTGAACAATCGACAGTATAAGTCAAATTTTTTCGTAATGCGCAGGACGCGTGCAAAATAAGTTAAAGCAAGAGGTGAAAGGGATATGAAAATAAGCAGACTTCTGGGACAGAAAGCAAGCATAAACGGCGGCGACGGAGTTATACTTTCGGTGACGAGCGACGGGCGCAGAATTACGGGACTTGTAGTTGCGGACGACAACCTGCGTGAACTGTACGTAAGGGCGGAGGACGCGATTTTCGGCAGGGAAATTGTGTGCAAGCGGGCGCAGAAAAAGCCCTGCCGCACAGGCGGACTTAAGCTGGGCAGGGCGGCATTTGACGAAGACGGAAAATTTTTGGGATACCTTAAGGAAATTGAAACGCACGGACTTGAGCTTGCCAGCGCGAAGATAGGCGCGAAAAAATACGACTTCGGCTGTATTTCGGCGGGCGACGCCGTAATTGTCAGGACGCGCTCCCGCGCGGCAATCGCAGCAAGGGATATGTTCATTCACGCACTGTGTCAGGCGGACGGCGACAAGCAACAGCCGACTGAACACACTGCGCCCTGACTGCATATCCCCTTCGGCGGGTGCGCCGACGACATTGCGGAAGAACGCAGAAAATATAACCCGCAACGCCGCACAATGCGGCAATATAGATAAATCGTATAAAAAATTAAACTAAAATTCAGAAAAGCGTCTCCCCGTTGCGCATTTTGCGCAACGGGGAGACGCTTAAATAACGGGACGATGCTTAAACCGTGTCTAAAATACCTGTGTCTGAAATACTGCGGATTTATACACGCGAACGCATGGATGGATGCAACGGTTAAAATCGAGTCAGACGTTGTACTTTGCCATGAGCTTTAAAAGGGCGTTGAATATCTCGTTGAGCGCTTCGCCGTCGTCGGGCGAAAGCGAGCCCTTTACTTTCAGAAGCGTGAGGGCAGTACGCATCTTTTCCAGCTCCTGTCGGTCGCCCCTGCCGGGATTGGCGGCAAGCAGACGGTCGGTTATGGACAGCGCGTGTTCAAGCCGCACTGCGCTGTGTGCGGGCGAAGTATGCGGACGCGGACAGACGGGGGCCTTTTCCCTTTCCGCAATTACGCGCACGGGCGGCGGTTGGGGCGAGCGCTTGCGGTGCGAAAGGGCGCACAGCACGCCGTAGACGAGGTAACCCGTAAGCCAGACGGCTACCGCGGCGAACACTGCCCCCGAAAGGCTGTAGCGCAACGAAAACACCGCCAGCGTGACTGCCGCAAAGGCATTGACGAGGTGCAGAAAGGGTCTTTTGCCGACGCTGCGCAGTCTGCGCGAAGAGATGCACGCGATGAGGCATACGGCGCATACCGACAGAAAGCTGACAATATCGATAAGGGCAAGCGTGCCGAAATCTGCCCTTTTTGCCGAGGAGAAAATGTCGTCAAGCAGCATAACAAAACGTTCCATACGCACGAATTATAGCCATAACCGCAGTGCGGAATACGTCCGTCTGTGCCGTTTTTGGGGAAAATTTGTGCTTCAGGCGTCCACTTCTATGCTTGTACCCGCAAAGATGTTGACAATGGTGGTGGATACGCAGTCGTCGGGCAGATTGCAGACGGTGCGCACCACCTGCCTGTAAAGGCGCAGCTGCGGGGCATAGCGGGTGAGTATATAATTGTCGTCGCGCGATGAAAATTTGTAGTCGATTATTTGCGCGCCCACAGGTTTGTCGCCGTCATAGCGGAGGACAAGCAGGTCTATTGCGCCCTGCACTATCACGCCGTTGCCATCCTCCTCGCCCACGCCGAAGTCCGCCTTCTCTCCCCGCTCCAGCGCACGGTAGCCGCGGGACGTCAGGCGGCATATGAATTCACGCTCCCTGTAAAGGCGCACGTCGTCGCCGAAAGA
Organism: uncultured Clostridia bacterium; assembly: GCA_944368635.1. Classification (GTDB taxonomy): domain Bacteria; phylum Bacillota; class Clostridia; order Christensenellales; family Borkfalkiaceae; genus Coproplasma. Next base: position 11,760 of record CALVXA010000005.1, read on the forward strand.
CAATACGGGCATGGAGAGTATCTTTTCCAGCTGCGACGCGTCCAGCAGGTCGCTCTGTTCCCTCGTGATTTTTCCGTCCGCAAGCCAGCCGTCAATCATTCGGGATATGCCCTGTCTGTCGCGCACGGAGAAGTCGCAGAGTTCAAGAAACCTGTGGTAGGCAATGCCGCGCTCTATGCCCGTAGCGCCGACAGAAGACGGCTCCTCGGCAAACAGTCTGCGGGAGATATCGTCTTCCGCATCGAAACGTATCAGGCGGGAAGCCGAGCTCTTTACGGGCAGGTCGGCGCCGCTCTCGTAGGGGTACGCCTCGCCGAAGCGCGCGCGCAGTTCGGAATATATTTCCCCGTCCGCGCGGGAAGTGTCTATGCGCACTTCCTCCCCTGCGCTGTCGGAGATTACATTTTTGACCTCTATCACGGAGGGGTTGAACCTGGATATGTCGAAAAAGCCGGAGTAGCTGCGCGCCACGGGGGCAGTTTCCTGTCTGTAATCGTTGTTGCCGCACAGCACGTGCAGGGCATACCTTGCGCGCGTGCAGGCGACGTAGAACAGATTTATCTCGTTTGCCACCTCTTCTGCCTGCTCCCTCTGCTTTACAACCCTCCTTAAGAGCGTATCCGAATAGGAACGGGTCGAACCGTCGTAATAGTAGGGCGCAAAGCCCCAGTCCTCGTCGAAGGGCATTACCTCCGCGCCCCTCTCGCGGTATTCTTCGGAGATGTCCGCGACAATGACGACGGGAAATTCCAAACCCTTGGAGGCGTGTATGGTCATTACCGTTATGCTGTCGCCTGTCTGCGCCGAGGGCATGGTGACCACGAAGTTTTCCGCGCGCAGCCTCTGCATGAATGCAGTGAGCGACAATTCCCCGCGCGGGGTAAACGCCTCTGCCCGCAACCTGCGTATCGCGGACTGTTCCTCGGCTGAGGCAAAGATGCCTGCAAACCCGCCGCCCGACATTATTTCGTCCATGAGCGCAGCCGCGCCTATATAATCCGAAAGTGAGCGCAGCCTTTCAATTTCGCTGAAAAACGCCTCCAACTTGCCCTTAAGCGCGCCTTTGCCCCGCATATATGCTTCAATCACGTCGCGGAAGGTACTGCCGAACGGCATTCTGCCAGCGCCTGACCTGATGGCGGCAAGCTCCTGCTCGTCAAACCCGCCTAACGGGGAGAGTATGGCGGATACCATGGGGATATCCTGCAACGAATTGTCTATATAGGACAGCACGTCGCACATTTTGCGTATGCCTGACATCTCGCATATATTCTTTTCCGCAACGCCCGCGACGGGATAGCCTGCGGAAGAGAGGGCGCGCATTATCGCCTGAACGGCGGCGTTGGCGCGCTTTCTTGTAAGCACGCATATATCGCGCGGTCTGACGCGCTTTACCTGCCCGTCGTCCGGGTCGTACCAGCTGTCATTGAGTTCCCTTGCCACGAGCGACACGACGGCAAGGCTGCCGGCAGACAGCCGCTCGCCCTCGCTGCCGGCCTGCGCGACGGAATATACGCCCTGCGCAGTCGGCTTTTCCTCCGCCGACTTGTCGAACAGCCAGAACTGCGCCCTGCCGTACATTTCCTGCGGGTAGCGCGACCCGCCGCGCATTGCATTGCCGCGAGAGTAGTCGATAGTAGAAAACGGCGGCTTCATGAGCGAGGGAAAGAGGGCATTGACAAAGTCTATCACGGCGCGGCTGCTTCTGAAGTTGTCGGGCAGAATTATGTGGTTGCCCTCACCTTCCGCTTGCGCGCACTTGTCGGTGAATATCTTTGCCTTGCTGCCGCGGAACCCATAAATTGCCTGCTTCACGTCGCCCACGGTGAACACGTCGCCCCGCGCGACAAGGTCTATTATTGCCGCCTGAATGGGGTTGACGTCCTGATACTCGTCGACGAACACGTAGGAATATTTCTCGCCTATCTGCCTTACGATATCGCCGTCCCCTTTTGTGAGCAGGGAGTATGTGTACTGTTCCAGGTCGTTATAGTCAAGCTTGCCTTCCTCCCGCTTGGCGGCGGCATATTCCCTGTCGAACCCCTCCAGCAGTCTGCCGAACGCCCCTGCAAGGCGCAGGCTTTGAAAATACTTTTCCCTCTCGTCCTGCTCTTCGCCCAGCACGTTGAGCTTTTTGTACTGCTCACGCACGGCATTGATGACCCCTGCAAAGCGGGCGTCGTATTCCGCCGCCTGGGCGCATACCCGCGGTTTTTTCGCGCTTGCGAGGGGCGGCAGCGGGCTGAATATGTCCTCCGACTGCGCCACGGCGGCGAGCGTAGCCGACGCCTCGTCCAAAAGCGCAAGGTACTGCTCCGCATTTACGGGCGGAGTGTTTTGCTCCGCAAACGAGTCGAGCATACCCTTCAGCCACAGACAGCGCCCCCTGCGCCATTCGGCATATGCTGACGAAACGAGGCAAAATCCCTCCTCCGAACAGGTCTTGCCCTGAAGAGAGCGCAATTTTTCCGCATAGTCGGGCAGAACGCGCACCTTTGAATATGCCCTTAACAGCAGTCTTCTCAACTCCCCGTCCGTCCTTCCCGAGCGCAGTCTTTCGAGCGCATACGTGAGGTCCTCGTCGTCCCTGTCGTAAAGGGCAGTCATCAGCGAGTCCATCGCCCCTTCCATGAGCTGTGCCGTCTCCGCGCCGTCGGCGGCTATCTCGAAGGCGGCGTCCACGTCAAGGACATAGAAATACGTGCGCACCAGCCTTCCGCAGAAGGAGTGAATGGTGCTTATGTCCGCCTGATTGAGTTTGCCCAGCTGTTCCCTTATGTGTGCAGAAGTCTTTTCGTCGCATGACTTCAGTCTTGCGACCAGCTCCGTGCGGAGCTTCGACTTCATCTGCGCCGCCGCCTTTTTGGTGAAGGTCACGGCAAGCACGCTGTCAAGCGACACGCCGGACGCCACTATGTCCGCAAGCCGCTGTATCATCACGGAAGTCTTGCCCGCCCCGGCGGAGGCAGATACCATAACTTTGCCGCGCGCCGCAATCGCCTTAAGCTGTTCCTGCGTCCTGTTCATTCTCCCTTCTCCCTGTTGTCCCTGACTATCTCCGCAATTTGCCTGCAGCTTACCTTTACTTCCTGCCGCGCGCCCTGCTTTTTTACGTCGTACCCGCACAGCCCGCCATACTTGCAGTAGCTGCACGCGCCCTCTGCGGGGGAAGGCGTTATATTTCCGCCGAACATCTCCTCCGCCCCGCGCGAGACGATGAGCTGAGAGTAATCGAGAAAATCTTCAAAGTCCTGCGTCTGCATTACATTGTCCGACCTGTTGCCGCTGAGGTATGCCCCTACATACTCGCTTTTCTGCTTTCCCTCTACAAGCGTGTCGGAATTTCTTACGACTTCCTCGCTGCCGTCCATGAATCCTGCAAGCGTGAACGCGCCGACGCCGGAGGAGGAGTATTCCGCCTTGGCGGGGAAATAGTACGCGCCTGCCGCCCTTCTTCCCTTCGCCGCCGCGCGAAGATACAGCGGAAGCTGAAGGTCCAGACCCATGTAATATGCGCTTGCGCCATACTTGGGCGTGCCCGTCTTATAGTCTACTATGCGCACCATGTCGTCGCAGCTGTCCACCCTGTCTATTCGCCCGCCGAGCGAGACATCGCCCACGGTTATGCGACAGGGCACTTCCACAGCCTCCACCCTGAAACGGGAATTTTTAACCTGTCTGTATGCGCCGACGGTGACCATCGCCGCCTCCTCCGCAAGCGCACGGGCGGCATATTCGCCCCGCTTGTCCGCCGAAATAGCCGAAAACTGCGGCTGTTGCAAAAGCTCCGCCGCCTGCTCGCGGGCAAAGCGTTCGCAGTCCTCGTCGGAGGTAAAGCTGCCCATCTGCCGCGCCGAATTTTCCAGCACGGAGTGTATGAAAAGTCCGCTGTCGAGGGGACGGAGCGATTCTTCCGCCCTCTCCGCGAGCCTCAGCCCGCGCGACATGAAACACTTGTACGGGCAACCGAAATATGTCTCCAGCGTGGTGGGCGAAAGCGTCCTGCCGTACAGTTTTGCTCCGTCTTTAAGCGCACGCTTTTCGGGCGAAAAGTTATACACGGAGTCGAGCGCCGCCCCGACATATGCATCGCCCTTTTCGGCGGCGTAATCGGCAATCGCGAGATATACCGCGGAATACCTGTCGACGGGAATATCCCTTGCCGCCGCATTGGCCTCGTCCTTTTGTAAGTTTTGTCCCTTGAGATATGCAGCCAGCCGCCTTAGTGCGGGCATGGGGCGGGAAAAATAGCCGATATTGCGCGTAAAGTCGGCATCGCCGCAGTCTGCGGGCGCGGGCGTGATGTTTGCCCCGTCCTGCGAGAACAGACGGCAGACGTAGTCCGCAACTTCGCTCCTGGCGCACTCCTCCCCGCCCTTGCGCAGCGGATATACGACATACAGTCCGCGCGAAAAAGCGCACAGGTTGAGGGCGGTCATCTCCCTTACCCTGTCGTTTAGCTCGCTTATCTTGGGCGACACGGCAAGATGAAGTTTTTCCAGCGACTTAAGCTCGCCGTCGGTGAGGATGGCAGTGTCCTGCGTGGACGAGGGAACGCCGTCCGTCAGTCCCGCGGCGAACAGATATTTACTGCCCGTGTTGGCAGTGGTGACAAGGTCGCCCACGAATACGGCGTCCTGCTTTGGCGGAATGAGCGATATTTCTGCCGCCGTAAAGCCGCTTCTTAGCATTGCGGCAAGCCTTGCGACGGGCATTTTTGCACCGCCCGTCAGTCTGCCTGCCTCCTCAAGCACGGCTATCGCGGCGTCGTATGCGCGCGCGTTCATGGCGGCTACGGAGGGATATGCTTCAAGCGACTTTTCTTCGCCCGCATCGGCAAGCGTCTGGCGCACGCCGAAATATTCCGCAAGCGCAGAAAGCCCTGCAATCATGTCAGAATTTTTATAACTTTCCAGCAATTTAAGTCCGCCGAGGAAGGTTTCGCGTATCCTTGAAACGGCGGAAATATCCGTCCCCGACTGTTCAAAAAGCCGTGGGTTGAGCGCGCGCTTTATTCCCCCGCGGGAGGAAGCCGCACGCAGGAGGTAGTTCACGCACTCGTCCTTGTCCCTGCGCGCATTTCCACCGGGGACTTTTGACAGAAAGAGCGGCGAAGAGATGACTTCCGTCACGCTCTGCAGGCGGCAACCGTCCGAGAGACAGCGCAGATACCCGAGCAGAAATGTACACACGGGGTGGGATATGAGCGGATAGCGCCTGTCTGCATAGAACGGTATGCCGTAGGCGCGGAAAGTGCGCTCCAGCACGGGTTGATAGGCGGGTATGTCGGGCAGCATTACGGAAATTTCGCGGTAGCGCAGTCCGCCCTTTGACACGAGCGAAACAATGCGCGAAGCGATGAAGTCGCACTCCGCCACCTCGTCAGATGCGACGGTCAGCGAAACCCTGCCCTGTGCGTTGCACACGGGCGCGTTGTGGAAGGACATGGAGTCAAAAATGTACTTCCTTAAGTGTTCCGCCGCCTCTGCCCTGTCGGACGGCAGATTGATTATGTCCGCGCGCCTGCCGCATTCGCCCGCAAGCCCTGCAAATGCCGACCACGCCCGGTTGACATAGTATTGCTCCCTGCCGCCTATGAAAAGTCCGCTCACGTCGGCCGCCGCCAGCATACAGGCACGGACGCACTCCCTGACCGAAGCGGTGAAAGCCTGGAACCCCAGAAAGAGAACGTGCGCGCCCTTTATGCGCGGAGAGGCGGCTATTACATGAGGAAGCCTGCGAAGATATGCGTTTCTGTCCGTGAGACCGTGTTCTTCGAGATATCTGTCATATTCAGAATACAGCAGTGAAAGGTCGGAGAGTTTTCGCCTGAGCAGTTCGCCGTCGGCTGGGGTATCCGCAATGTCTGCCGCAGACACCCCCGAAGAATACAGGAGAGCTATCGTATCGTACACCTGCTGTGCCGCGCCTGCCGCCGAAAGACGGCGCAGGAGGTTGAGCTTGTCCGCGTTTGCGTCTATTATCGTGCGGAGAACCATTGCCGAACCCTGGCTGGACAGCACGTTGTCCGCCCTGCCCGCCTCCGCGGCGAGAAAGCGCGAAAGGGTGTACACGCTTGCCGTGAAGGAGCCGCCAACTTCCTCGCACAGAGCGCGCTCCGCCACGAGCGAAAGCCTGTCCTCGCAGAAGACTATCACATTGCGGGGACGGGCGGCGGCGTGTTCTTCCGCCATTATCCTTCTGAACTGTGAAAACGCCGCCGAAAGAGTGGGCGCAACGTATGCCTTTATCATGTCTTTCTCCCTTGAATATATGCCTCTATTATAGCACAGCAAAGGGCAATTTTTCCACATTTACCGCATAAAAAGTTTGCACTTTGCAAAAATAATATGCTATAATAGGGCGTATGAAAGGCACGATAAAAATTATTGCCGCCCTGCTTGCGGCAGGCAGCGTTTTCAGCCTTGCGGGCTGTGCGGGTACACCCCTCTCCGCCAAGGTTTCCACGCTTGCAAACTGGAACATAAGGAATACTGTAAACGTGGAATCTGCTTACGCTTCCTTCTGGCAGGAAAACGCAGAAGTTGCCATGTATGACGTAACCTTTGCCGCCGGCAATAACGGCACGTTCTCCGTGTCGTACAACGACGGCGGAACATATACAACGAAATTCTATATGCAGGCGGCATACGACTGGAACGGTGCGGACATCCCCGAAGCTTACCGTTCGGCAGACGCAACCGAACCCGTATACGTCTACGAAACGCAGCTTTCCCTTTCGGGGACATATACGCTTACAGCCACGGGCGAAAAAGTGCAGTTTGACGACAGCATAACGACCGTCACCAAATTCCGCATGGCGGAAGGCAATCTCCAGCCCGTATATTCCTATCACGACGTGACAAGCACGTCCCCCGCTACGCTTAACCCCTCCTCCGTGCAGGATATGTGCGCGGTGGTTGACGCCGAATATGTAACTTATTATAACCGCGACTGCACGCAGGCTACCGTTACCGTAAAGAAGGCGGGCAGTCAGGACAGCACCGAAAGCGTTTCGCTGACGGGCGACAAGGACTATTCCCTCTTTGAAAACTTCCAGCTGCGCGCGGCTGTCAGGGCCTTCAACAAGACAGGCGGCACGTCGTACCTGTTCGACGTATTCTCGCCCGAGGCGGGAAATGTGCAGACCGTTCAGGCAACGTGTGCGGAGGCAGCCCAGCTTGACGCCAACGCGGCAGAGCAGAAGAAGATTATAGACGCGCTGAGCGCCGCTTCGCCCTACATCTTCGTCGAGAGCGGCACGAACGACGACGGCGCGGCAAGGACTTACCGTTACAACGCAGTCAGCCTTTCGCTTGAGGCGGACATGGGCGGTCAGAACGACCTGCTGTGGTATGCGGCAGTGGAAAACGACGACGTGAATGCCGCAAGGTCGCTGCTCCTGAGGGTACGCACTCCCCTTGCGTTCGCGCTCGGCACGCTGGACTACACGCTTAGTTCGGTCAGCTCCGTAAAACTCTGACACTCAAGCACCAAGCAGGCGAATGCGGCTTAAGTTTATGAAAATCACAGCCATTCAAGGCAAAAATAAGAGCATGAAAAGGACCTCCGTCGCAATACCGCGGAGGTCCTTATATTTTTGCCTGTTTCGGCTTTATCCCAACTTAAGCATGTCTTTAATCTGTTGCGTCCGAACAGTATTCCGTTGTGTCTGAACCGCCTTCCGTGCGAGGAAAATAGCGTCAGCCTGCGCCGCACGCGTTACTCTGTCCGACGCCCATAGTAACCCGTCGGCTCAGTCCCCGGAAACGCTGTTAAACAGACCGGAGGACATATATCTTTCGCCCGAGTCGGGCATGAGTACGACTATCGTCCTGCCCTCATTTTCTTCTTCGGAGGCAAGGGTCATTGCCGCGCACAGCGCCGCGCCCGAAGAAATGCCCACAAGCAACCCCTCCGTGCGCGCCACCATTCTGCTTGCCGCAAAAGCCTCTTCCCCGCCGACGGCAATCACCCTGTCGCAGACGGACATATCCAGCACCTCGGGCACGAAGCCCGCGCCTATGCCCTGAATGGTATGTGCACCCGCCTTGCCGCCCGAAAGCACGGCGGAATCGCGCGGTTCCACCCCCACGACGGATATTGCGTCGTTGCGCGATTTGAGGTATCTGCCCACCCCCGTGAGCGTTCCGCCCGTGCCGACGCCTGCCACGAAAATATCCACGGCGCCGTCTGTATCGGCGTAGATTTCGGGACCCGTAGTCTGAAAATGCGCCTGCGGATTGGCGGGATTTGTGAATTGCCCCGCGATTATGCTGCCGCGAATGGTATTTTTAAGTTCCTCCGCGCGGCGTATCGCGCCCGCCATGCCAAGTTTTCCGTCCGTAAGCACCACTTCGGCGCCGTACGCCTTCATAAGCGCGATGCGCTCCGCCGACATATTGTCGGGCATGACGATAATCGCCTTATATCCCCGCGCCGCCGCGACGGAGGCAAGACCAATTCCCGTATTGCCGGAAGTCGGCTCTATGACAACTCCCCCGCGGGAGAGCAGCCCCTTTGCCTCGACATCGTCGAGCATTGCCTTTGCAACCCTGTCCTTTACGGAACCTGCGGGATTGAAACACTCCAGCTTTGCCAGAATTTTTGCCTTATACCCCTTAAGCGCCTGTACTTTTTTAAGCTCCAGAAGGGGCGTGCGCCCTATCAGTTGGTCGGCAGATGTGTATATACCTGACATACTATCCCCCTTACTATATCTTGATTTCTAAACCTTAAGTTAAACTTTTATGCCTGCAGCGACTGCCCGCGGGCATATGTTTTTGCAAGAATTTTGCGGAAGCGGAAAAAAAAGATTGTGCCGCACAGCACGGCGGCGGTTGTGTCCGCCACTCCTTCCGCCCAATAGACGCCGCCCACACCCATGAAGAGCGGGAAGATAAACGCCAGCGGCACAAGCAGAATTATCTTTCTCAATATGGCGATAAAGAGACTTATCTTCGCCTCCGTCACGGCGACAAAGGTTGTCTGGCAAGCGCGCTGAACGCCGAATATGAGCATGCCGAAGACGAACACGGGCAGATATTTGTCCGTGATGGAGAGGACGGACATATCGTCCGTAAAGATGACGCCGAAAAGGCGGGGCGCGCTCATCATGACGATACAGCACAGACAGCAGTATGCCCAGCATACGCAAAGCGTTATGAAAAATGCCCGTTTGAGCCGCGCGCCGTTGCCCGCGCCGAAATTATAGGCGAGTATGGGCGTGACGCCCTGCGTGAATCCCTGGACGGGCACGGTTATGAACATCATCACGCTCTGCAAAACCGTGAGTGCGCTGACATAGTTGTCGCCGATGTTTTCGCCCAGCATATCGCCGTAATACTTGAGCCTGCCGTTTAGCACAAAGCCTATCACCGATTCCGTAGCGGACATCACGAAGGGCGCAAGTCCCAGCCCGAATATGGCAGCAAGCGTCCCGCGGGAAGGCTTCATGCTGCGTACTTCCAGCCGCAGTACGGACTTTTTGCCCAGCAGCCCGCCCACGACGAGCAGCGCGCTTACGAACTGGCTTATGACCGTGGCGAGCGCCGCGCCGCCTATGCCCATGCCGAAGGTGAATATGAACAGCGGGTCAAGGCCTATGTTTAGTACCGCGCCCGAAATCACGCTTATCATTGCATAGCCGCTTCTGCCCTGCGCCGTGAGGAAGGTGTTGAGCCCCACGCTGAGCTGAACGAACAGCGTACCAGTAAGATATATTGACAGATATTCGTCGGCATAACCGTAATTTGCGTTGCTTGCGCCTACCAGGAAGAGCAGCGGTCTGCGGGCAAAGTATGCAGCAAGCCCCAGCGCGACGGAAAACGCACACAGCAGGACGAAGCCGTTATTGAGTATGCGCCGCGCACGCGCTTCATCCCCCTCCCCCAGCGCCTTTGCGGCAAGCGGAGCGCCGCCGCCCGAAACAAAGGAAGAAAACGCCGCAATGAGCGTTAGTATGGGCGTGCAGAGTCCCATACCGCCCAACGCGACGGAACCGATTACGTCGATATGTCCTATGTATATGCGGTCGACTATATTGTACAGCAGGTTGACAATCTGCGCCGCCACGCACGGCAACCCCATGCGAAGGCACTGCTTCCACATTCTTTCGGTGCCGAGAAGTTTTTCGCTTGACATATCTGCATTATACCACGACAAAGGGGCACAGACAATATTCTGCGCCCCTAATCTGAATAATTTTGCAATGCGCCGACAGTCCGGCTGCGGCTATTGCCGCCTTACGCGCCGCACGCCGCTGTTTTCAGCCGCCTCCTTGGCAGCACGGCACGCAATCTGAATACTTGCCTCCACTTTTACATGAACAGCGAGAACAGGTTATATTCGCTGAACACGACCACCAGCACAAGCGAAATAGTCGACATAATCTTTATGAGTATATCCAGCGAAGGCCCCACAGTGTCCTTGAGGGGGTCGCCGACGGTATCGCCCACCACCGCAGCGTCGTGCGCGGGCGAGCCCTTGCCGTACCCTTCCATGCCGCCGCTTTCAATGTACTTCTTGGCATTATCCCATGCGCCGCCGGCATTGCCCGTATATATTGCGAGCATTATTGCCGATATCGTCGCGCCGATCAACAGGCCGCCGACAAATTCCGCGCCGAATACAAACCCGCAAACGACGGGTATTATTATGGCGATTATGCAGGGCATTCTCATCTCGCGGAGCGAGCCCTGCGACGATATGCCTATACATGTCCTGTAATCGGGTTTTGCCCTGCCTTCCAACAGCCCGGGTATTTCCCTGAACTGTCTGCGCACTTCGTCCACCATTTTCCTTGCCGCCTTGGCAACCGCCTCTATGAGCATTCCGCTGAACATATACGGAAGCGCCGCGCCCACTATCGCGCCGACGAGCGTAAGGGGATTGACGATGTTCAGAAGTATTGCCCCGTATGCGTCTATTCCGCCAAAGGAATAGAGATAGGAACTCATGAGGCTCAATGCGGCAAGCGCGGCGGAGCCAATGGCAAAACCCTTTCCAATCGCCGCGGTGGTATTTCCCACTGAATCCAGCTTATCCGTAATCTCCCTTACCCCTTCGTCAAGCCCCGCCATCTCGGCTATGCCGCCGGAATTGTCAGAAATGGGCCCGTACGTATCCACCGATACGGTGGCAGCCACGAATGAGAGCATACCCACCGCCGCACAAGCCACGCCGTACATTCCCGCAACGGCGTAGGAGCCGTATATTGCCGCTCCGAGTACCACGACGGGCAGCATACAGCTTATCATTCCGTTCGCCATACCCTGTGTTATGGTCAGCGCCGCGCCCTCCTTACTGGCGGCGGCTATCTTGCGAGTGGGTTTACAGTCATAACTCGTATAATGTTCCGATATTATGCCTATGACTATGCCTGCGACTATGCCGAACAGCGCCGCAATCCACGGCGAATAGTTCGCCGCCGCGAAGCCAAGTTCCTCAAACGCCTCCGCGGAGACATCTTTAAACATAAGCGCGCTCGATACAAGGCAGAGTATAACAGTAAGCCCCGCCGATAACCAAGTGGCGAAATTCAGTTCCGTATGCGCGTTTTCGGAAAGTCTTGGCTTTATGAGGACGTAGGCTATGCCCGTAACGCACGCCAACAGCCCGCACCCTGCAAATACTATGGGAAAGAGAAGGAGCAGCTTGAGCAACTGAACGGAGATGCTTGCCGCCGCCTGATTTGCAAAAAGTTCGCAGGCAAGAATCACGCCCGACATTATAGCGCCGACATAGCTTTCCAGAAGGTCGCTGCCCAGCCCCGCCACGTCGCCCACATTGTCGCCCACGTTGTCTGCTATCGTTGCGGGATTTCTGGGATCGTCCTCGGGTATGTGCGCCTCCGTCTTGCCCACGAGATCTGCACCCATGTCCGCCGCCTTGGTATATATACCTCCTCCCACGCGGTTGAAAAGGGCGATTACCGAACAGCCGAGGGCATATCCCGATACGGTCATAGTGAAGCCGGCATTAAGTCCCGTCCAGTATTTTTGCTCCTCGCCGAGGGCAACCGCATCTATCTGTCCGCCCGCCAACCCGAACGCAAGGTAGACTATGACTATGCCGAGCAGGGCAAAACCCGCAACGCACAGTCCCATTACCGAACCTCCCCTGAACGCAACTTTGAGCGTCTTGCCGATATTTCTCGTCTCATCGGCGGTATGCGCCACCCTGACGTTGGCATACGTGGCTATCTTCATGCCGACATATCCTGCCGATGCCGACATTACGGCGCCTATCGCAAAGGCTATGCCCGTCTGCCAGCTTATGAAAGCCGCAAGCAGGATGGCGATAACCGTACCGATGGCGCCGACCACTTTATATTCATAATTTATGAAGGCGTTTGCACCCACCCTTATGGCAACGGCAATTTCCTTCATTCTTTCATCTCCCTCTTTCAGCTTCTTCACCGTGAAGTAGTTGAAAGCCGCGTAGGCGCAGGCAAGTATGACAGCCGCTCCCACAACGATAAGCAACAATTCCATTTTTCCCTTTCCCCCGAAAGTTTTTAATTTGCGGCGGCAGTCAATACACAGCCGTCGGTTTGATAGTAACACGGTCTGCGCAAAATTGCAATACCCGACTGCAAATTTCCGTCGCCGTAACTATAACGCCGCCATACTTTCCGAATAAAACATATTGTATGTGTCAATACAGTAAAAAAATTTACAGGATAGTATTGCCTGTAAAATTATATGCGGCGAAGATTGAATAATTTTCGCGACTGTGTTATAATCTTGCAGAAACACATTAAAGAGAACGGAAAAGAGACACTTATGGCACATAACGTAATAGCTGAAGCAAAGAGATGCCTGAACTGCAAGAAGCCCCTGTGCAGGACTGGTTGCCCGATCAACACGGATATTCCCGGGTTTATTTCCGCATTTTTGCGCGGCGACATTGACGAAGCAGGCAGAATACTTTTCGACAACAACCCCCTGTCTGCCGTCTGCGCGCTTGTATGCAACCACGAAAAACAGTGTCAGGGGCACTGCATAAAGGGCATAAAGAGTTCGCCCGTGGAGATTTCCACAATAGAATACTTCATCTCCGAAAGATATCTTGACAATCTGCGCCTTACGAGAGAGCCCGAAAACGGCAAAAAGGTGGCAGTTATAGGTTCGGGCCCTGCGGGAATCACCATATCCATAACGCTTGCCAGACTGGGTTACGACGTGACGGTCTTCGAGAGCAAGGCGGACATAGGCGGCGTGCTGCGCTACGGCATACCCGAATTCAGACTGCCCAAATCGCTAATAGACAGGTACAAGACGCTCATGCTGCGCCTTGGCATAAAGTTCAGGTTCAACATAACGATAGGCAAGGCGTTCGGCGTGGAGGAATTGTTCCGCGACGGCTTCAAGGCAATTTCCATAGGCACGGGCGTTTCCTGGCCCGTAACGCTGAACATCAAGGGCGAGACGCTCGGTCACGTACATTACGGCATACATTTCCTGGCGCACCCGGAGTCCTACCGCGCGCAGATGGGCAACAGCATGATAATCATAGGCGCGGGCAACGTGGCTATGGATGTGGCGCGCACCGCCCTGCGCATGGGCGTGAAGGACGTGAAAATAACCGTGCGTTCCGACAGGTTCACCGCCAGTAACGAGGAAAAGGAATATGCGGAGATAGAGGGTGCGGAGTTCATGTTCAACAAGGCGCCCGTAGAGATAACCGACGAGGGCGTATGGTTTAAGGACACGGAATGCGACGAAAACCACAAGGTAAGCCGCAGGAGCGAGAAGGCAACACACAAAAGGGCGGACGGCCAGATGATACGCGTTTCACAGAAGCCGTCCAACATGATACTCACCCAGACAGAGGGACTGGAAATAAACTCCCGCGGGCTGGCAATGATAAACGAAACGGGCGAAACGACGAGGGCGGGCGTGTTTGCCTCCGGCGACGTGGTGAAGGGCGCAAAGACGGTTGTGGAGGCCGTAGAGCAATCCAAAAAAGTTGCCATGGCCATGCACGAATACATTCAGTCGCTTTCGTGAATTTACCCATCGCTTTCCTGATTTACTCATTCAGCGCCGCGGCATTTGCCGCGGCGCATATTCAGTTTTATCGGTGCGCCTTAAGCCCCATACCCACACCTCTCCCCCCTTATGCACTGCCTCTGACAGCCATTTCGGCTCTGTCCGCACAGACTTCGGCAATGAAGGAGTTTTCAGCCGCCCGAGCGCAGGCGCTCAAGTTGCGGTCTGCCCTTGACAGCAGGCGTTTACTTTGTTAAAATATATAGTATGGATACAAAGAGAGAAAAACGCACCGTGCTTGAAAAGAGAACGGGAATACAGAATACGCTGGAAGCATACCGCAGGTTCGACTACGATTACATACCCACGGGCGACAACTGGACAGTCCCCGACGCGGACTTCGCATACCGGAAAAAGTTCCCCGAAGTGCTGCTCAACGCGTTCTGGCGCACATTCCTTAAGATATTTGCCCCTCCGCTGCTTAAAATTGCCTACGGAGCAAAAGTTACGGGCAAAGAGAACCTTAAGGCAGTAAAGAAAACGGGCGCGCTGTGCGTCTGCAATCATTTTTCCTACCTGGACACCCTATTCGTCAGGCAGGCGGTGGGACACTTCCGCAGTTACCACACCATGACGCAGGAAAACAACAAGACGGGCATAGCAGGGCACGTAATACGCCACGGCGGCATGTTGCCGTTCAGTTCCAACTTTACGGCGGCAAAGAACCTGAACGCAGAGATGGAAAGACTGCTTAAAAAGGGAAAAATTATAAACTTCTACGCGGAAAAAGCTATGTGGGTGAACTACACCAAACCCCGCCCCATGAAGGAAGGCGTGTTCACCTATGCCGTAAAATACAATGTCCCCGTCGTGCCTATTTTCTGCACGTTTGACAAGGACGGCAAGGGAAGAATAAGAAAATTGCGCATAAACATACTCCCTGCGATTTTCCCCGACGCGTCGCTTGCGCGCAGGGAACGAATTGCCGCCATGCACGCAGTCTGCGAGGGCGAGTGGAAAGACTGTTACGAGCAGGCATACGGCAAGCTGCTTGAATATCTGCCCGACAGAAGAAAACGCTCTGCCCAGAAAGCATTACAGCAAGAAAGCCCGACGGCAGTTTCTGCCGACAGAAAGGCAGAGCAACAGCTCTGAACATTTTTCTTTAAAGCCGTTCCGGGCGGGGCAACGATTATTTTTATAATAACGACTATTTTATAAATATATCGCCCTTTGCCAGCGCAAAAACTTTTTGCCGTCAGGCAATAAAGGTCAAACAGACAATCAAAATATAAAAGACGGAGGCATATTCCCGACTGCGGGACTGACCTCCGTTTTGCTTTTACTATTTAATTATTATACTCTATGCAACTTTGTAATTATTATACACCATGCAGCTTTGCAAGCGATAACTTTTGAGCCCGTTCATAAGTCGCGTCTGACACGAAGGACGCGGAGAACTTTCAAACACTCCCCCGCGCCGAATTATGGTTGCGTCAGTTAAATCATGCTTACGCCGCGGCGTCAGACAATTTTTTCTTCAAAGTCCGCCTCCTCTTCCTCCTCGGTATGCTTGGGCAGCTTTACCGTACGGGAAGCGAGGGCATTCGCACCCTTGAAGCGGACATGCTTCGTGGGCTTCCAATCCCACCCGTGCTTTGCCTTGAAGCGGCTGTGGATGAATATGGGAAGATATTCCCACATATAGAAGGGCGCAACGAACAGCGTGAGCAGTTTTTCGCCCAGGGATATGCGCTTGTAGGAGTCGCGCATGGCAACCATGCACAGTATTGCGTACAGCTCCGATATTGTATACAGTATGCCCATGGGCAACACAATCAGAAGCAGAAGCGGATACAGCCAGTTGCCGCCGGCAAATGCCGTAATGACAGAGAACGCCACCCCGATAAAGGATACGGCAAAGGTGAGGACAAGAAATATTATGACGGGTATGAGCATATAAAAATATTCAAACTCGCCCTCGTTGAGCCTGCCCCTCTCCCTCGCGTTCTGCTTTATGCGCTTTTTATACATTCTGTCGCATTGCGAATATCCCGTCACCCAGCGCAGCCTGCGCATATAGTCCGCCGAATGGGTGAGCGTCTCTTCCGTATAAATTACGGCATAGGGGTAATACATGGAGGTAAATCCCTTAAGGAAGCAATCCATGCGCATTTCGTAGTCTTCGGTGAGCGTGCGGTACGGCCATCCGCCTATCTCGGAAATTGCCCGCCTTCTTATCATCATGCCCTGCCCGCACATGTTCATGGGTATGCCCTTGCGCGTGCGGTAGATATTGGCAAGGTCGTCCAGCTGGGCATATGTCAGACCGGAGCAGGCGGTGAATACCGTCCTGTCCCTGTTGCCGCCCAGAAAGTTCTTTATGCGCTTGCGGCTGATGTATATGTCGCAGTCATATTCGAGCGCATTGTTCAGCTCGGTCAGATAGTCTGGGGAAAGCACCGCGTCGGCGTCCACAATCACGAACGCATCGTACTTTCCGAACTCCTGCTCCGTCAACTGTTTGAAGTAACCGTCAATGGCGTCGCCCTTGCACTTCTGCCCCGTCACAAGAAACACCCTCGCGCCGTATGACGCGGCGATGCTCACCGTCGGGTCGTCCGCCTCGTTGACGATGACGTTCACGTCGTAGTGCCTGCCGTCGTAGTCCTGTACGGCAAGGCTCGCAAAAAGGTCGCCTATGACTTCGCTTTCGCCGCGGGCGGGAATTATGACTGATATTCTGCGCTTTTCTGTAGCCTTCCTGCGGGGAATACGGCTCCTGAAATAAAAGCACTGTTTAATTTTGGGAAGATAGGCCAGAAGACACGCGAATGCCAGCACAGCGTATGTTATGACCACTATATCCACTATAGTCTTGCTCATGATTTCTCCGTTCGGCGAAAAACTTGCGGAAATTACTTTTATTCGGTTACATTATAGATTATATGTGCATATTATGTCAATAAAATTATCATTGTCATAAGGTATTGTGACAAACGCACACGCAAAGTCAGCCATACGCATTCCCGCGCACGTCACGCCCGTCCTCTGCTTTAGCCGCAACATTGCCCGTATTGCAGGCAGGAGGTCGGCAACGCACGCCGAACAAAAGACGCGCATAAAGATCAGTACCCAAGTTCCTCGTCAACGAGTATTACGTACGTGTTGCGCAGTCCCTTGGAAGGTCTTTCAAAGAATGCCGTGACGGAACATATCCTCTTTTCAAGGTTGCAGTCCGTGCATACGCCGTCGGTCGCGCAGGGCAGATCGAAACCCAGCCTCTTCGCGTTGGCGCCTGCGCACTGTCCGCTCTTTATGCGGGCGACTGCCGCCGCCGTATCGGGCACCAGCTTGTTCTTGCCGACTATAAGCAGGGCGTTCTTCGGTCCGAATGACAGGGCGGATACCCTGTTGCCGCTTCCGTCCGTAAGCACTATCACTCCGTCCTCCGTGACGGCATTGGCAGAACATATGTAAAAATCTGCGGTGGCAGCCTTTATCTTTGCCTCCGCGCCGTCCCTCCAATGCGTGAACAGCCTGTTGCCGTTTTTTTCCAGCAGGTCGGCAAGTCCCGTCTGCCCCACCGTGACGGAGCCGCCGAACCCGACGCTTTTACCCGTCCCCACTATTTCGCACGCCGCGGCGGCAGCTTCCTGCGCCGTACCCGCGACATAAGCCCTGAAACCCCTTTTTTCAAGCGCATCGCGCACTGTCTGTAAGTTTTCCATACCTCAATTCTAACACACAATGTCCTATCCGTCAATGCCCAAATGAATAACGACAGACAATATATTGCCGCCGCGCCCGCAACGTACAGCGGCGAAAGCCCGCACGCGCCCGCCTGAAGGAGCGAAAATGCCGCGCACAAGCCAAAGGCGGCAGGACAGACATATACGGATAAAATCCCGCCGCCCCTCCGCGCAAACAGCACGCATTCCGACGTTGCGAGTATTGGCGCGACCACGGCGCACGCCATGAAGTCGCACGCCGCCACAAGTCCGCGACAGTGCGCAAAGAGGGGCGAAAGCAAACCCGCAAGCAGGCACAGACCTGCGCCTGACCGCGCGGAGCGCGCGGCGACGGGATACAGCAGCGAAGCCGCCGACTGAATTGCCACTACGCCGAAAAGCAACAGACTGACACAGCCGAGCGCACGCCCCGCCCTTCCGCCGCCGTATGCACGCATTGCAAGCGCATAGAGAAGCTGCGCTCCGTCCGAGCGGCTGCCCGCAAGCGGAAGAGCGGCTGCGGCAGAGAACAGACAAATTGCAAAATTTACGCCTATTATCCTGAGCGAAGCGCGCGCAGTCCGTATTTTCAGGCATATCGGCGGCAAGCGCAGGCATG
>CALVXA010000006.1 GCA_944368635.1 uncultured Clostridia bacterium
CCCCTTGACGTAAAAGCCGATCATCTTACGCATATACACGGTCGCAAACCTGTCGCCGTAGTACTTGTAAGTGAGGTCGAGCTGTCTTTCAACGCACTTCCTTTTATCGGGAGCGGGAAGATTGAGTATTTGCGAAAACAAAAACGGATTGTACATTGCGCCGCGTGCAAGCATAATTCCGTCTGCACCTGTCCTGTCCAGAAGATTTTCGGCATCCTTCGGGCAAAACACGCCTCCGTTTGCTATAACGGGAATTTTAACGCTGTTTTTTGCCCGCTCTATCTCGCCGTAGTTTACCTCGCCCGAATAGATTTTATCGCGCGTTCTGCCGTGCACGGTAATCATGTCCGCGCCCGCACCCTCCATGGCCTTTGCAAATTCCGCAGTCACAAGTTTATCTTCCGAAAGTCCCGTTCTGAACTTCACGGAGACGAGTTTGCCGCTGTCCTTTACCGCCCTGACAATTTTTTCAGCCAGGGGAATATCGGCAAGCAATGCGCTACCCTCGCCGTTTTTGAATATCTTGGGCACGGGACAACCCATGTTTATGTCTATGAGTTCAAATGGCGCAAGCTCCTCGCTTGTCGCAGCGCGGCGCATAAACTCCGGCTGACTGCCGAACAGCTGGCACGCCTTTATGCCGCCGTAGTCGGGCAAGTTCAAAAGCAGTTCCCTTGTGCCCGCACTGCCGTAACAAAGCCCCTTGGCGCTTACCATCTCCGTAAAGGTAAGCCCTGCGCCCAGCTTAAAGCACATATCCCTGAATACTGCGTTGGTATAGCCTGCAAGCGGAGCAAGAAACACGTTGTCAGGCGTTGACAGATTGCCTATGTCTACCTTATGTACGCGCATTTTTAGCCTTTTCCCAGTATTCGTCAAGCTCCTCTTGTCCGAGGGAAGTTATGTCCTTGCCGTCGGCAATTATAAGCCTTTCACACTCCACAAAGCGGTCTGTAAACTTTTTCGTCGCGCGCGAGAGCGCGTCCTCGCAGTCGACGCCAGCAAGTCTGCAGGTATTCACGGCGGAGAACAACAAATCGCCCGCCTCCTCTGCAACGCGCCCGTCCACGCCCGAAGAGAGCGCCTCCTCAAGCTCCGCTATCTCCTCTTCAAGCTTTTCTGCCGCCTGATTTACGGAGGAAAAATCCATGCCGCTCTTTGCGGCGCGCTTTCCCACCTTCTGGGCGCGCATACAGGCCGGCATATTGACGGGAACGGCAAGCACTCTGTCGCCGAACGTCTTCATGTGTTTTTCTTCCGCCTTGTTCTTGTCCCAGACGCCGAGCGCCTCGCTCTCGCTGGATGCCTTATCCTTGCCGAAGATGTGTGAATGACGGAAGATGAGCTTCTTGACTACGGCAGAAATGGCATCGGTTGCGTTGAATACGCCCTGCTCTTCCTTCAGCACGGAGTGGAACGCAGCCTGAAGCAGTACGTCGCCCGTTTCCTCCTGAATGCCCTCGTCGTCCTGTCTGTCAATCGCATCGGCAAGTTCGTACGCCTCCTCTATGACGTTCTGCTTTATGCTTTCGTTTGTCTGTACCCTGTCCCAAGGACAGCCGTCAGGCGCACGGAGGAGCGCAACAAGGCGGAGAAGGTCGGCATAGTCATACCTGTCCCTGTGCAGAAAATCGCCCTGCTGAACTGCCACGCCGCAGTCGCCGCCGTACACCTTCTGCCTGTCAATTTCATATATCTTGATTTTCTTTACCACATCGCCGCGCACGAATACGCATTCGCTCTCCTCGCCGAAAAGATTGCTTAAAACCTGCTTGACTTCGGATGCGGCATATTCGTCGTCCATGTCGTACACGACGCAGGCTTCACAGCTTTTAAGCGTGCGTATACTGTATGCAGACAACGCGGTAACGCTGTCTGCCTTGAGTTTTGCAAGCTCCTTTATGTGAGAGATGCGCGACACGCCTTCGCACACATTGACGTCCTTGACCTTTGAAAGTATTATGGAGCAGGCGATATCCTCGCTTACCGCGCCTTCCACGCAGTAACACACCCTGGAATGTCTGCCTGCGCTTATTACCTGCGCGGCAAGTTTTTTGTTAAGCGTATCGAAGTTGCGGCTGGACGAGAACACTTCATCGAGGGTGCGCACGCTGTAGCCGGAAAGGCTTTCAAACGCACATCCGCGGGAGGTACGCGCAATTATCTCCTCCGCGCCGTCAAGCGCCTCCTTTGCCGCAAGCGTCAACTGTCCCTGCTTTACCCCTAATCCCACCAAAGTTATGGACATTTTTCTTCCTCCCCGTCTGTTTTACCGCTATAATATAGCACAAATTCATGAACAGGGCAACAAAATACGCGCAGTTTGAAGCAATGGCCGCTCCGCTTACCGACAGTGAAGTATAGCCGACAAGCGCGACCGCCAGCGCAAGCTTTATGGCGGCTGAACCCCACTGCGTGAGCGTACCGCAGAGCGGTTTGCCGAGTGCGGTGAGACAGGCGGATGACGTCTGCACGAGTGACCACGTGACCACGTTTACAGCCATAATTCTCACGAGCTTTACAAGAAGCTGACGTTCTGTCGGGGAGAGAGAGGAAAAGATTATGCGCGAAGCCAGCGGACTGAAGACATACAAGATGAGGGCGCAGGGAACGGACAGCGCCAGCGTAAGCCACAGCGCCTTTGCCGCCATCTTCTTTGCCCCCGTCGCATCGCCGCGCGCAGCCATAGGGGAGATTGCAGGTATGCTTGCCGCGGCAAGCCCGTATGCAAGAGATACGGGCAGACTGACCAGAGTGACGGCGCACCCCGAATATATGCCGTAAAGCGATGTTGCGTCTGTAACCCCTTCCCTTAAAAGTCGCACGACAATTATGCTTTCCGCCAACTGTGCAAGCGGCGGCGCAATTGCCGTAAGGGTGAGCGGCAGAGTATACCTGAACACTTGTCCCATCCCCGAAGAATATGTGCGATACAGCGGTCTTCTGCCCCTGCCAGCCCTGTAGATATTCCACGCAATCAAGGCGCACACCGCCTCGCTCAATGTCACTGCAAAGATTGCGGCGGCAACGGCAAGCGTGAGATTTTGCCTGAAAAGATAGGCTGTAATCACGCCTGCAAGCACTTTGATAAGCTGTTCCGCCACTTCAGTGAAGGCTGTGGGACGCATATCGCCCTTGCCCTGGAAAAATCCTCTTACAACGGATATTATCGCAACAAAGAAAACCGACGGCGAAAGTATGCGCGCACAAAGGGCGACGGCAGGTTCACCCTGCGCCGCTGCAAGCACATCCGACAGAAGATACATGACAGCCGTCCCTGCCAGCCCTATAATGCCGAACAGCCAAAACGCCGTCCTCTCCGCGCCGCTTGTCCCGTCGGAGGATACAAGTCGGGCAAGCCCCGTAGGTATGCCGCTTGCCGATACTGTAAGCAGTATGCAGTAAAGGGGATATACCATCTGATATATCCCCATCCCTCTGCCGCCGAGAATTGCAATGAGCGGTATGCGGTAAACTGCACCCAGAAGCTTGGAGACAAAGCCGCCTATCGAGATGGTGAGCGCACCTTTCAGATAGCTCTGTCTGCCCATGCGCTTAATCGAACTGCGAGGCGAGAATTGTGGCGGACAGCTGGGCAAGCTTGCAAGCGCCCGACTCCATCCTTGCACCCTGCTCGCTCGTCACGAGAGCGACTGCGCCAAGGCAGTCACCGCCCGACACTATGGGCACGATTATCTGTGCGGTGACATTGCTGTCCGCACCTTCGCATATTGGCACTATGTCCCCGCCTTCGGACAGATTGGCAATGTAGCTCTTCCTCTCCTGCAGAATTTTATCGAGTTTTGCAGAAATAGCCTTGCCCGCCACTTCGCGCTTGCCGCTGCCGAAAGCGTGCAGCACCTCGTCGGTGTCGCACACTATTGCCAGATAACCCGACAGGTCATTCAGACTTCTTGCCGTTCCCTCCGAAAACCGCTCCAGCGAGGCTATGGGCGAATATTTCTTGAGCATAAGCTCATCTCTGTCCGTAAATATCTCCAACGGGTCGCCCGACTTCAGGCGCAACGTGGAGCGGATTTCCTTGGGGATTACCACCCTGCCGAGTTCATCTATTCTTCTGACAATTCCTGTTGCTTTCATAATTTCTCCTTTTACAAGTTAAAACTATTTTGAGAAATTATAATAAAAAAATACGCACGGGAACTGTCTTGGCACTTTTACAACTTAAACACGTTGACTGTCACGTTTGAATACCCGAATGTTCCGCCGCTGTTGACAAGCCGAAGCACAGCGGGCACATCCGTTACCTCCACGACGCGCGACGATGCCTGCGAAGCCGCAGCGCAATCTGAATAGAACACGTCCTGCGCGGTTCCTCCCGAAAGGGGATTGCCGTTCAGAGTAAGCGTCAGAAGATTAGCTACAGGCAAGCGCATCTTATCCGCAGGGAATACCGATACGCTGTATGATACGTAGTACACGCCTTTTTCCTGTATTGTAATGTCCGCAGAATTATTGTTGTGGGTTATTGCAGAACCCGTAACAAAGGCATTTCTGTCAAGCACAAGCGCGTCCCCCTCTCCGTAAGGTGCGGCGGGCACGGAATATGCGCACAGTGCCTGAAGGGGCGCACATTCGCCCTGGGGACCCTGTTCACCCTGGGGTCCGCGTTCGCCCTGGGGACCTTGCTCGCCCTGGGGACCTTGCTCGCCCTGGGGTCCCTGTTCGCCCTGGGGACCTTGCTCGCCCTGGGGTCCCTGTTCACCCTGGGGTCCCTGTTCACCCTGGGGTCCTTGTATACCCTGGGGTCCCTGTTCACCCTGGGGTCCCTGTTCACCTCTGGGACCCCTGTATCCTCTCGGTCCACGTTCACCCTGGGGTCCGCGTTCGCCTTGAGGTCCTTCGCATATTATATAACGATAGACTATGCGGTACGGCTCACATTCGCCATACCGCACAAAAATGCATTCTTTTTCATAATTTTTCATCAGTTTGTACCTCTCTGATTTTAATGTCATTATATTGCGAAATGACGTTAAAAGTTACGGGAGATAATTTCCGCACTAAACGCGGCTGAAATGGAATGACGGCATATGCCCGGTAAAAGGAATAGATAATTGCATATGCAAAATACGCGCATAAAGACCATTTTTTTATTTTTCGCTGTCCTGTAGTTGCCTGCACGACTGAAAAAATGCCCGCTTGCGGAATACCGGAATACTTTTGCACATACCGACAGATGCCGTGACTAAAGCATAAGCTATTATAAGACATTGTCAGTTTCACAGCAAAAAGGGTCTGCCGGATAGCAAACCCTTTTTGACATTCATTTTATTTAATATCAGACGATTTTTATGTCGTTTCTGGCATCAGTCACGCCTATCTTATCATAGTCGAGCGAAAGATGAACCTTGCCAGACACATCGCCGCCGACGCTGACAATGACTGACTTGTCGCCAACCTTAACGAGAGCAAACTTTTCGTCGCCGTAATCAAGCATTTTTTCAACTGTGCCCTCTATTCCCTCCTCCGAAATGCTTACGCCGTAAGGGGAGAAGGTGATTCTGAACTTACGCTTTGAAATCTCCCTTCGGGTATAGTTAGCCGTTATCTTGGAGGCAAGAGAATCGGGCAACTCCTCTATTACTCCGTTAATCTGCGTATAGCATACAGCTTCTGAATTTCTGGCATGCTTTACTTTGTTTGCAGCGGCATCGTACCTGCCGACCCTGATATCAGCATCCAGCTCCGACTGAGTACTTAAAGGATCGATGCGGAAATCTCCCGTATCTATTGCGGCATGCTTCAGGTCTATGTCAATATAAACCTCACCGACAGCACAGGGCGCATCAGCAAGACAATACAACCTCTTTTCGCCCGCATTGAGCGCAATCAGATACTTCTTGTTTATCTGTTCACAGCCGACAACGCTTGCCTTTATTCCGTCCGTAGTTATCTTTACGGCAGACGAGGAAATAGTTATGTAGCCTTCCCCGTCGGGACACGCCATTGCCGCGGGAAGTTTTTTGCTCTGTCCGAGATAACTTATGACATTGTCCTTTATGCTGCATGCCACATCGTTAAATTCCACCAGATGAGGCATAAGCGTATTTTCAGTTTCGGCATCAAATATGTGCAGCTTTTTTGTGTCCGGCGTAACTTCTATTACATCCCCGATGTTGAGGGCAATACCGCTCTGCGCCTTTATTATTATACGGGTGTTGCTTTCGCCTATTACATCCGCATCCGTGTTTATATCGCCGTAAACCAACGCTTCGCTGCCCATCTCCTCGACATTTGCAACTTTGACCTTTATCTTTGCCCCTGCTGCGCTTTTTTTGTCGGCTATATGGATATCTTCCGGTCTTAATCCTATAATAAGTTTCTTTCTGCCGTCGAGATATTTTTCACGCAGCTTATAGAGGTTCTCTGCAGGCACCGTGACGCGCACTTCCGCATCGGCAAACGCAATTTCAGCGCCTCCTTCCGTCTTCTTCATGGTCACGGAGAAAAAATTCATCTGGGGAGTGCCTATGAAGCCCGCGACAAATTTATTGACGGGATAATTGTAAAGGTTCTGCGGACGGTCTATCTGCTGTACGAAGCCGTCCTTCATGACTACAATTATGGTACCCATAGTCATGGCTTCAACCTGGTCATGCGTTACATATATGAATGTGGTATTTAACCGCTTATGTAACTTTGATATCTCCGAGCGCATGGTTGTGCGCAGCTTTGCGTCCAGGTTTGAAAGCGGCTCGTCAAGAAGCATTACCTTCGGTTCCCTGACAATGGCTCTTCCGAGCGCCACCCTCTGCCTTTGACCGCCTGACATCTGCTTGGGCTTGCGGTTGAGATATTCCGTAATGCCAAGTATTTTTGCCGCATTTCTGACGCGTTCGTCAATTTCCTTTTTAGACAGTTTGCGGATGCGGAGACCAAAAGCAATATTGTCGTATATGGTCATGTGAGGGTACAGAGCATAGTTCTGAAAAACCATCGCCATGTCTCTTTCGGCAGGCTGAAGGTTATTGGCATACACACCGTCAATGTAGAACTCGCCAGACGAAATTTCCTCAAGCCCCGCTATCATGCGCAGAGTTGTGGACTTTCCGCAACCCGAAGGTCCGACAAGCACGACAAATTCTTTGTCTTCGATTTCCATGTTGAAATCGTTTACTGCCTTTGCTCCGTTAGGATATACCTTATAGATATGCTTTAAACTTAAACTTGCCATAATTTCCCCTATTTTTTCTTTATTTATTTCAGGTAGTTTCGCCGATTATAAAATCGCAGGGCACGATTACACGCTGAAGGTAGTCGCGCTTTTCAATTTTATTTATGAGCTGCTCTACTATTGCTTCGGAAAGTTTGCAAAGGTTTTGCCTTACCGTTGTGAATACGGGTGTATCCATCCAATTCCCCATTACGCCGTCAAAGGATATAATTTTCAGGTCTTCAGGAACTCTTCTGCCTGACCTGATTGCGGCGGAATACAGTTTGATTGCAAGCACGTCGCCCGAAACAAACACTCCGTCACACTCGCCGTACAATTTCAGAAATTTTTCGGCATACACTGCTTCCGTGCCGTGGGCAATCGGCTCATAGATTATGCGTTCCCCCATTCCAAGCCCGGCAACCGTGTCCCTGTATGCCCGGAGTCTTTCGGAAACCTCTGACTCCACACCTGGTTTGCCGCCTATATACCCTATTTTCTTGCAGCCGCGTGAAAGAAGATAATCAAGCGCCTTTTGTGTGCTTTCATAGTTGTCGCTGGCAATACAGGGAATATTTTCACCGAGATGTCTGTCAAGGGCAACTATGGAATACTTTGGCGATATGTCCTTATGCTCCTGGTGGGTAAAGAATATTGCACCGTCCATTCTGTTCTGTGCAACAAGTTTAATTATTCCGTTTTCCTTTTCGACTTTATCCTGAGAACATATCAGCATGAGCTTGTAGCCGTTTTTATCCAACATGCTTTCTATTTGCTGTGCTATAGCCGCGAAAAACGGATGATTTATTGTGGGAACAAACAGCCCCACCATTTTGGTCTTCTGGGTTTTAAGACTCTGTGCGCTGTGGTTTGGCGTGTAATTGAGACTGGCTATGACTTTGTTGACGCGGTCACGCACCTCATCAGACACATAACCGCTGCCGTTAACCACCCTCGATACAGTACCTATTCCGACATTTGCAAACCTTGCAACGTCCTTCATCCCGGCCATATTGCCCCTCCGCGGCGGGCAGGACTTCCTGCGATATCCTGACCGCCCTCGCACTCTAACAAAAATTTTTGCAAGAGCATTATATTACTGCTCTTTGATTAAAATATTCACGCCCTCTATCCAGGGGAATTCCACCGTTTCGGGAGTACTTCCTATGGAATTATTTACGATATCCTTTGAGTTCTCCACGTCAGGAGCTTCGGCATAGTATGTTATTACCTCGTCGAAGAAGGCGTGCGCCCAACCGCTTGCGGAAACATCGCACAACTCTATATAGAGATTTTCGCCAAGATATTCGCTGAGATTGATGGCGTAGGTGTGCATATCTGCCCAGTGCCCCGCAGTGACATTGGGGAACCCCGTATCAGAGAATTGAGTCTGTCTGTATTCGCCTATCTGAGTGCCATCCTGCTTGTAGACCTTTACACAGGCGGCGTTTCCGCCCATCTTTAAAGTTATCCAGCCGCTGCCGGCAAGAGTAAAAGTTGAGGAGCGTATTTCCCAGGTATCCCCCTCGTCTATGCCGGTGTTCCAACCGTCGAGATGATAGTTGCCTGACTGATTATACGGAAGCCCTTCAGCCCAATAGGTCTGCGCAGATATTACGCCGCCATACTTTCCATCGGTCATTGCCCAACCTTCGGTAAGAACTGTCCAGCCCGTCAGATCGCCCGTTTCAAAGCCTCCGTTTACAATCTGATTTTCAGAATTCTGCGACAGAACTGTAAATGTAAGCGTCTTGGTTTCCGTAAGATACGTAAGTGTATAAGTTACAATGTAACTTCCCTCTGCAGACATATCGAAGGAGGCAAACCCCTCTGTAATGACAGCGCCGTTATATTCCACTTTATCTATCCTTATATCGGTGACAGGCGTCGTACCGAACACCGCATCTACTTCTGAAAGATACTGTTCGAGATTTACGCTTGCCGAAGGCGTTATAAACTTATCGGATACAGCTGTATTGACCTTGAGTACGGGCATGGCTACGGGATAGTCGTACTCATCATAGTAATTCATCAGATACTGCCACTTGCCGTCGCGCTTGTCCTCAGGCATATTTTTAATTTCGTCATACTGTGCCTTTTCAAGTTCCAGCACCTGCTCTTCAGTAAGGGAGCATACAAAATCGTCCACATTTATGAAGCCGAAATCGTTTGTTGCTTTATCTACGATTTTGATGTAAAGCACCCTTCCTATGTACTGCGAAGCGTCCACATACACCCTTCTGAGCATATTCGGAAGATTGGGGTCGTTGAACGAATCGTTTGTAATTTTAATCAGCTCGTTGCCCGTCTGACCGTCGCATATCGCCACATACGCCGCCTTATTGTGTGCCGCGCCTATCATAAACGAAATGTAGCCGTCACCGCCGAGGGTAAACCTTGTGGAACGCATGGAGCCCGTTTCGCCTTCACCCACGGCGCCATTGTTTACTCCGTCGAAATAGTAGTCGCCTTTGCCGTAAGAATTGAATACGTCCCAATACTTCTGGGTCACGGGCGCAATGTTATTTTCACTGAACGCCCTTCCCTCAAGCACAAGCCAGCCATACAACCCTTCTTCGAATCCGCCGTTTCTTACGGTCGTTTCGGTTTCATCCTCGTCAAAATCGGGGATATACTTTTCAAGTTGTTCTGCCCGCTCTTTTTCGTATTTTATTATATCCTCCTGGCTTTTACATACCACAAAGTCATCGAGATTTACATAGCCGTATTCATAGTCCTTGGCCTTGTCATTATCCGTCACTTTAATGTAGATATTCTGACCGACATAGCCGGATAAATCGACAACCCTTCTTATGAGTTGGTCAGTTATGAATACTCCGTCGAAGTCGTCATTGGCAACCTTCTTTATGACTTCGCCGTTTTCCTTGCAGAATTCGACATAGACCTTTTCCTTGTCCTTTCCTGCACCCATTTTAAAGGCAATTTTGCCCGTACCTGACAGCGTAAACGTGTTTGATTGCAACGTTCCCTGGAAGGAAGACGAACCGCCCCTCAGGCCGCAGAACCAATTTTTGCCCGTCACGTCGATGGGAACGGATATATGAATATCTGTCTGTGTATTGAAGACAGTTTCCTGCGTGATGCCCTGCGCACCGAATGCAGTACCCGTCTTTGTCCAGCCGACCCAATCGTCGCCCGTCGTTTCAAAACCTCCGTTCACAATGTCGCTGTCAACCTGCGTCTTGTCGTCCGAACCGGAGCAAGCGGAAAATGCCGCCGCAGAGAGGCTTAAAAAAGCCGTAAGCGCCAATATCAGTATTTTTTTCGATTTGCCCATGCCAATCTCCTTTTATGACTCGCTTCAGACGCGGATTGTGAATTTCTTTGCGTTCTTGATTTCTGCAGTACCGCCTTCGGCAAAAAACGCAACGCCGTCGTCAGTCGCATCGGCATAGATATTTGCGCTTAACACGCTCTGACCGTTGCCGATAAATATTTCCGCAGTAGTATTATCGAGTAATATCCTTATATCGATACTGTCGTCCGAAGGCGCGGCAACGCTTCTGACCCAGTATATTTCATCCTGTTCCTTGCCCTTAAGATCGACCCCCGAACATCCTCTGTCAAGCACAATGCTGTCGGACGTTGCGTCATAGTAAAGCCGTGTGCAATGTGTTCCGCCTCTATAAAACTCTATGCCGCTTTTCTTTGCCGTCCCCTTGCAAATGGTAAAGGATATTTCCGAACTGTCGCCATAAAATGCAGGTAACTGTCTGACTTCGCTTTCGAGCTGTATGTCTTCCGCCGCACATTCCCCTTCACGGTAGAGCTTTATTTCTCTGACAGGCGTCTGTATGAGCCTGTCACCCTTAAGTGCAAGCTCCCTCGGGAGTATCATGCACCCCGCCCATCCGTCTGCCGAGGAAGGGATATTTCTGTCCCACATCTGCATCCATGCAGTCATCACCGTCCTGCCATCGGGAAGAACGGTCACCTGTGAAGCATAGAAGTCGAACCCGGAATCTGTTTCCTGAAGTTCTCCCCCGACGAACTCGCCCGTGTCATAGTTAAACGAACCGACAATGTACACTGAAGAATGGATATTCCGGAACTTGCCTGCCTGTGGCTTTAAAAACTGGGGACTGTAGAACAATACTTCCCTGTCTCCGAACTGTGCCCTGGACGGACATTCGCACACTCCCTCCGACACATATTGTCCCTTGCCCTGCCTGAAAGCATAGCCCACGAAGCTCCAGTTTTTCAAGTCGTCAGAGCGGAACATGGCTATGTTTCCGTATCCCGCACACTTTGTCCCAACCAGGCAGTAATATATACCGTCGCGGACATACACGAAGGGATCTCGGAAATCCTTTGGCGATGCGCCATCCGGCACATTGTCTTCGCCTATTACGGGATTCTCCGAAAATTTTACGAAATTTACTCCGTCATCCGAAGCGGCAAGACACTGTTGCTGAAGCTCTTCTTTCCCTACGCCTGTATACATTAAGAAGAGCTTTCCGTCCTTCACCGTCGCCGAACCGCTGAAACAGCCGAACCTGTCGTCATATTGCATATCGGGCGCAAGTGCAACGGGCAATCTCTCCCATTTTATCATATCATCGGAGACGACATGTCCCCAATGAATGGGACCCCACACAGAGTCATAGGGGTTGTACTGAAAAAATTCGTGAATTCTGCCATTATACCAGCAAAATCCATTCGGATCGTTTATCCAGCCGATTTCCGCGGTCAGATGATAGCGCGGTCGGTAGCGGAAATTCACTTTGTTCTTATTTGCCGCGATGTAGCTTTCGGCTTTCGTCAGCGCGGCAGACACAACCGTTTTTTCTTTTTCCATAATCAATCAAATATAGATGGACCTCATGGCGGAGACAGATATATTCACAATTTCTACCTGACCGCCATCCGCAAAGAGCGAAATACCTGTAGACTCGAACTGCGCGTAAGACCTTATCGAAAGCGCCTTACTTGAATTGAAGAACGCCTCTACAAGCGACCTGTCGATGAAAATCTCCATAGTCAGCGTAGAATCCTGCCCGAGTGAAAGCGCGCCGCTGCTTGTAAACGCCTGTGCGTCTGTTGCCTTATTCTGCGTTGACCCGGTTATTGTAGAAGCCGCAACGTCATACGTAAACATTGTGGAGTCAGAACCGTTATTCCCCGACTTGACGATAATGCCGAATGTGCTTGCGGAAATATTTTTAAATGTGACGTCTATCTTAACCATATCCTCGTCAACGCCCGCAAGTTTTGCATTTGCCTGGTCAATGGTAAGATTATTTCCGCTTACCCGTTCGGTTGCATAGTTATCGAGGTTACCCGTTGCCTCGATTTTTACGTCCGTTCCGTCGTCGTTAAGCCATAGGTGACGGGCAAGTCCAACACAGTTAGCCCAACCTGACTGCGGCCACATTCCCCTGCCTTGATAGTCCTGCATGACGCTGAACATATAAATTTCGCCGTCAACGGGGTTGATGAACGCGCTGGGGCCTGTAAATACGTTATTTCCGTAATCCAGTCTGTGAGGCGTTTCGAATCCGGGGTCAGGGGTAAACTTGAATGTAGATTTATTGAACTGACCGATAAAATAATATATGTTATTATCTGCTTCGCTTGCGGGGGCCGGGCTTATTGCCAGAATATATTTGGAGATTGTGCCGCTCTCGTTCTCTATTGGCAGCAATACGGGGAGTTCCCATGTCTTTCCGTACATCTGAGGCTGATTTTCCATTGTATACAGCTCGCCCCTGTACTTCCAGTCCATCTGCACTTCCCCTGTATTATAATTAACTCGCAGATTGTCAGTGGTGAACAGCAATGCCGTGCCGCCTGCCGACGTAGTAGAGCCGCTGCATATGGTCATGTACCAGATACCGTCTTCCTGGAATATATGCATATCTCTGAACTCGCCCGTTCTGCCCTGCCCTGGTTGTTGTTTGATGGCAAGTTCCTCGCCGACTATCCAGTCCCTGAGATAGGGATCGTTCGGGTCAGCCGGATATGCATAACCGCAATTCTGATTGGAGATCAGTCCGTCGTCTGATTCCCTGAAACTGTCGTTGCCCGCAGTAAAGAAAATCACAGGTATGCCGTTAACGTCATAAGTGGAGCCGCCCGACCACACACCGTCCGGACATACGCTTCCCTCTGTGGGAGTAACCACCTCCGGCTGCGGCGTCCAGTTGACCATGTCGTCGCTGGTGAGATGTCCCCAGCACAGCTGTTTGAAGTAGGGTCCCATCAGATTATGCTGGAAAAATATATGATACACTCCGTTATAATAAATGGGCGCGTGCGGCTCGTTCATCCAATTCTGATAGGGTCCGCCGTGGAACTGTGTCTTATATATGTCGTCAGTAAGTACGTTCTGCAATCTAATGTCTTCGTAGTCGATTTCAGGCATCGGATTGGCATTGAAGTAATCCTTTATATATGCTTCATCAAGCACGGCATCATAAATTTTCACTTCGTCCAGAAGTCCGCTGACCATTCTTTCGTCGCAGCCATAGTCATTTGTCGTGGGCTGACTTGAACGGCCGATAAGCAGATCTGTATCCACCGCTCTCTCTATCTGGGTTCCTGCCTCAAAATCTGTCTCTCCCGCAAGCTCGCCATTGAGATACAGCCGCAGCTTGCCCGCAGCCCCGTCGAACTGTGCAACCACGTGGTTCCACTCGTACTTCTTTAACTTATTTTCTCCGCTCCACACTCTCAGCCATTCATCCCCGGTTCCGACCTGGAAGCTCAACTCGCCGTAGCGCCAATAACCAAGCACAAAGCCCATGTATCCCTGAGATGTGTTTTTATAAAACTGGGAAACTATCGCTGTAAGATTTTCAGTCCCGTCTTCCTTTGCCTTTGGAGGGTCATACTCAAAAACTCTGGGGGCGACATACGCACTTATCGTCAGGCTGTCGCCGCTTACTTTATACTGCTCGTAGTCGTATGCCACATACTGAGAAAAGCCGTCGAAGAGCAGGCTGCCGTTTACAACGCCTGCAGACCGCCATTGCGGGTCTTCTGACGGTTTGTATTTGGCCTCGTTGAACACATATTCTATTTTTGCGTCTTCAAGGTTATGTGAAGAATCTTTTGCCATATTGCCCGACCCTTCGTCGAACGCGAGGTGCAGCCGTAAGTTTTCCTGATACTCGTCCTTATGGCATCCTGCAATAAGCGAAGTCCCTGCAACCGCCGCGCTTGCCGCGGCAAGTATAAGCGCACCGACTATAATTTTTTTTACTTTCATAATTTTATTCCTGTTTACTTAAGTTGAGCTACCAGCCTGTCGACGTCGCACTTGTCGGGAAAGGCATCTATCGCCCCCTTTCTGAGAGTCGTCAGCGAACCGCAGACGCTGCCTGTCTTTGCAGCCATTTCCGCCGCATCGGGTCCATATTTGTCAAGTACGGTCAACACGCCCGCAAAATAGGCGTCCCCTGCGCCCGTCGTGTCGACAGGTCTGACCTTAACCGCCCCGACAGAGTTAATCCTGCCGTTATGACAATAAATGCTTCCCTTTGCGCCCAATGTAACGAACACCGTCTTATCCTTACCTGCAATCTGCTTTACGGCATCCGAAATATCCGTTTCATCGCTGAACAAACTGACTTCCTCTTCAGAAAGTTTCACTATATCGGCTTTCTGTATATAGCGGGCATATATCTTTTTTGCGCTGTCTGCGTCGGGAAAGATATCATCCCTGTAGTTGACATCGTAGCAGATTTTTTTGCCTGCATTTTTAGTCTGTCTTATAAGTTCATCGAAAAAGTCCCGCCCGATCTGCTCGCTTAAAGCAAGCGAACCTATATATACGATATCCCCTGCGGCAACAATCTGAGGAATGTCATCCCAATCGAAACAGTAATCTGCCGTGTTTTTGCGATAGAAACAGAAATGTCTGTCTCCTTCCTCGTCCAGCTCCACAAAAGCAAGCGTAGTATTCCTGTCCTGCAACTTTTCCACATTGCAATACGAAAAGCCTCTTTCAAAGGCAAACTTTCTGAGATAGTCCCCTATCAGATCGTTGCCGACTTTCCCGTAAAAACCTGCTTTACCGCCGAGTTTGGCTATGCCGCAAGCCACATTGAACGGGGCACCGCCTGCATAACGCCCGTACGTCATTACACCGTCAACACAATTTGCTATCATATCCGCAAGAATTTCGCCGACGCAGATAACCATACAATACTCTCCTTATTTCAGACCGCTGAACGCAACACCCTCTACAATATATCTCTGACAGAATATGTATACCAACGCTATGGGAACGGTACTGAACGTCAGGGAAGCCATAACCATTGATATATCCTTGGGATTGAAATTGTTTACAAGCTGCAGATAGACCTGCAATGGCTGGAGCGACGGGTTAGAAAACATGAGCTGCGCAAATACGTACTCGTTCCACTGACCCATGAAGGCAAATATGGCAACCGTGGCGAACACCGGCTTGCAACAGGGCATGATAACCGTGAAATAAGTCTTGAGTTTGCCGCAGCCGTCCATATAAGCTGCCTCTTCAAGTTCTTTGGGTATACTTAAGAAATATGCCCTGAACATGAATATGTACATGGGACTTACCAGACCGGGCAACAGATAACCTATTACCCTGAACTGGGTACGGAGAAGCCCGAGATTTTTAAGTATAATATAGGTCGGTACTATCGAAGTCTCTACAGGTACTATCAGCAGTAGGATTATTATAGTAACCAGCACCTTATGCCCCGGAAAGACAAACCTTGCAAGGGCATATCCCGCAAAGGAATTTATTATGAGTATTCCCGTTATTGTAACTGCACAGTATATTATGCTGTTTATTATCGACCGACCGAAGTCGTCAAAGGTGGTAAACAGCTTTACATAGGAGTCAAACCACTTGGTTATATTCCAGGTTGAGGGAAGAAATGTCAGCCATGAACTCATCGTGGCGTATACCTCTTCCTGCGACTTGAAGCTGTTCATGACCATCCAGACTACAGGGAAAAGGAACAATATACAAAGGCTTGCAAGAAACAGATAGAATATGAAGTGCATTATTCGCCTTAACACTATCTGCCTGCGCTCTTCCATATTCTGCTTGAACGCCAACATATCAACCCTCCCCCGTATTGTCTCCGCCTGTAATCTTACGCAATGTGAGCGCAACGGCAGACATTATTATCGTATAGAACAGTGCGATTGCACTTGAATAACCTACATCCCAGTATTTTACGCCCTGTAGATATATGTAATATGACATTGTCAGCGTCGAATTGAGCGGCCCGCCGCCCGTCATGATCATCGGCTGAGTAATTAACCTGAACGCACCTATGAGCGTGGTTACCATGACATACGAAAAAGTAGGTTTGATTGCGGGCAACGTAATACTGAAGAACTGCTTTACCTTACTTGCCCCGTCAAGCGATGCCGCTTCATACAGTTCGGGCGGAATGTTTTTAAGTCCCGAAAGGAAAATCAACATCTGATAGCCTGCACCCTGCCACACAGAAATGAATATTATGACGTAAAGCGCCTGCGTTTCTGACTTGAGGAAGAGCTGTCTGCCCAGTCCTATGCTTTCAAGAAGCGTATTTATAAGTCCGTCGTTGTAATCCATCAGGTTCATCCACAACATTGACGTAACTGCAAGGGAAAGCATTACGGGACAGAAGAACGCCCACCTGAAGAATGTATTGCACCTGAGCGTCTTTATGTTCAGAATAAGGGCAAGACCCAATGCTATTCCGAGCTGTACGGGAACGGCGATAACTACGAATATGGCAGTATTGACGAGGGCTTTCCAAAGAACGGTATCGCCGAAAAGCCTTATGAAATTTTCGAATCCCGTCCACTTTGCCTTGGTAAGGTCAAGCATATAGGCGTCCGTAAACGCATAGCTCAAGGAAATTAACATTGGCAGAATGGTAAATATAAGACCGAGAACGACCGCAGGCGTCATAAAAGCTATGCCTATTACGGACTCGTTTTTATTGTAGCTTTTACCGAACAGCTTGAAGTAAGCTTTCTTGTTTCTGCCGCGCATCAGACGCTTTTTGCGGGATTCCGAAAGTCCTCCGCTTTTTTTGGAAAAAATCATTTTAGTCCCCCTCTTAAACGCCGTGAAGAACCACGACGTGGTTCTTCACGCGATTAAACGGTAAAATTTTATAATCCCGCAATCAGGCATCTGCGATTGCAACCTGCTGATTAATGTATCCCCTGAGGTCGTAATCGGCAGCACCGTACTTCGTCTGCATATACTCGATTATATCTGCAAACGCAGTTGTTATCTTTGCATAATTGTCAGTCTTGGGACGGGGTGTCGCAACAGTCTGCATTATATCGGCAAGGCTCTTTGCCGCACCGGAGGAAAAGTCCTGATTATTTGCATACGACGACTTATGTGTGGGGAACGTGCCTATGGCATCGTACATCATTTCACTTGCCGCCGCATTAGTGAAGTATTCTACGACCTGCGCTGCCGCCTGAGGGTCCTTCGCGCTGTTTGTAACGCCGAATCCCCAGCTGCCGCAACCCGAAGTTACACTGCCCTTCGTCTGTCCTTCAAAATATACGGGGACGGGCATAATGCCATATTTGCCCGAGAAGTCCGCATAGGTGGAGTTTATATTCTCTATCTCCCAGGGACCGTAAATTTCAAATGCAACTATTCCCTGGGGGAATGCGTCAACATTGCTGCCGTCGTAATACCAGGGCTCGCTCTTCGAGCCGCTGAAGAACCACTCGAGCATCTGTATACCCTTGACAGACTGGTCGCTGTTGAGATGTCCGCTGGTCTTGCCGTTTGCATCGCAGAACGAACCGCCTGCCGAATAGACCAGCGAAGAATACAGATACATATTGCCTTCATCGCCGCCGAAGCCCGTCCTCAGATTGATTTTGTATTCCTTGTTCGCAGCCTTAAGCTTCTGCATTGCCGACTTGAGGTCGTCCCACGTCCAGGGATTTTCTATCGTGCCTATATCTGACTCATCATACTCTACAGACGAAAGAAGTTCTTTGTTGTAGTAAAGTCCCACGGGAGCATCCTGTCCCGAAAGGGCATACAGACCTCCGTTTATCGTACTCTGCTCTATGACGCTGTCGACATAGTCGTTCAGACTATCCTGAGAGATGTAATCTTTTATATTTATAATAATGCCTGAATTTGCATAGGCGGCTATGTTCGGCGCGTCTACTGCGACTATATCGGGCAATCCGCCAGTCATTACTTCGGCATTGATTGAACTCTGCAATACGTCGGGGCTGTTTTTGAACTCTATCCTGACCTGAATATCCCTGCCGTCAGTCGTTTTGAAATCTTCATTGTTGAACTGTTCCGCAAGGGCGGCATATACCATGCCCTCATCTTCCTGGGCAGACTTATGAACCCATACCTTTACGACTTTGAGTTCGTCCGTATCCCCGTCTTCGTCGCCGCCGCAACCTGCAAGTGCAAAGGCTCCGCCCGCCATTGTAAGCGCCATAACCATCGCCGCAACTTTTTTAAAAGCTTTCATCGTTAACCCCTCGATAATATTATTGTGGAATCGTTTCCATTTTGCCTTAAAAAAATATTGCCTTCGGCAATCCTGGACAATGGAACCGTTTCCATATCTGACATTATAATATAACAAAATATTGTCCATGTCAAGGGAAATTCATAAATTTATCATTTCATTTTAAAAATTTTCACTATGTTCACGAAGATACTTGAGCTTTTAATCATTAAACTGTACCAATTATCATTATCGGCGCCTTCCGGCACCGTACTGCATTGAAAACAGTTCCGACTGTGCGGCAGCGCGCTCCGTCTGACTCCGTCACATTTCTGAAGCTTATATTTGTTAAATTTACCCCCGTCGCGGAGACCGCAACGGGGTAAAACGCATACATATTTATTTTTGCAAACGGGCGAATAAATCTGCCATACAATAAATTTGCGGAGCAGAGCTGAAGACAAGCGAAAGCTATTTCGTCGTTTCTCCCTCCACGATATCTGCACGGACTTCGACGCGCGGCGGCACTGCCTGTCCCGACATACGCTTGCAAAGCAGTTCTACGACCTGCTTTGCCATAAGCGGAATATTCTGCCGTATAGTAGTCAGGCGGGGATGAGATTCCCATGCGTCGAGTATGCCGTCGTAGCCGACTATCTGCAACTGCGAAGGGACGCTTATACCGCGCTGATTTGCTACATGATATGCAGCTGAAGCCAGCATATCGCTTCCCGTAAAAAGGCCGTCTGTCTGCGGATACATTGAAAAATATTCGCTGATCACCGACATCTCCTGCCCGTGTTTGAATTGCTTTTTTAACAACATGACAGGGCAGTTACGCTTTTCCATTGCATCTATGTAAGCAAGATAACGCTGCCTGGTTTCGCTTTCGACAGTGGTTTCGCCGCATACGCACCCAATATTGCGCGCCCCCTTTTCCCACAGAAGGTCTATTGCCTTTAAAGACATTTCATAGTTATTGCTTGTGACATACGGGCAACTGGCGCCAAGATGTCTGTCAACAGAAACTATCGGCAATGAACTATCCAGCTCGCCGTGGTCATAGTGAGTGATAAAGATAATGCCGTCCACGCGCTGCTGGTGTATCATTTTGAGCATTGATTTTTCCTTTTCAATGTCATCCTGCGAATTCACTACTATCATGCGGTAGCCGACGTTGTACAATTCCTGTTCGCAATACAGCGCCATCTTTGCAAAAAACGGATGAAATATCGTAGGAATTATTATGGCGACACAGCCTGTAGACTGCTTCTTTAAATTCCGCGCAATCTGATTAGGCGCATATCCCAGCCTTTTGGCGGCGTCTTCTATTCTGACTTTTGTTTCCTGACTTATGGACCCGTTTCCGCTTAACGCACGCGAAGCCGTACCCACTCCTACGCCTGCTGCTTTTGCGACGTCCTTGATAGTTGCCATATAATATCCCCTCTTATATCTTTATTTTACCATTTATGATAAATATTGTCAACAAAGGACCGTAAATCGGGGTTGGAAAGCAACATAGCGGCCGCACTTTAAGGCGCGACCGCTATGTGGATACATGATTTTATATCTGTTCCGTTGTTTCCGAAATTGCCGCGGTACTGTTATCCGGCAGCGCAAGTTCGCTGTAATAATTTCTTACGGCATTTATGATTTCCTTGGTTCTGGACCCCATAGCTTCGGAAGAATCCAGTACGTCCTGACGGTATGTCGACGCCCATGCCTGATCCTGCGAAATCAGCGTCTGCGCTTCTTCTCCGGTCATATTGACGCGCAGATCGTCGAAGCCGATAAACCCGAAACCGGAAGCGGAAGCGGCATTGTCAACAATTTCCACATATACCTTGCGGTCTGCAAAACTGCTCATATCCACAAATCTGCGCAAAAGTATCTGCGCCAGCGTGGGGTCGGAGAAATATCCGCCGTGAGCGGGATTGTTGTATATGCGCACAAGCTCTTCACCAGTGACGGAGTCGCGTATGACAATGTAACAATTTTCGTTATTCGCAGAGCCAAATTTGAAGGATATGTAGCTGTTTGCCCTGACATAGAAATCTGTACTTCTTATTGTCACAGATTTACGCTCGTCTGTGCTGAGGAACGCTTCTCCCTCCTGATGGAAATACTGCACCGTCCGACCGTCCTGATCCTTGAAATTGGCATCGCTTTCCCAATAAGTTAACGCCTTGTTTATGTATGCGCCATCTCCGGAAGTTACCGTCCAGCCATTAAGTCCGTCTTCAAAGTTGCCGTTTACCACTGTGAAGACACGCGTATCGGTTAGGCTGAGAGTTACGGTATATTCTACTTCACTGCTGCCCGTAGCGGACGTTGCCGAAGCCGTTACGCTGAATGTATAAATTTTTGCCTCCGTACCCAGATTTTCATCGGCAAATATTATTTCGTACTGTGAATTTTTGAGCTGTACGGGCTGACCGTCAAGCAGTACGGTGTACTGCACCTCTTTCCCGTCGGGTATGATAAGATAGTCTGCAAAGTCTATTGTGTACCCGGTCTTATCTTCAAGCTGCTCCACATTGCCGGAGAGTGTTATACTGTTACCCTGCGCCCCTATGACAATGTCATCACCCTTGAGCGTTACCTTCACGGTGAGTTCGACGGGAGCATACACTTCGTCAGGATATGCCTTGTCGGTAAACGTTGCCTGTACCTTAATCTCCTTGACGCCTTCGGAATCAGGCGTATAGATGAGTGTATTGCCTTGGATGACGGCACTCTCTTCATCGGTTGAATATACCCAAGTAAAGCGGTCATCCTGTACTGCGGGCAGGTCAATTTTCAATGCAGCGCCTGTACTCCACTCCTTGCTTTCAAAAGTTTTTTCGACCGTGCCAAGCGTGGGCAACGCAGTAGTATTTACTACGTTTAACGTCACTTCAAAGGCATTTTCGCCATTCACCATGCCGACTACCGTATATGTCCCGCTCTTTTTTGCCGTAACTTTCATTCCGTCAACGGAGACATAGAGTGAATCGGAGGTAAGCGCACAGTTATAAGAGGTTGAGAGCAGTCCTTCGGAAACCCTGATAGCCTCCAAAGTGATTTCGTTTCCGTCATTGAGGTCGACAGTCTTTTCGTAGGAGAGGAACTTTGCGCCCGTAAGGTCGGTATATTCGCCCGCAGGCTCCTTATCGTACGATGTCACAAACGCATCCAGATACAGACTTCTGAAGTTGTCGCCATCCTCGTTGTCGACTGCCCTTATATATACTTCTTTGCCGTCATAGGCTGACAGATCGAGTTTATAGTCGTTTAGCCTGAGGGCTGCGTCAGGGTCTGACCAGAGTATATTTCTTACACGGGCAAGCACGTTGTCCGTTCCTGCCTCCACCACTTCGACATAGACGTCGCGCAGCTGCGTGCCGTCGTTTGGACGCATCGAACCGAGCTTGAAGGTTATCCAACCGCTCTTGCCTACTACGAAAGTGCTGCTTGTAAGCGTTTCCGTACCTGCGTCGACGCCAGCATAGTAAAAGCCGTCGTTATTCATGGGATGATTTGCTTCCCAATAAGTGTCCGCATTGCTTATCGTGCCCGTGTAGCCTTCCCAGCCGCTCATGCCGTCTTCAAATCCGCCGTTGACGAGTATACCGCGGTCGGCAATATTTCTGAGATTCTTCAGGTAGAGCTTTTCGCCGTCCTGCGCCACAAAAGTGAGTGAAGCTTCAGAATCGGCGAACTGCACGCCAGAAAGCGTTATCTTAGTCCAACCTCCCGTTGTGCCGTTGCCCTGATAAACCACTTTTTCGCCCTGTTTCAGTTGCCAGCTGCCATTGCCGACATACCATACTTCCGCCTCACATTCATCGCCCGCTTCAACATCAGGCGTCGTTACCAGGTTGGACGTTCCGTTTGCAAAAGTAACTCCGTCGCCTATGGACACGGGCTTTTCTGAAGAGGTAAGGCAGATGTCAAAAGTTATATTGCTGTCATACATTGCGGCATTTTCGCAGGAGACAAACATATGATACGTTACGCTTGAATTGCCGAGCATACCCTCCAGATAGCCAAGTTCGCTCAGTTTTGTATGATACCAGCCCGTAACGCTCCCCGTATCGCCGTCAAGCGCATAACAAGTAACGTATACGTAATCCTGTACAGCCTGCATTTCCTGATAGTCCCCGATATCCAGAGACAGACCGTAAAAAACTGCATTGGACTCCGTACGGGAAATGACTATTTTCGTATCCGCCACCGTCCCGTTTTCTGCGGCAAGCAATGCCTGGCTGTAGTCCTCCGGAAGAAACTGTCCGCCGTAAATCTGCGTTTGGGTATCGAAAACGATATCCTGGCTTCCATAACCTGAAAGCTGCATATTCACATTCCCGACGGATATCTGGTTATTTTGGTCGAGCTGTTTATTCATATATGCCGCATACAGCCCTATCCCCGCCGACAGCGTTGCGCAAGTTGCGACAGCAGTCGTCAAAACTAAAATTTTCCTTGTCTTGTTCATTTTTCACCCCTTTATCATGCCTAAAACAATTTCGTTCCGAGACTATATTTGTTTTTTCTTTCTTACCATGCGTACTATGAAGAACGTTGCCACTCCAGCAACTACAAGGAAAGCAGCCACGCCGCCTGCAATGTAATAGGCGATGTAGTTTGCAGGCTCCTCCGCAGCAGGCGTGTCTGAAGGCATCGTAACAAGAAAACATACTTC
This sequence comes from uncultured Clostridia bacterium, assembly GCA_944368635.1. Classification (GTDB taxonomy): domain Bacteria; phylum Bacillota; class Clostridia; order Christensenellales; family Borkfalkiaceae; genus Coproplasma. The sequence continues at coordinate 23,324 of CALVXA010000006.1, forward strand.
TCTGCCGCTTTCAAGTTCCACCGCCACTATATTATCGCCATGCCCGAACGTCTGACTGCCGATGCGCAGAATTCCGTCCGCAACCGAAAACTGCGCCGCATCCAGCACGACGGCGTTCACGCGCACGCCGACTACGCCGAACAAACCCACCGTTACCTGAACGTCTGAAAATTCACTCTGCACGACGTCAGGAATTTTCAGAATATTGCTGATGACTTTTACGGTTATCTGCTGCGTACCGCCTTCCGAATCTACAAGGTTAAAGGTATATGTTCCGCTTGTAAGCACGCACAGATAGTCTGACAAAAGCCAGAGAGTGCCTGCTTTCTGCATGAAATATTCATCCCCTACTCGCTTGTCCGCCGTAACATTGTAGACTTCCGCTATTTCTCTGTCGCTGTCGGGAGTTATGAGAATGTCATCGCCGGAGAAAGTGTATCCGACAGCCCCGACCTTTACTGACCTGAACAACGCCGTACCGTTAAACACGTTCAACCCGAGCAGTCCCCTGTAGGGCGCGTCATAGTCGACAAAACTTGCCACGCGTTCACCGTTGAAGTAGTAGCTGAATTCCCTGCCGACCGCAGTCACTTTGAGAGTAACGCTGGAATACTCTCCGACGGATACGTTCACATATTCTGTTCCCCCTCTCCATACCTTTACAACCCGGGCAGCTCTGTCATAGTTTGCCACAAAGTAATCGTTGAGCTGGGGATTTGCGCGGAATACGAGCGCCGCCGCACCTGCACTTTTAAGCTCCACCGTCACTTCGTAAGTAAAATCACCGTGCAACCCTTCGGCAAATATGAATCCGTCGCCGGCCATTTCAGCCAGTATGCCGTCCTGCGTTGCATTCCAGGTACCTGCAGTTATGCCGTCCTCGGTGAAATGGAGATTTGTTGTCTGTTCATTCTTTTCATATATTTTTACAGGCAAAGCCTTTTCGTCTATTACTTTTCCCTCTTCATCGAGAAGTTGCGCCCTTACAGTCGTATCGCCACCGCGGAGAGCGGTAAGTACGGCGCCGCCTTCGGCGGGAACTACGGACAACATATCTTCATCCTCTGCCGTCCAGCTGATAGTCTGTCCGCCAATGCCGTACGCCTTGACCAGCCGCTGCGTGACGATGCCCGTGTCCAGCGTAACCGACTCCGCGGCAATTACAAGTCTTCCGCTTCCCGCTTCGGGCTGAGTATTATAGACGCTGTCCAATGCAGTTACCGTTATGTCTATTTCGGCTTCGCCGCTGGTAAAGAACTGCATTCCGTCAGAGCTGAAATCGGCAAAAGTATTTGCATAAAACGCCTGGGTACAGTCATCACAGAACATCTCCAGGCTTCCGCGGTCAAGCAGAATCACAAAAGTGTAGACGCCGTCGTTGCCTATATAATCATTTATTCCCGTGGAGTAGACTTCGGCATAGCGGGGAATGTCAATTCCGCCAGACGCCGTCATCGTTCTGTCCAGATAGTATCCCTTCTCACTGTCAAACCCGACCTCTGTATATTCCCCATCGCCTGCAAAAAGCCTGAACCCGAAAGATTCTGCCTGTGTGCGCACTTCCGCCTCTATACGGGCGGTATTGCCCCTGACAGAGGCAAGTATGTTATCATCGTCTGCGCCGACTGTAAGCCCCTCTGCGGTATACAAAACATTCGCCTGTATGCCGCTTGTGTCCACAGGTGACTGGCAGAGCAGATAGGCGCCGCTTTTTGACGTAAGCGAATATTCGACGGGGAAAGTCATGCCACAGTTCCATATGGAGCGGAGATTGGCTTCCACGCCCGTATCGGGACCAACCGCCTGTTCACCCGTAAGCCACAGGTGGCTGTCCATGGGGGGCTGATGCCCCGGCTGACCGGCAAACCAGCTTATTCCCACTGCTCTGCCATTGTACTGACTTCTTTTATCGTCAATGTAAAACGTCTGTGTAGCGTACGAACCGTTTGCATTATCCAGATCAAAAATCTTTACGGCTGACGGGTCGTCAGTTGCCGTAAGATTCGTTCCGAACTGGTCAACAAACACGAAATTGTTGCCTTCCAGCGTAAGGTCGCCTACTACATAGCCTATACCGCCCGCATTTATAACCCACTTGGTGCCGTTATCCGTCGTAAGAGGATATATGTCGGGACATTCCGCATCTATGGGCAGATCGCCGGCAAAAGTCCAGTTGAGAAGATCCTGCGACAAATAAAACCGAAGAATGCCGCCGCCGATGATTATGCCCCAGTTATTTTCGTCATACCTGAATATTTTGGGGTCGCGGAAGACGTTGCCCCTGTCTACGGAAGAACCTGAAATGATGCATCCGTAATCCGTGAACGTTATGCCTCCGTCAAGCGAATATGCCAACCACTGGTCCTGCGTAGGTCCGCCGTCTACCGTATATGCGATGAGTATATTCTTCGACCCGTCATAGCCGTTATCGTTGTCATACAGTCTTTTGAAAAGCCCGCTTTCATTGTCCTTGTCGATTATGGCAGAACCTGACCACATGAAATTGCCATGTCCCCCTTCATCATACGGGAGCATTGCAATGGGCAGATTTTCCCATGTGAGCAAATCCTTGGACCTCGCATGACCCCAGTACATATCTCCCCAGGTCTTCTGGAAGGGCTGGGTCTGGTAATAGAGATGATAGTATTCGCCGTCAAACACAAGTCCGTTGGGGTCGTTGTTCCAACCCGAGAAAGGCGAATAATGATACTGGTTTCTGTAAAGTTCGGTATAGCGAGTGTAGTCGTCAGAGGCATAATAAATTTCATCGAATACAACTTCGGAATTGAAAACAGAGTAACCTATCTGCCCGCCTTCGTATGCCGGAACGCCTTGCGACTCACCCAAGGCTATAGCATTTTCATAGTCAAAACGAAGGATGTCGTCTACGTAACATTTTACGCTTCCGCCTGATACGGCAACTTTAAGGTAGAAACTGCTCTTTGCCCTGACCTTGTCAGCCACGCGGGAAAGGGCCGCCTGCGCATGGGCGCTGTTTTCGTTACCTATATAATAATCTTCTTTTAAGACGGTTACCTCGTAATTTTCACTATCCTGTACTTTTTTGAAATACATGAGTTTGGTGCGATTGTCCTGCCTGTCCACGTTCAGCACAAACCCGCTGCCTTGCTCGTCTATTCCGAAAGCAATGCCCGCCGCCTGACCGGAAACAAAATTTGCCCTTACGGTATATACAAAACTTTCGTCTGCACTATAGGTCTTTTCCAGCGTTGCAATTTTATCTCCGCTGCTTGTCAACGTATTTTCGGAAGTATCTGCAAACGCTGCAATTGCGCCGGCAAATACCAGACAGACAGCCATCAATACAAAGACGCCTATGAGCAATATCTTTTTAGTTACAGTCCTCATTTTACTCTCCCCATACAAAACCCGTTGTTTTTATGTCAACTCCACTACCCGCAACATGACGTCTCAACCATTTAACGGCGGAAAAACTGCATTCTGCCAGGTTATCATACTGCGCTTTGCCATATATAATGGAAACGTTTCCATTTTTGTTCAGACAGAGTATACTATAAATTATTCTATTTGTCAATAACATAATTTAATTTTTCAATGTTTTTATCTAAATATGAAAAAATATTTCAAAGTTTAGGTCTGATTTTGATATAACGTATAAATCTAACATTATTTTTCTGTTTATATCGTCAGGTTTACAACTTATCAGTGAGCTCTGTCATTTCGCGGCGGGCTGTGTACATTCAGATATGCACTCTGTTTGCACGCCGTTAAATTTGTATTTGCGCCGTCGTGACATTGAATTTGCATTACTGCTCTGCTCGGTTGACCGATTTTATAGTTACTTTCTGGTCGCAAGGCCTGTCCGCGTTAATACAGATTTCTGTATCGCTTCATTTTCTCGCCTGATATTTATCGCTATCTGATTTTACGGCGACACTGAAAGTTATGGGAGAATGTACAAAGAGAGCGCTCAGGCAGGTAATTTGACAATCATAAACACTTTATGATAAAATTTTATATATTTACTGACATCAGACAGTCTGAACGATTGAGATATTAATGAAAAACCGCTTTTTTAAACATATTGTGACTGCTATGCTTGCACTGATAATTGGCATTGCCCCCGCCACGACCGCCTGCAGGCAAACCCGCGGAGAAGATTTGCTCGCCACTAATCAGACCGAAAATACTGACGAACAGCATCCCGAAGACGAACAGATTCAGACCGCCGAAGACACAGACGCCGTAATCCCCGGCGCAAGGTGGTACGACACGGCCTGACACGCTGAATTACACGGTAGTACAGGCCAGCGTTGCCGTTGCCGACCACCCTTGGGGTCCTTTCAGGTTTGTAGATTCATACAGAATGTACTATGACGAGGCCTTCCCCGCCGACAAAAAGGAACAGGGAACAGTAAGGGATATGAATGTCTTTTCAGACGGAGACAAGGCTTATATCATATACACAAGCAACTGGAACTCTGTAATATACATCGGGCTGCTCGACGAGACGTTTACCGCCCCCGCATGCGGGACAGTGCCATTTACTTACATAAATGACAGATACGAGACAGTCACAACAAAAATTGCAGACATGAGCAATGCCCGCAAGGGGGAAGACTACACCGCTATACGCATTGACAATAAATCGCGCGAGGCGCCTGCACTTACAAAGGCATTCGGACGATATTACATGATTACGTCAGACTGCAACGCCTGGACGCCTTCCACCACTCTTTGCTATTCCCGCAACGACTTGTTTGGCACGTGGTCGAACGACGGGGACGCATTCAAAGACGACAAGGACAATAACTCCTTCCACTCCCAAAGCACCTGCATTGTCTGTACGGGCAGGCAATGGATGTACATGGGCGACCGCTGGGACAACAGCGACGGAGAATACCTTAACACTCAGGATTCCCGATATGTCTGGTTGCCGCTTGACTTTACAGACGAAAAAAAGAAGCAGATTGAGTGGAAAGACAGCTGGATTCCCCAAACAGACTGCTGCGAATACGCAGCAGCTCCGATCGTATACAGCAATACAAAAAATGCCGAGATAAAGCTTTCCGCCGACGCTTACAGAGAATACATACTGTACGAACCGCAGAATACGAAGGGCGTGACGCTTTGTGCGGGAGATAAACAAATCGACGCAGCCGACTGCAAAATCACGGGGACAACAGATACTGCGGGCAAACGAAACATTACGCTTGAATACGCAGACGGAAATACTCTGTACAGAGGAAGTTACTCCGTTACCGTCTTTGCCGTAAACACCGTTGAAATTGTCAGACAGCCCGATAAGCTGTTCTATTCGCAGAATAACGACAGGCTGCTGACGAACGGCATGGAAGTCAGGGCAGAGCTGGACGGAGCGCCGCGCGAAAAACGTTTCATAAAGCCGTACTCTGACAAAGCAAACTTCGTCACACTTCGGGAGGAACAATACAGCCTGCCTGACAGATGCGAAACCATTGCGGGAAGGCGCAGAAATATTTTAAGGTGCGGCTACAAGTATGACTTCTTATATTACGTCGTGGAAGGCACAATATTTTTCAACAATGCCCCGGACTGCTATGGAAGAGATGAAATGCCCGATACGACGGGAATAAGTGCAAAGACCTACAGTGCAGAAGATGCGACAGAGAACAATGTCTGCGGTGAAAAGACCGTCCCCGTGAGCGTCAGCGGCTTTGACAGGCTTGACATGAACGTCACAGGTCCGCACAGTCTGACATGCACCGCAGGGAACGGCCGGATGGCATATAACTTTATGGTCTACGAAACCGCCATCAGTTTCTTTGACATTACCGAAGGATGCGACATAAGAATGTATCACGACGACGGCAATGCGTATGACAACGACGGCGACGGGATTTACAAAGTTAGTTATTACGACGCAAATTCACAGCGGACGAAATACGAAATAAGCACCTGGGGCAATTACAGGACCAACGAACTGGAAGGACACATAGTATTCTGGTCAAACAACGGCGCGGTAAATTACAGCAAAATTCTGTACGATCTGAACGGTTACCAATATAACGAGGAGGTACCGACGTACAACGGCGGCAATGCAAAAATGCCGCTGTATGACGGCAACGGCAACCCGAATGTGTTTACTTTCAGATATAAGTGCGGCGACGGACGGGAAATTACGGCGAGCGGATATCTTGAGGATGTATGCACTATACGCGATGCAAACGAACGCGTTAAAGACGGCGTTCAACCGTTCTTTAACGCAGCGGAAAACGGCGAAGAGCTCACTCTGTTTATTTCCAAACGCTATGAAAAAGGCGGCGTTACATATGCCCGAGGTTACTTCCTCCACCGCACAGACACACAGATAAAGACATACTGTTTTGATTTCTCCTAT
>CALVXA010000007.1 GCA_944368635.1 uncultured Clostridia bacterium
GGTACACATAGGACACGCCGCCGGAACAACCCGACGCCGCTGCGGCGCCGAGCGTGCAGACGGCAGATAGAAGTATTGCCGCTCCCTTTTTTATGGATATCATATCGTTTTCTCCTGTCAGCTCTTTTTCCGCCCCATCAGAAGAGGAGCATGTCGAGCGCGCGGTCATACACTTTGAGCGTACCGACGTCCACCGTTACAGTCACGCTGCCCGGTCTGACGTCTTCGACCGTCTTTACGCACAGTTCCTGGTTGCCCAGCTTCAGGCGAATGTACTTTGCCTCGCCGTAGTCAAGCAATTCCACCACCTGCGCCTGCGTGCCTTCGGGCGTTATTTTAATGCTGTTTTCGTCCCCCTCAAAGGCAAGATTGCGCTTGAATATCGTTCTGCCGCAGTCGTACATTCTTTGGTTGAATTCGAAGGGCGTCTGTATCCTGCACCCGTCCAATTCAATGTAATGCTCTCTGCTGCGGAATTTGCCGGAGCGCACGAATTTGCCTTCGAGACGGAAGGTCTGTTCCATGCCCTTTACGACGACGTCCGCGCCGTCCAGCCAGTCGACCATGTCCAGCCTGACGGTAAAACATATCGCGTCGCCCTTTTCGCACTTGCCTGTATGTTTAAGGAATACCCATTCGTTTCCGCAGGCTATTCTGCATATGTACTCGTCCTTGCCCGTGCAGTCGGCTTCGGCAACGATGCCATTGCAACCCTTGTCGGCAACGCATAGCGCGCCTTCGGGTATACGCGCCTGATACGTGCCGTCCGCAAGGCGGGCGCGCAGCGCTTCAGGCAGCGGCACGGTACTGCCGAGTATACTGAGTTTACCCTCTTTAACCGTGCAATGCGCATATGTGACGGGCATGCGGTGCTTTATGGTGAGTTCCGTCTGCTCGTCGAAGAAGTGCAGTTTGGATGTATCTACCGAGAACTGCTGAATCGAACCGGGCGATATGCCCGTACCCTCGCCCGCCGCCGAACAGAACGCCGTGGGGCTGTCCTCCGTCATGAGCTGGCTTTCATTCGTATTGGCGTATATCAGCGTCTGCGTGCCGAGTTCTTCCACAAGCGCCACTTGGGCAGAAAAACCCTTGCCCGGTTGTGCCGCGGCGCACGGTCTTATGTCGTCGGGGCGTATGCCCATTATTACCGTCCTGTCGCCGTGCGTATACGCACCGTCTATGCGGCAGGCTTCTTCCGCGGTAAGCGTAAGGCTGAACCCCTCTGTCCTCACATCAAGTCCGCCGTCCTGCCTGCGCGTAAGCAACGCATTGAAAAAGTTCATCTGCGGCGTTCCGATAAACCCTGCCACGAACTTGTTGGCCGGCCAGCGGAACAGGTTCTGCGGAGTATCCGCCTGTTGTATAAGTCCCCCCTTCATAACTACTATTCTGTCACCCATCGTCATTGCTTCCACCTGGTCGTGGGTGACGTAAATGAAAGTGGTGTTGAGGCGTTTGTGAAGGCGCGTTATCTCCGTCCTCATCTTCGCCCTTAGCTTGGCGTCGAGGTTGGAGAGCGGTTCGTCAAAAAGGAAGACATTGGGTTCGCGCACGATTGCCCTTCCCAGCGCAACCCTCTGGCGCTGTCCGCCTGAAAGCGCCTTGGGCTTGCGGTCGAGATATTCCGTTATGCCCAGAATTTCCGCCGCGGAGCGCACGCGTCTGTCGATTTCGTCCTTTTTTACCTTGTGCATTCTCAGTCCGAACGCCATGTTGTCATAGACGGTCATATTGGGGAAAAGCGCATAGTTCTGGAAGACCATGGCTATATTGCGGTTTTTGGGCTCCACGCCGTTACACAGCTTGTCGCCTATCCACAGCTCACCCGCGGTAATCTCCTCCAGTCCCGCAACCATGCGCAGCGTAGTGGATTTGCCGCAGCCCGATGGACCGACGAAGACTATGAACTGTTTGTCCTCTATCTCCAGATTGAAATCGCTTACGGCCTTTACCTTGCCGTCGTAAACCTTGTATATGTGTTTTAAAGAAACCTTTGCCACCTTATCACCCCTTTACGGCGCCGGCCATAGTGCCGCCTATTATGAACTTCTGCAAAATAAAGAATATTATTATCATCGGCGCGGAAACGACAACCGCACCTGCAAGCTTGACCGTCAGGTCATAGTCCGCGCCCATCAGTTCCGCAAGAGAGGTGGAAAGCGTCCTGAGCGAGGGGTCCGTATTGACGATGTACGGCCACAGATAATTGCTGTAATTCCACATGAACGTCGTTATGCCGAGCACTATCAGCATTGGCTTGACGAGAGGAAGAACTATGCGGAAATATATTCTGAACACGCCCGCTCCCTCTATCTTCGCCGCCTCTTCTATCTCCTTGTCAACGCCCATGAACTGCTGGCGAAGCAGGAAGATGTTATACACACTCATCACGAAGGGCAAAATAAGCGCCGTAAGGCTGTCCGTTATGCCCAGAAAATCGCATATGAGATAGTTAGGCACGAGCATTACCGTGCCGGGCACCATCATGGAGAACAGGCATACTTTGAATATGCCGTTGCGCGCGAAAAAGCGCATTCTGGCAAAGGCATACGCCGCAAGAGAATTGAGAAAGAGGTTTGCAACCGTGTTGACGGCGCAGACTATAAGCGTGTTGACAAACACTTTGCCGAGGTCGAGCGCGGTCAGCGCCTCCGTGTAGTTTTCAAAGTGAAATTCCAGCTTGCCAGACTCGTTGGTGGGCAAAAGGGTAAAGCCCGTGCTTATGTACGCCGTTTCCGTCCTCAGAGAAGTGACAATCATCCATATATAAGGCACGATGAAAGTCAGACAGAGCGCGATGAGCACGACGTAGACCGCCGTCTTCTTTGCGACAGACCAACCCGAAACCCTGCGGGGGAAACGCAGCTTGTGCATCTTGTCACCCTTCATTGGCCACCGCCTCCTTCTTCTTTCTGCGCGACAACAGCCTGCCGCCGTTCTGCAGCCTGAACTGCACGAGCGAGATAACGAGTATGATTACGAACAGGAAGTAGGACATTGCCGAAGCGACGGCATAGTTGCACGAACGCCTCATGGTGTAATACAGCCCGTAGACGTAAGTATATACGCCCTGTACCATAGTGGTATCGCCGTAGATTATGAGCATCTGCTCTCCGACCTGGAACCCGCTTATAAGTCCCGTGACGAGGAAGAAGAAGATTGTGGGCATTACGCCGGGCACGGTGACGTACAAGAATTTCTGCACGGCGCCCGCGCCGTCTATTTCGGCCGCCTCGTAAAGCGAAGGGTCTATGTTCTTCATCGCGCTGAGCATTATCAGCACGTTGTAGCCCAGACCGCCCCATATGCTCATGAAGGCGAACACCGTAAGCGCGGTGGCGTCGTCGTTGAGAAAGTCGACGTTGCTGGAGAATATCTGGTTTATAAGTCCGTCGGGCGCAAGCATCTGCTGCCACATTACCATTATGGCGACGCCCACCGTGACGGAGGGGATGTAGAAAATCGTCTTAAAGAACTTTTCGCCTTTGATTTTGGAGTTGAGCAGCGCGGACACTATGAGCGCGAGTATTATATTCGCTGGAACGGTGAGCAATATGTAGAAGAACGTCGTCTTGAGCGACGACCAGAACATGGGATACTTTACCGAATTCGTGAACAACTCTATGTAATTTTCGAAACCTACGAAGGTGTAGTCGAAAAGATGCTCCAGCGAATAATTTGTAAAGCTTATAATGAGCGCTATGAGCATGGGCGCCAGCTGGAAAACCAAAAAGTAAAGGATAAGCGGCAGGATAAATGCGTATCCTACCGCGTTCCTCCTGATTTTTTGTCCGGTATGAGCTTTCATTCCCCGCACCTTACTTGAGATACTGCGCGGCAAACTGCCTGATGTCGGATATGGCAGCATCGAGCGACTTCGTCCCTTCGACGTACGCCTTTAAGTTCGTGGGAATGCCGCTGTCGTTGACTTCCATCCAGCCAGCAACCACGGGGCGCACCTGAGCCGTTTCGAGCTGCTTGCTTACCACCGAATACATCTTATAGATGGACGACTGCGTGTCTGTGGTGAAAGTGTCTATGGTCTTGTACTTTTCGACCGCGGAGAAGTTGTTGGTGCAGCTCTGGAAGAACGACATACAGTCTTCGGACACGAGATATCTTATTAGCTTGAGCGCAGCGTCCTTGTTTGCCGACTTCTGGGTTATCACCAAATTCTCGCCGCCCATGTTGGAAACAGAGCCGATTGCAGTGCTTTCGCCGGGAATGGGTATTGCGCCGAACGTCGTATACGCGACGTTGAGATCCTTGATTTCAGAACTGTGCGAAAGCGAGAATATCACGTCGCCTGCGGGGTCCGACGCCGTACCCTTGAACCCGCTGTTGGAATTGTACAGCGTTTCGGGCGAGTTGTCGAAGAGATACTTTATCATTTCGAACGCCCTCGTGACGGAGCCGTCGTCGTTGGGAAGAACGGTGCCCGTGGCCTCGTCATACAGCTTGCCGCCCGCCGCGCTTATAAAGCACTGCGAATACCAGCCCATATAGCCGCCGCTGCCCATGCCGCCGAACAGGGCGTATTTGCTGCCCAGTCCGTCTATGCCAGAAGCAAACTGCTTGAGGTCGTCCCAGGTCTTTATGGCCTCTACCGCCGCTATCGCCTGGGCGTCCGTTTCGTAGCCGCACGCCTCCTTTATGGTTGCCACGTTATAGAAGAGCACGGAGGTGTTTACCGTAAGAGGTATGCCGTACACCTTGCCTTTGTAGAGCGTTGTCTGCCATGCGCTGTCGATGAACGCGTCGGAATTGAAGCTGAACCCTACGGAATTGTCCGCATCCACCGCCTCGGCATCCGTTCCCGCCGCCGTGACGTAACCGCTTATGTCGTACAGAAGATTGGAATTTGCATACTGGGCGAGCAGGGGCTGGTCAAGATACAGCACGTCCATATCCTTTTTGCTGCTCGTAAGCTTGGTGGAGAGCATTGCCCCGTAATTATCTTTGGATACAGGCACATGCTTTACGGTTATTCCCGTCTGCTCCGTAAAGGTTGCAAGCTTTTCTTCAAGCTCATCGTTCAGGGAGTTGACTATCGAATAGTGATAGAACGTTATGGTATTTGCGTCATCTTTGTTTCCGCAAGCCGCCATAGGCAATACCATGCACCCCGCCAGAACGGCAGCGCCTATTTTGAATATCCTCTTCATTAAAATCCTCCTTTTTGCGGCGCGCGGTCATACCGCCCGTCTGAATGTTAACGTTATCATTGATTACAGTATAGCAGTATCACAATAATATGTCAATAGATTTTTATAAAAATTCACATAAAATATTATACATTAACAAAACGGCAAAAGTGTACCCGCCCTCGTCGGCATATTGTCAAAATCGCCGCACGCACAAAAAAACACCCGCCCAGCCGAAAGCCCGCACGGGTGAGTATAAAGCAAAGTTCGACAAACCGACCGCAGCGGAGGCATTCAGTACCACGCTATCAGGGCATAAAAGCCGGACAGGGCACGCCGCGCAAAGCGGCGTGCCCTGCAAAATTGCCGATATATGCAGAATATGCGGGCGTTCAGACCGAATCGCCCGAAATTATCTCAGGTTCTATATACTCTCCGCGCGCAATGGGTACGCCGTTTATGAGGTTTACCACCGCGTCTGCGAGGCGCGCGCCCACCCTGTAAAGCGGCTGACGCGCCGTGGTCAGCACGGGGAACACCGTCCGCTCCATGCCGAACCCGTCGAAGCCGCTTACCGCCACGTCGCCCGGTATCTGAATTTTGTGCCGTTGCAGGGCGTGTATGCAGCCCACCGCTATTAAATCGGTTGCGCAGACTATCGCCGCGGGGCGTGCAGTCGCGATAAGCCGTTCGCACGCATCGAACCCCGATTTTTCGGAATTTTCCGCCGTGACGAGGTATTCGTCGCGCAGGGGCAGTCCCCTGTCGGCAATCGCGTCCATAAACCCCTGCTTACGCTGAATGACGTAGTGCGCGTGGAAGTCCATGCCGATATAGGCAATATCCTTGTACCCCTTGTCTGCGATGTAGCAGGTCATGTTGTATATACCCTTATAGTTGTCGACGTCCACCCAATTCGTGAAGCGTTCGCTGTTGCCGTAAAGCACGGCAGGTTTTTTTTGGGCTATGGCAAGGAAGGACTCCTCGTCCTCTATGTTTAATCCCATAGCAATCACGCCGTCGCAGTTGTTGTCTATCGCCATGCTGCGCCGCAGACTGAGGCTGTAACCGGACATTCCCAACCGCTCGCCTATGGCGCTTACCGTATGCGCGACGAATGGCTCGGAAATGTCCAGCATGGAGGGAATATACACGAGTATGTTGTAGCTGCAACCCTTGACAAGCGAACGGGCAACCCTGTTCTGAGTATAATCCGAGCTCTCCACCGCGGCAAGTATCTTCCTACGCGTTTCGGGCTTGACAAGCGCAGGATTATTAAGCGCTCTCGACACCGTCATCGCCGAACAGCCAGTCATTTTAGCTATATCTTTGATTGTCGCCATATCCGACTCCTTTTTGCCGCAAGTATAAATAAATTATATATCTGAAGGCAGATTTTGTCAATAAGTATTTAAATTTTAACGTTATCATTTACATTTTTAAGAACGGCGGGCGTTTGCCTGCGCAAACCCCCGCCGCCTTTTTGGTATGGAGTTTTGTTGTCTATGCACCCTTCTGTACGCGCAATATGCTCAGCGTATAGTATGCGCTTTCACTGTTCCTGGCGAAACAGTATTCGCTGTCGCCTGCGGCAACCCCTTCGAACAGCTTGTCGGACACCCACCTCGAGTTGATGTCGGCAGCTTTGCTTTCTCCGTTATACAGCCTTATGTAGTACTGCTGCTCAGAAGACGTATTCGCGGAAGCCGAAACCTCTATGTCGGTGATGTCTGCTTTAAAGCTGAACTTGCCCGCCTCGGAAGAGAGGTTCTCCGCCTTTATCTGATTTTTCCCCGACTTGGTCTCGTCGAGCAGAAGGGACAGGTTCTCCGCCGCTATGTCGCCTTCTATCGTTCCCTGAACCACCAGCATCGCCTTGCCGTCCTCTTCGACTATCTGAATGACGTCGATATTATAGGAACAACCGTCGTCGGAATATTTTACCGCCACGCAGCCGCCGTTAGTCGTCATAATGAACTTATGACCGTTATAATAGTATTCCTGACTTATGACGAGCGAACCCTGCGCAATGTTTACCGTGCTGCCGTCGTCAACAGTATACCTGAGGTTGAAGGGAATATTGTTTTGGCTATAGCCGAGCAGGGTATCCAGCGAAAGTCTTACCGTGAACTGGCCGTTCACAATATCCGCCGTCACGCAGTTCGTCTTGCTGCCCTCGACATTGGTGTTTATGAGGTAAATTTTGAGCGTCTTGCCGTCAAAGTCATACGCGTTGCCGCTGACCGTGAAATAACCGTCTTCAAACCCTATGGAAGAGACCGCCACTTCGGGAGCCTGCTCCTTGTAATAGACAGCCACGCAGCTGTTGTTTATGCCAAGAGTGAAGGTATATCCGTTATAGACGCATCTAAGGCTCATGTCAAGGTCGCCCTGCGCAACGTTTACCGTGCTGCCGCCGTCTATGGTGTACCTGAGGTTAAAGGGAATGTTCTTCTGGTTATAGCCGAGCAGGGTGTCCAGAGAAAGTCTTACCGTGAACTGCCCGTCCACAATCTCAGCCGCCACAAAATTGGTCTTGCTGCCCTCGACATTAGTGTTTATGAGGTAGATGTCAAGGTCGGTCACGTTTTCCGCCGTGCCGCTTACTGCGAAGTAACCATCTTCAAAGGCAACGCTCGTGACTGCAACCTCCGCAGTAGCTGGCTGGGGAGCATTGCCGTATGCTACGGCTACGCCCTCCCAGTATTCAAAGCGGTATTCCCTGTCGCCGTAGACGTATTTTTCGGAGGAATAACCCTTGAACGGTACTTTTACGTCCGCGCCGTCATTGACGGACGACCACAGATAGTACCAGCTGCCGTTGGCAAGTGTGAGCGACGAGAGGTCGAACTCCACCGTGAAGCTGCCGTCCTGTCCCACCTGCGCCGTCTTGCGAATATCGGAGGAGAGGTCCTTGTCGTTGTGCAGCGCAAGCACGAGCTTATCCACGTTCTGCGCATTGCCCTGAACGATAAGCTTGCCGTCGGCCATGGATGTGCCCGTGAACTCCAGCGTATAGTTTTCGCGCTCTGTAACCACCAGGCTGAGCGTGCCTACGCCCCCGTCCGTCCAGCTCTTTACCGTAACTTCGGTATTTTCACATTCGAACACGTCGCCAACGCTCACGCTGCCGCCGTTATATGTCGTCTGCGAGAGGGGCACGACGAAATATGTGCCGTCCGAGAAGTATATTCTCACGTTGTAGTAATTGGTCGTACCCGCCTCCAGCGCGCCGAGGTCATACGTCACGGTGAACTGTCCGTCCTTCGCCACGTCTATATTGACGGAATAGTTGTGAAAAGCGCTGTCGCTGGTGCCCTGACCTATGAACAGGCTGATGCCGTCATCGGAACTTGTACCGCTGAGTTTAAGCATCCAGCTGCCAGTAACTTCGTCCTTATAGATTTCCGACTGCGTGAGGTTAACGGAGTAGTAAGCCTTTACCGAAAGGCTGAACGTGCTGCCCCAGCCGCTGTCCCACGACTTTGCGGTGACCTCTCTCGACGAGGTGTGGAACGAAGTGCCAATGGCGATGTCGCTGTCCTCCGCCAGCACAAGGTGGTAATACAGTTTGTCGACGGGATAGTATTCGTCATCGTAGACATATACCCTTATATTGTAGTAGCCGTCGGGCAGCGTCGCAAGGTCTATATCCGCGCTGAACTTACCGTCCGCAATGGTAGCCTGATAGTCATGTACGTTGTCGTCGTCTATGCGCAGCTGCACGGAAATATACGCGTTCTCGTCAAGCGTCGTGGTTCCGCTGACCGTGAGCTTAAGCGACTCTCCCTCCGTCGCAAGCGCAACTTTATAGTCGCCTACCTTATCGTTGTACTTTTCGTTTATACTCTGTACGAACGACTGGTCGAGATTATCTTCGAACGCCGCCTTGACTATCTCGGCGAACATCCGATATCCGCGGGAATGGGGATGAATTCCGTCGTCGAAGAGCAGCGACTTGTTCTGCGAATATTCATAGAGGTCTATCAATGTGCAGTTTTCGTAGCTTTCGGCAACCTCCCTCTGCGCGGGCGCTATGTAATCGCGTATGTTTGCATTCGTTATCCCGTAGGAATTGCTGTAAGCATAGGGCACCGTGCAGACATAGATGTGCATGTCGGGATTTACCGAAAGGAGCTGGTCTATGAGATATTCATATGCCTGCTTGAAAGTAGCCTTGTCAGTAAAGTTTGCGGGCTTTGAATCGTTGGTACCGATGTTTACCACCGCATAAGCGGGGCAGAGCGCCTGGAAAGCAGCCCACTGGTCCTGTTCAAGCCAGGGTTCGCCGTCGCCGGGGGTCATGGTGACCGTCTTGCCGCTGTTGCCCAGATTTATTACGTTATACTGTCCGCCGAACAAATTCTGCAACTGTGCGGGATAGCTTTCCGTATAGAAGTTTTCCGCATTTGCACCCGCCGTTATGGACGCGCCGACCGCCGCGATTATTGGCACGTCCGCCACGTCCGCATTTGCCACGGGTTTAAGCTGCAGGTAGTCATCCGCATTCCATACCTTTACGGCTATGTAATTGCCCGAAACAAAGGAGGCCGAACGGGTATGAACGAGCACATTGTCCTGCACCTCCACGCCGAGCGATGCGTTGTTTTCCAGCGCAAGCGCCGCCCTTTCGCCGTTGACGTACAGCTTAATCTGCGTCACGCCGCCTTCGGTGGCAAATGACAGGTCGAACCTGTTCCATTCGCCCTTGGCATATGTTGTGCCGGGCGCGGTGACTACCGCGACGGAGGACTGCTCCGCCACTTCCAGCCTCAGTCCGCCATACGCGTACGACAGGCGGTAGCTGCAGTTGACCGCGTTGTCCTTCGACGAGGAGCCCAGCCATATGTTCCAGTCGTTTGTGCCCTTTAGCATAAACGAAAGATTTGCGTTGTCCGCGCTGACGCCCATGTCAATCGCCTGATTGACCCTGTGGAACTTTACAGAGCCGTCGGCAAGGGCATATACTATGTCGCCGCCGTCCACGCTCTCTCCGCCCGCATTGGTCATGTATTCCCAATTTGCAGGCTGATAGAATTTATCCGCAAGCTCGCCGAGTACGGGGGTGTCGCCCGCCTCGGGGGCTGCTACAACCTGAAGGCTGAAATGACCTTCCCACGTCTTTACCACCACGCTGTTTTCGCCCGCTTCAAAGACGTTGCCGTCCTCCAGCTGAACGCCGTCAGCACCGTTTGTCGCGCCGGACAAAGGCAGTATATAGTCCAGATATCCGGGCGATACGAGGCGTATGTTGTACCAATTATCAGAAATTTCCAGCTGCGAGAGGTCAAACCTCACTTCGAATTGTGTGCCGACGCCATAAATTATGGTCTGCTCCTTGCCCTTGCCGTTGTCGTCGTTTATGGACAGCACCAGCTCTTCTTCAGATGCGCCGACGCCCGATATCACAAGCCACGTCTTACCGTCGGAAACTTCGATATAGCTTGCATCCAGCGAAGTTATAGCCGATGTCGTGGGCTCCACCGTGAAGCTGAACGAACCGCTGTTGCCCCATGCCTGCCAGCTGTGCACGACTGCCCTGACTTCGCCCGCCTGTATTATCTGCCCGTCCTCAAGCTCCGTCTCCGACAGAAGCACGATATGCTTTCTCGTCTGACCGACGTAAATCACTATGTCGTACCACTCGTCGTCGTCAAAATTGCTTATGTCTGTCTGTACGCTGAACGAACCCTGCGATACCGCCGCCGCATATTCGCCGACCTTGCCGCTCGCCCTTTCGACGGTTACGCTCACCTGCCCGAGCGACGTAGAGCCGCTTACGCTGAGCATGAGTTTGCCCTCGTCTTCATATATACCTGCGGTTATGCCATATACGACATCGTTGTAGTCGTTGTCAATCTGCTCAATAAACTCCTGCGTGAGCGCCTGCTGTCCGCCGATTATTACCTTTTCGAGTATTTTTACCACCATGGAATAACCTTCGGTGGTGGGATGCACGCCGTCGGAGAAGAGCATGGACTTGTTCTGCGAATATTCATAGAGGTCCACAAGCTCGTACCCCCTCTCCTGCGCCACTTCGCGCTGCACGGGCGCAATGTATTGGGCGATGTTTGCGTTGTTTATGCCCCATATGTCCGTATAGGCGTAGGGCACCGTGCAAATTATTATGCGCATATCGGGATTTACCGAAAGGAGCTGGTCTATGAGATATTCATATTCCTGCTTGAAAGTAGCCCTGTCCGTAAAGTTTGCGGGCTTGGAATCGTTGGTGCCTATGTTGAGTATGGCAATGTCGGGCACAATCTTCTGCACGCCCTGCCACTGGTCCTGTTCAAGCCAGGGTTCGCCGTCTTCGGGGGTCATGGTGACCGTCTTGCCGCTGTTGCCGAAGTTGATTACGTTGTAATCTTCGCCCAGCAGGTTCTGCAGCTGTGCGGGATAGCTTTCAGTATAGAAGTCCGTCGCGCCCGCGCCCTCCGTTATGGATGCACCTATCGCGGCGACTATGGGCACGTCTTTCTCGTCCGCCTTTGCCACGGGCTTGAGCTGAACGTAGTTATCGGCGTCCCATACCTTTACGACCATGTAATCGCCCGTCGTAAACATTGCAGGGCGCGTGTGTCTGAGCGTGTTGTCGCTCACCTGCACATTTGCAACCGCGCCGCCCGCCGTAAGCGTCGCTTCGGCGTCGTTTAGCCTGAGCTTAATGCCGCTTACGCCGTTATCGTCGGAAAAACTTATCTGGAATTTATTCCATTCCCCCGACGCATATTGTGAACTGATATATGCCGCCGCCACATCGGGCGAGGCGGATACATACAGCGCGAGAACGCCGTCCGCGCAGCTTAAACGATAGCTGTAATTGTCCTGGTTGTCCTTGGACGAGGAATTGAACCATATGCTCCAATCGTTCGTTGCGTTGAGAATGAACTGTATGTTGGAATTAGTATAGTCGCCAATCTCAATCGCACGGTTTGCCCTGTGGAACTTTACGGAGCCGTCGGCAAGCGAATATGTAACGTCGCCGGCATCCTGTTCGGAGCCGCCGTTGTTGGTCATGTATTCCCAGTTAGACGCGTCATAGAAGGCCGCGGGCAGGTCGGAATATTCGGTCGCCTGTGAAGAGCCGCCGCCCTGGGACTGGCCGTCTTCCTCCTGCCAGATTGCCCTGAACGTCACATCGCCCGCAGGCATGGTATACTGCGCGGACGCGGAATATTCCGCCGAATCGTAGGAACACAGCCACTTGGAGAAGGTGTAACCCTCGCGCGAAAATACGTCTGCCGCCGCGAGAGTAAAGGTTTCGCCTTCCGCATAACTGAGCGTAGCGGGCGCCTCTCCCGTCGCGTCATCCGCTCCGCTTTCATAGGTCACGGTGTATTTTGCTGTCTCCTCGTGCTTACACCCTCCGTACAGCATGCCCATTCCAGCAACGGAAAAGAGCACCGCGCCCGTCATCAATAACTTAAGCCAGCTTCTGCCTTTCATTAATCTCCTCCAAAAGACATAATTGTTTTACAACAACGTCTGACATTTGTTGAATGTTAACGTTATCAAAAATTATGCTACCACACATTAACGCAACTGTCAACCCATTAAAGAAAAAAACTTGCATAAAATTTTAATTGTTAACAAACCATGCGTTTTAGTGGAGGTTATTTTACAATTTTCAAATCCGTGCGCAATTACGGCATGACTTAACCGATTCATTTAAAGACAATGCGGCGACAGCTTCCCAACTGTTAGCTTTCATCAGAAAACCCTGCGCCCTGCATTTTTGTCGAGCAGCTTTGTGCTTCTATCGTAACAGCAATTCTGAATTTCTGAACGGTCATTAAATAGAAAAAGTGCCCGCAAAAATGCCTTGTTATGAGCAATAACAGAGGAAAAAAAGTCGTTTATGCGACAAAATCGAAAATAAAACTCGATTTTGGCTGATTTTTATGTCAAACTTTACATTCTGCTTATGCGACAGAAAATTGGCCCAAAATCGCAAAAACGAGTGATAACTAAATAGAATTTAAGGCAAAATTCGTGCGACGCAAAAGCATAGGCGAGCGGTCGGGAAAAACGGCAAAACACAAGAAAAATGACCGTTTTTCGCTTGAAAAACGGTCATTTTGATTGAAATCCGGCAACTCCCTTCGCGCTTGCCGTAAGGAATACGGCGGCAAGCTCGGTCACCGCCAACCACTATATTTTTGTGGTTGGCTCACCTCGAAACACCAAAATAGTCCACTGGACTATTTTGAGAACGTGTTTCTCGCCCTCCGTCGGAGGATAGAAAGTTGCAAAAAAAAGACGCAACCACAACGATTGGTTGTGATTGCGCTTTTTTGAAATCCGGCAACTCCCTTCGCAACCGCCGCAAGAATAACGGCGGTTTTGGCGTCGCTTGCGCCTTTCCTGTTGCGCTCGCTCTGTTCGTACATACACGAATGGTGTACTACACCATTCTATGAAATGCATGTCCTCACCCTCCCATACAGTGTCCCGTATAGTACTTTCGGCAACGCAGAGCTTAACTTCTGTGTTCGGAATGGGAACAGGTGGATCCTCTGCTTCATTATCACCGGAATGGCTCCGCTTGTTGGACTTGAAGGGAAGAGCGGCCAAGAAAACACCCCGATTTTGGGCAGTTTTTAAGCAAAAACTGCTCAAAATGCGCCATTTTTGAGGGGTTGCAAAAGCCTGTGCGACAACGTGCGACAAGCCTAAATTTGCCTTAATTAACTATAATTGTAACCCCTGAAAGGGTAAAAAATACTAATTTTATGAGAGAAAACCACTTGCCTGAATCCGTACCTTTTTGAATATAAAAAAGGAAAGCAAATTAAACTTATGGAAAGTAAAATTATAAAGGCATTTTTTGACGGCACACTTTCAGACGAGATGATTAAGTCCCCGAGGACGAAAGAATACAAAGATATCGATAAACGCGAAACTGAACTGTACGACAAAATTCGCCCTCAGCTTACGGTCGAACAGCAAAAACTTTTCGACGAATTCGTTGACCTGTACGGCGAACGCCACTCGTTGGAAGAAGAAAATTATTACCTCCGCGGTTTCAAGTTCGGCGTCCGACTCCTAATAGAGTGTCTCGATCTCTCCGATGTGGTAAAAGAGGAATGACACCTCTCACTATCATCCAGCCATACAAAGAACCCGTCGCGGTCAAAGCGACGGGTTCTTACTCATACGGTATAATATTTTTGATTTTTACTTCTCGGTTTATCGGGAAGCGTCATGGCAAGCAAGTTTTTACCTATTAAAGGCATTACGTATCTGTCTATTGCGAAAGCCACACTCTTTAACCCCAACATCTCGGCTATTTCCTGCCTGTTCTTCGGTGTCTTACAGAAATCCAAAATGCGTATCGCATAGGATTTTTCTTCTGTGTCTTCGCTATGAATATCTTCATCTTCAACCAGTCCGTTATATAGTTTTACTACAAACTCTCCGCGTGAATCGAAAAATACCGGTTCGGGTAGATTGGCAAGTCTCATCTCCCTGTAAATTGTAGGTATGCCAGAATATCTGTTCTCTGTTTTGTTCAACAGCTCCATTATTGTAGCAATCTTTGGATTCCTCGTATCGGGTTGCACCTTGCCCAGTTGATCTATACTCATCCTTCCATAGAGGCCACCGGGATTTGTAACCTCCAATCTGTCCTTATAAATGACTAACTGTATAGGTTTCCCCTCTGTATGAATACTGTAATCTCTGTGAATAAGAGCATTCAGTACTGCCTCCCTTACAGCCGAAAGCGGATACTCAGGCCTATCCGTTCTCTTGCCGTCTTTATCTATAACTACACTCGTCTTGATGTTCTTCCGAACAAATGACATTGCCCCGTCCAACATTTGCGGTATTGTCCCTTCTATTCTTCGGTTATCGATAAATCGCTCATTCTGGCTTCCTACGTCTCCTATTTTATTCCCAGGGACAACTATTGCCGTAATACTAAGTTGAGGAAATAATACCTGAGGATACAGGCCGAACAGCATTACTGCCGCCAACGTCGGCTTGCCGCTTTTTGTCAAACTCATAAGTTCCAGAATCTGTGAATCCGACATATTAGAAAGATTGGGACGGTCTGTCTTTAATTTTAAAAGATAGTCGCCCAATAAAAGGGGATCTAACATATTAAAAGTAGCATTTTCTACAACTCTGATGTCGTCCTGATATTTCTTTCGGAATGCTTCATAGCTATAAACCTCATATTCTGTCATAGGTTCATCAGCATCACCAACTCTGACATAAGAGCCCCTAATTCTCCCTTTACCCGTATAAAAGCAAGGACGGTCTGCAATATCTATTCCTGGAATCTCTGCCGAAACAAAAGTCAATCCATCTTTTTCAACAGCCGTAAAAAGCGCCCTCACCTTAGGCTCCATCTGCTTACACTGCTCGGTGACATTCTTCTGAAGCTTATCTGCATCATAAACCCCGACTTCTTTAAAGTCATTGGCTTCATCCACACCGAAAACAATTATACCCCCATCATCTTTATTAGAAAAACTGGAAAGCGTATCATACAACTTTTCGGGAGTACCTTTATGAGCGGCTTTGACCTCTAAATTAGATGTCTCAGTTTTTACCTTCTGAATGTGCTTTAACAATTCAAGCAATTCGCCATCGGTCATAAGTTTTGCCTCCGATTGATAACTTTGTATATATTATACCCAACTAATTATTGAATTACAATATTTAAATCAAATTTAATTTAAAAATTTTTAAATTTTCTTAAATTTTTATCAATTTTATTTGAAGATTTATTAAATTTATAAAATTTTAGTCAAGTGATTGACAAATTTAAGAAATCGAATTGATTAAACTTTGCTGAAATATTTAGTTAAATAGATTAAAGTATTAATTATTACTTAATTGGCTATTATATACCCGATAGGGTATAAATACAATAAAAAGTATTGACAAGCGTCCCGAACGGGTATAAAATATTTATATGAATGTCATTGCTAAATTTGTAAAAGACAACAGAAAGAAACTTGGTCTTACCCAAGAAGAATTTGCCACGCGCGCAGGGTTAGGCCTTCGCTTTGTACGCGACCTTGAACAGGGCAAGAAAACATTGCGTCTCGACAAGGTCAACCAAGCGCTTGCAATGTTCGGTATGGAAGCAATCCCAGGGAGGATAAAACATGACGAATGAAAACTTTCGCAAAGCTTATAAAATATATTATAGAACAAATATAGCCACATAGAATCTATGTGGCTATATTTGTTTATTCAAGTATTTGTTTTACGATGCAAACATATTGCAAAAGTAATATTACAGTTAATCTGCGATGCTACTTTTTACTTATCACTGCTTTTATATCACTTCAGCCTAATTAAATGTGGCGTATACTCATCACACTTTAAAGTATCTCTCTCTAACGCCAACAAATCCTCAACATCCTCATGCCTCAAAATCAATCCCTTCTTCCTCAAAGCAAACATTAAAGACGCGGGTGTCATTCCTCCTTCGGTAAAAAGCAATTCTATTGCCTCTTGCAAAAGTGTTTCCTTCATAATATATGGTTTATCATTAGGTTCTTTTATTCTCCATCCGCGCTTAGATACTTGCCTCATAAGATATTGATATTGGGATGTAGTAATAATCTCAAGCTGATGAGCCCTATATATCATTGCTTGAATTGAGACATTCCACTTATCCTTCAAATGGACATAAAAATCCAACTTGGTAGGATAATGGCTAATATCATTACCAAATGATTCTTTAGGTAATAAAAACGCCCCTGCAAATTTATTAGCTTGCGCTTCTCGATTCTTGAATTCTTGCTTTGAAAGCTCTTCTATATTTTCGCTCCAAGGATGTAATAAGATATGTCCCAACTCGTGAGCCAAATCGAATCTTGCGCGAACATAGTTCTTACTGGAGTTTAATACGATTATGTAAACAGAATTATTATTAATAATTGTCCTTTGACTAAATGCATCAATTTCATTCTCATTTGTGTCGAGAGAAGTTACAATTATTCCATTAGATTCAACTACTTCCTGTAAATTTGAGATAGGCTCGTTTCCTATCCCCCAAAAGCGGCGACATTTTGCAGCAATATTATCAATTTCCTCTGTTTCCCAACTTTCATCCGCACCATTATCGTTATTGTATTCTCTTTCAGTAAATGTTATATTAGGAAAATTCCTATTAGGAAAATCAACATATTCTATTAAAGTCTCATATAATTTTGCAATAAACTCTATACGGACACTTTGTGCCGTACGCGCTATTTTAGATGTACTTAATAACGACCTAAAATAAGTCGACTCGGTCTTTACGCTAAAGTTGTCTTCACACATGAAATAATCAATTGGAAAGTTTAATGCCTTCGAAATTAAAAATAATTTATTTATATCAGGATTTATCGTTCCATTCTCATATAGAGACAATGATTGTTTTGTTATCTCCGTCAAGCCAGACAATTCTGATAGAGACAATCCTCTAAACAATCTTGCGGTTTTTAAATGTTCTCCGTTAATTTTTTGACTACTAGACATATCGTCTCCAGACCATTAAACTTGTTTTTCTTTCTCATCTTCTCTCAAAACAACTAAGGAAGGAGTTTCTTGTGTAAATGTTCTCTTCAATTTAACCCTGTGCTGACCTTCAGTCGACACTACATTATTCTCATTATGTAAAGTAAGATCGGCGTATTCTGGGGTTAAGTACTCAGATAAATCAAGCTTAGTAATAATATCCAAATCTCTATCGAGCATAAGCACTTCACAATCAAGCAAAAGACCTGACTTAACCTCGTAAGCTATAACGCAGTATCTATACCCTAAATTTTTTTGTATCTGTCCCCCAACCAGCCTATCATACCCCTTATCCATAACTTCACTCTCAAATGGATATGATCCGAACAATGACAACTGTTTATGCGATGCCTTCAAGTCTTTATTCAAAGCATATGCAAATAATAATGTGTAATGAGGAACATTTTTAGTCTTAGCTTCCTTCATTAACTGCTTCATTCTGCTTTTACTAATAACATTATAAGCAATTTTGTGAGAACGATCGACAATAATTCTACTTTCATAACCATACCGACTAAAAGGAATCACATCTATAAAGTCGCAAGCTAATTCATCCTGCAGTCGTGTATTGATATAATCGCCTTTTAAATGTCGAAGTCCATTGTGAGAAGCTAAATGAGACGACTCCTTGAACTGATTTAGGTCCTCTTCAAGAGCACCGCGCAAGCAGGCAATTATATTGCCTCTAAGCTCAACTGGTATTCTATTTTCTATAATTTCATGCTTATTTTCACCCATTATCACTCCTTGGCATTTTATAATGTCAAATCTTGAAATTTGATAGTATTTTAACATTAATTTACTAAATCGTCAAGTGTTTTGCTTAAATTTGTCTATAATATATAGCAAATTAATATTTTTGCCCTGAAAGCAGCACAAATAAAACATTCTAATTTCCGTTATGTTCATACTAAAAATTTTACTTAACTAAGTTTAATTTCAATATTTCTGAAGAATTTAATTATGCAATTTAATATTTTTTTAATTTTTATCAAATTTATACGGTATTTTATTAATTAAGACAAGTAATTAATAATTTTTTAAGTTGTCTTAACTAAAATATATCAGCATATTTGTAAGACATAACCAATTCGATCCAACGAAAGCACCAATTATCTGGCAAATATTTAAACTAAATATGCCTTAAGGGGTATAAATTATTTATTTTAACGCATTCGAATACCCGATAGGGTATAAATTTAATAAAAGCATTAATAACTACTTCTCCGTCCTTTCTATTTTATCCGCCAAAATTCAACTCCAATTAAATATATAATCGCTATTATGAGAAGGTAGGCTCGGAAGTCAAAGACATTACCGATGAGTTGCCCTTTGAAATACCAGATAGTTGGGGGTGGGCAAGGTTTTCGACTTTGATTCAAATTATTAGTGGAGTATCGTACGACAAAAAAGATGTCACAACTAACGGCGTTCGTATTTTACGAGGTGGAAATATTAATGACCTAAAAATATCTTTATTTACAGATGACATATTTTTACCTGAAAAATATTATGATTCCGAGAAACAAGTACAAGAAAATGATATTATCATAGTTGCGTCGACAGGTAGTAAATCAGTTATCGGCAAAGCTGGCTATATATTAGCCCCTATGAATAATACTCAGATTGGAGCGTTTCTACGTATTGTACGATGTCTTGATAAAATATTTGCACCTTATACCAAACTTATTTTTGCAACAGAATATTATCGCGGACACATACGACAATTATCGCAGGGAACTAATATCAACAACGTAAAAGCAGAATATATCAACAACTTGTTAATTCCATTACCTCCACTTGCCGAGCAAGCTCGAATTGTCGCAGAGATAGAAAAGTTTGAGCCGTTGATTGCCGAATACGATAAACTTGAACAGCAGGCAACTAAACTAGATGATGAAATTTATGATAAATTAAAGAAGTCTATTTTGCAATATGCAATTCAAGGTAAGCTTGTTCCACAGGATCCGAATGATGAACCGGCAAGCGCTCTTTTAGAGCGTATCAGAGAAGAAAAGAAAGCTAAACTCGGCAAGAAATACGTTGACAGTTACATCTACAAAGGTGACGATAACTGCTACTACGAGCATATAGCTGGAAGGGAGCAAGATGATCTGGTTGAAGTTCCTTTTGATATACCTGATAATTGGGCTTGGGTTCGATGGGGCAATTTATCATTTTCGATTCAATACGGATATAATGCACCAGCCAAAGAAAGTGGCCGCATTAAAATGGTGCGAATAAGTGATATACATAATAATGAGGTTGATTGGGAACACGTACCATTTTGCGATATAAATGAAAGCGATATTAAAACATATTTGCTAAAAGAAAACGACATACTTTTTGCAAGAACAGGAGGAACAGTCGGAAAATCATATTTAGTTACAAGCGTACCCCAAGAAGCTATTTATGCCGGTTATTTAATTCGCACACAATATAGCAATCAACTTTCGGCTCAATATCTAAAATATTTTATGGAAAGCTCATTTTATTGGATGCAGCTTAAAGATGGAACTATAGCAACGGCGCAACCAAATTGTAACGGGCAAACACTATCGAAAATGATATTGCCTTTGCCACCCCTTGCAGAGCAAAAACGCATTGTAGCTAAAATCAATGAAATATTTGAAATGCTATAAAGTCAAATCCCCTCGGAACACCGAGGGGATTGTTTTTACCATGTCACAACTTTATCGACAATTTCTTGTTGTTCACTTGCAGTTTTGCGAAGATATATTCGTGTCGTTTCAATGCTCTCGTGCCCCATAAGGTCTGCAAGCAAAGAGATGTCGTTATATTTTTCAAGAAAATTCTTTGCAAAGCGGTGGCGAAAAGAATGTGGATATACAACTTTTGGATTCAAGCCATATTTATTGGCGTAATTCTTTAATTGTTGCGAAATGCCGCGCACCGTAATGCGGTCACCAAACCTATTCAAAAACAAATAACCGCTACTCACGCCTTTTTCTGTTAGCCACGCCTCAGTTTCTATTTTTAACTTTTTGGGTATATAAAGCCTTCTCAACTTTCCGCCCTTGGAATATAGATCGAAATAGCCGTTGAATACATGCTCAACCTTAATTTGTATCAGTTCACTCACGCGCGCGCCTGTTGCCGCCAAATAGCGCACCACAAAATACCATTCCCAATTTTTGTCACGCTTTAAAGAGTTCTTCAAAAACTTGTAGTCGGCATCACTGATGACGTTTTCGAGGAAATTTTTTTGCTGAATCTTGACGGGTGCTAGGCGCAACTTTTCTCTTTTGATGAAATCAAGGTATTTATTTATCGCCTGAATTCTCAAATTTACAGTTTTAGGCTTATATGTTTCCATCAAATACCCCTTGAACGCCAAAAGATTTTGCTTTGTAATCTCTCCTGATAGTTGATGATACATTCGTATCGTAAGCAGGTACGATGAAATAGTGTTTTCCGCTAAATTGCTTTTGCGTAAATGTGCCTCAAATTCTTCTAACATAGGTAATCCTCCTAAAAATGTAGTACTTGAATTGTACTATGTTTTAGAGAGAAACCGTTGGATATGTACGTTATGAAAGAGAAGAATTCTGCTATTATGAGAAGGTGGGGACAAATGAGCCTGTTCGCCTTGATGATCTGTCGTTTGATATCCCCGATTCTTGGTGCTGGGCAAGGCTAGGGTATGTCATTAATTTATTGTCAGGCAGAGACTTAGAGCCTAATTGTTATAATAATAAGCAAAATGGTATTCCATATATAACAGGTGCAAGCAATTTTATAAACGGACGACTATTAATAAATCGTTGGACAAATCAACCTGTTGTAGTTTCTAAGAAAGGCGATTTACTTATAACTTGCAAAGGGACGATTGGTGCTATGGCTATTAACTCTGAAGATATTGTACACATCGCGCGTCAAGTTATGGCTGTCAGTTCTATCGAAGTTGAGTTGGCCTATATTAGAATATTCTTGTTATACTATACCAATAGCTTGCAATCAAAAGCTAAAAGCTTAATACCCGGAATTAATAGAGCAGACATAGAAGATGCTCTTATTCCAATACCTCCTAAAAGTGAACAAAAACGGATTGCAAGACAGATATTAAATATATTTAGCATAGTAAAAGACGAGGACTAATCCTCGTCTTTTACTATGCTATCAAGTATTCTTTCTATTTTTAGGCAAATTCTATCTTGTTCCTTTCGTGGCGGTATAGGAATTAAAGTGTTTTTAACTTCATTTGTTCCGAATCTTTGTTGCCCCGCTGTCCCCGAAAATTTTTGTTTTCCATACTCAATTAAGTAAGGAGATTTTAGAAACCACAATAAATAATTCGCCAATATGGTGTTTTTATGAATTCTCAAAATATGTAATTCAGTTGTACCAGCACCATAGCCATTTTTAAGGCTATTAAATATAGCTGATTTTCTGTTTTGAAAACAAGGGGTTATTTTTGCAAATCCTACGTCTCCATTTTTGAAATGTGTAAAACCGCTTTTTACATTTTTCCATACTCGTTTTTCAAAAACAAAAGAGTTACAAAATCCATCTTTTAACGATTTCATTTCCACAAAAGAAACCATTGTGTCATCATCAATATTATTGCGTGGATTAATTTCCACGACATCTTTTAATCTTGCCCACACCCAACTGTCAGGGATATCGAAAGGTAGATTATCAAGGCGAACGGTCGTATTTATACCCACCTTCTCATAATAGCAGTTATCATCACCTTTGTAGATGTAACTGTCCACATATTTCTTGCCAAGTTTAGCTTTTTTTTCTACTCTGATACGCTCTAAAAGCACACTTGCCGGTTCATCATTCGGATCTTGTGGAACAAGCTTACCTTGAATTGCATATTGCAGAATAGACTTCTTTAATTTATCATAAATTTCGTCGTCAAGTTTGGTTGCCTGTTGTTCGAGTTTATCGTATTCGGCAATCAACGGCTCAAATTTTTCTATCTTTTCAACAATGCGAGCTTGTTCTTTAAGGGGAGGAATAGGGAAATACAATGCATATAAAGAATTTTGAACTAAATGCTTTATCGTAACACCCTTACTGAAGTTGTCTAAGATTTTTAATGCCTTATATACTTCAAAAACTTTTATAAAGTAATATGGGCTAACATCACAATAAAATCTAACTCTATGTAAGGCATTTTGATAATACATTTCATCATTACTTTCCCAAATAGCACAACGACCGACTTCACCACCTTCACAAATTAATAGGTCGCCTTTTGCTAAAGCATATTTCTCTTCTTCTTTTCTTTCAAACTTAGCTGTTTTAACAGTAGTTAGGTTAACCTTATTCCAATTCACATTGATACTACATAAGTAAGGCTTCAAATTCCCTGCGTTTTTTAATTTATCTAAAGTTTTACCTAATTCACTATGAGCTACGTTTGGTAAATGAACCCACGCCCAACTATCAGGTATTTCAAAGGGCAACTCATCGGTAATGTCTTTGACTTCCGAGCCTACCTTCTCATAATAGCGATTATCCTCACCCTTATAGATAACAGAGTCAATCTTATCCTTCTTTATTTTACCCTCTTTGATGAGTTTCTGTTTTTCTTCGCGTATGCGTTCCAAAAGGACGGATGCAGGCTCATCATTTGGATCTTGCGGGACGAGCTTACCCTGTATTGCTAATTGAAGGATAGATTTGCGTAACTGTTCGGCTTTCATTATTTCTTCTCCAAAAGCACCATAATTTCTGTAAGAACCCTATCGATATCCGCATCTAAACTTGTGCGTTTTTCACGATATTGTTGAATCAGGTCTTGCGGCGAAAGGATATCTTCTTCCTCGTGAGGAAAGCCGCATAGGTCAATATTGTAACCGAGAGCGGCAATTTCTTCAGCTGCGTATTTTTTTGCTTTCGGCGCATCTTCGACAATGATTTCTTCGCGATTATTCCACCATTCTATTGCCGGCTGGAAGTGTTCAAGTTTCATCGGCTTGGTCTTGGAAAAATGCTTGTAACCTTCGGGCATATCCAAACGATAGAACCAGGTTTCCTGTGTGGGATGTGTATTGTCAAAGAAGAGAATATTTGTCGTAATAGATGTGTAAGGCGCAAAGACGCTGCCGGGCATACGTATGACCGTATGTAAATTGAACTCCGACAGCAATTTCTTTTTTATTGCCATCTTTGCATTATCTGTACCAAAAAGGAACCCATCAGGTAAAATAACCGCTGCACGTCCGTTTGTCTTTAGCCTGTACATGATAACCGACATAAACAAATCGGCCGTTTCGCTGCTTGCCAAATCGGACGGGAAATGATTTTTTACCTCCGCTTTTTCATTTCCGCCATAGGGGGGATTCATCAGAATTACATCAAACTTATCCTTATCGGTATAGTCAAGCACATTATGCAGAAGTGTGTTGCCATAATATATCTGAGGCGTTTCAACGTCATGCAATAACATATTTGTTACGCAAAGAATATAAGGAAACTGTTTCTTTTCAATGCCGTAAACCGAATTATAGACCTTCTCGACATCATCTGTATTCTTCTTTTTCTTTTCAAGCTCTTTAATCCAGCTTATAAGGAAGCCGCCCGTACCGCAGGCAAAGTCCGCACAATATTCGCCTATCTGCGGGTTTATCATCTTAGCCATAAAGTCAGTAACGGCACGCGGCGTATAGAATTCACCTGACGAGCCTGCGCTTTGCAATTCACGCAGAATGGTTTCGTATATCTCACCGAATGCATGACTCTCTTCGTAATCGCTCAAATCGAGCTCGTCAATTACGTTGACAACCTGACGTAAGAGCACGCCATCCTTCATATATGTGTTCGCATCTTCGAATGTCGTCTTTACAATAGCTTTTTTAATGGGCGTAGAAGGGTCTGCCTGTACTCCCTTTATAAGCACGTTGCCGTTCGGGTCTTTAATATCTTTACCTTTAAGAACGGGGAACAGAGTATTGTTTACAAAATTCAGCAGGGCATCACCCGTCATTCCTTTGCCACCTTCCTCGTGCGCCCAATTACGCCAACGACATTCTTCGGGAATGATAGACTGGTAGTTATCGTCCTCTACCTCCCAATCTTTTTCTTTTGTATCATAAACCTTTAAAAACAATAGCCACGCAATTTGCTCAATACGCTGCGCGTCGCCGTTTATACCAGCATCGTTGCGCATAATATCGCGCAGTCTTTTTATAAATCCTGAAATATTACTCATCTTTTATGCTGCCCTATAAATCTCTCTTTCAAGTTCTCTTACTGCCCGAATATAACCATCTTTGCCGCCAAAAAGCTGTACAATTTTTGATAGTTTTCCAAATTTTACAAACGGGTCGAGTTTGAGAATATCTATATCCTCGATTTCGTAGATACTGCTATCCGCATACTTTTCAAGCAACGCTTCGAGAACAGCCTTTGCCTCACCGCCATATTTTGCGAACACGTTGCGCTTCTTTACGTTTTCGGCACGTTCACGACGGGTTAAAGGTTTTTGGTCAAAAGCAATATGACAAATGAAGTCATAGTCATCAACATCACTCATACCTTCATCTGTCTTTATCTTTTCTAGATCAATTCCTCGCTCTAAAAACAGTTCTTGTATTTTAGCCTTTTTCTCCTCGGCAGACCACTGCAATATAAAGTTGTTCAGCGAAGAAAATGCCCCGTAAATATTAGCCTTTGTATAATCGATTATACTTTCCTGCCTCAACAGCTTACCATCTGTATCATATACAGCAACTAAACGCTGAGAAATAGTCACCCGACAACCGCGATTATCCACTACATACTTGTGCCGGGGCTCAACGGGTGGAGCTTCAGGCATTATAATAGGATCGCCTTCAGGCTTTGACTGTTCAATATGGCGGAACTGCTCATCCTGCTCTATAGGTCCATCCCATTCGGGATCGGCAAAGAGACGGGTTACACCGCGAAAATCCATAATAACGAAGTGCGTTTTACCGTCATCCCAGCGAAGGCGCGTTCCGCGTCCTATAATCTGCTTAAATTCAGTCATAGAACCTATCATCTCATCAATGACGATAAGCTTTACCATTTTGCAATCCGCACCTGTCGACAACAGCTTGGACGTCGTTGCGATTACGGGATACTCTGCCGATACTGATATAAAGTAATCCAATTTACTCTTGCCGTAATCGTCGCTGCCTGTTATGCGTACAACATAATCAGAATTTTTAGCGGTCATATCGGAATTAAGATTTGACAACGCTGCGCGCATACGCTCGGCAGCATCCTCTGTCGCACAGAAGACTATTGTCTTTGCCATTCTGTCGGTTGCCTTAAGGTAACTTGTAATTTCCCTTGCAACCATATCTATACGGTCCTGAAGTATGATATTGTAATCGTAGTCGCTGTTATTATAGATGCGATCCTCTATCTCGTAACCATAGATATCGCGTTGACCTTTCCTCGGTCTCCACTCATCGTCGATATCTGTCTTTATTCTGATAACCTTAAAAGGCGCAAGAAAACCGTCATCTATGCCCTCTTTAAGACTGTACTTATAGATAGGCTCGCCAAAATAATCAATATTAGAGATAAAGGTCGTTTCCTTTGGCGTTGCCGTCATACCAATCTGAGTAGCCGATGAGAAATATTCCAGCACTTTACGCCAACGACTTTCTTCCTTCGCGCTTCCACGATGACACTCGTCGACGATGACCAGGTCAAAGAAATCCTCGCCAAATAATTCCTTGTAATGCGCAAGAGCCTCTTCGTCAGTCTCCTCATCAACCGTCTTGTTGCCTACAAGCTGCTGATAGAGAGAGAAATAAACCTGATGGGAAGTAATGGTTGTGCGGTCGTCCTTTGCAAAATTGATTTTGTGAATGACCTTTTCCAAAGGCTTAAAATCACCGCTTATCGTCTGGTCGACAAGATTGTTGCGGTCGGCAAGATAGAGGATTTTCTGCTTCATTCCACTTTGTAACAAGCGATAGACAATCTGGAAAGCAGTATAAGTCTTGCCTGTTCCCGTAGCCATGACAAGCAAAATACGTTGCTGACCTTTTGCTATTGCATCCAATGTGCGATTGACAGCAACCTGTTGATAATATCTGGGGGGATAAGTATTCTGACTTGTGTAATAAGGTTGATTTATAAGAACACGTTCGGCGTCTGATAATCCCTTGCCGTCATTGATTTCGCTTTGGTAACGAGTGAAAAGATCTTCAGGTGTAGGAAACTCCTCCAAGGCAATCTCACGTTCTATTCCAGTAAGAAAATCAAACTCCTGAAAAGCATCGCCGTTTGAACTGAAAGCAAAGGGAACATCAAGCATTTTGGCATACGATTTAGCTTGCTGCATACCAAAGGACACGCTATGATTATTGTCTTTTGCCTCAATGACGGCAAGCGGATTGTTTCTGTTAAAATAAAGTATGTAATCAGCTTTTTTGGGTGCTTCACGGTTTACAAGATTTCCGCGTAAATTTACTTTACCATCAGTAATCTTGACCTTAGTCTCCATTGTGATTTTATCCTTCCAGCCCTTTGACAAAATCGCCGGAGTAATAAAATTCAATTTGATGTCTTCCTCAGTCATTTGCTTTTTATCTATAATGCTCATAACCTTCCCTCATATTCCGATTATATCATATTATCGGAAGTTAGTATACAAATTAATTCCAATTCAACCAGACCATTTTTACTTCATAATCTCATAGCGTTACCGGTTCGGTAATCGGCTTAGCTTCCGAAAGCAGCGAGCAAGAAAAACTTATGCTTCCATGGCAATATATGACTTCTATTGGAATGAATCCGTCAGGCTAACCGTTATGATATAGCCTAATGTTTCTTATTCACTTCCATGTTATCCCCGTCGTTATTAAAAAACTATCTAATTCATTTTAACATATCTGTTGATTTTTTTACAGACATAGATTCAAAATAATTTGAAAAATTTTTAAATCGCATGCAATTTTTGGCCATTAGCCATTTACAGTTTTATGTACTTGTCTATCGGATGACCGAGAAAGCGCATTATCGTTAGTTCGTCCACGGCATCGAGAAGAGCGTTGTGCGTTTCGCAGTAGCTGTAATCTTCCGATAGAATACGCAGCATTGACTGCACGCCATAGCCAGATTTTAACCTCCCCGTTCTGCACAAAGGCGCACCGTGAGGTATCATCGGGTTGTACTGAACATAAGCCGCAAGGCGCATAATGTCGTACCATTCAAGCCCGCCAAGTTCGGGCAAATGCCCCTTGTCAAACAGCGCGTTATATGCAAATAACTGCGTGATATTATGGCACGAACAGGTATTTACAAGGTCTTGCATTGCCTCCTCTCGGGAACATATTATAGGCTTTCCTGCCCGTTTATGACCGAGTGCGGAAGAATACATTCCTCCTGCCATATATTCGGGATTGAGTATGTAATATTTAGTTTCAACGGGGCGCA
>CALVXA010000008.1 GCA_944368635.1 uncultured Clostridia bacterium
TAAGTCCCATGCCGCTTACAGCCGTGACGTTCTTTATGTGTTCCAGATTAGTTTTGAAATATGCTCCCTTACCCTGAACTTCTCTGAAGAGATCGTCGTTAAGCCTTTCCACAATGGAAAGCGCTCCCGCACAGGCAACGGGATTACCTCCGAACGTAGACCCATGGTCGCCGTAAGTGAACACATCGCTGCACTTCCCAAAAAGCAGACAGGCACCGATGGGCAGTCCTCCGCCAAGACCTTTTGCCGTCGTCACGATATCGGGCGAGATACCCGCTGCCTGATAGGCATACATATAGCCGGTTCTGCCGTTGCCCGTCTGGACTTCGTCGCAGATAAGCAGTATGTCTCTCTCCTTGCAGAATGCATCAAGCCACTTCAGAAAACCAAAGTCAAGACAGTTTACGCCGCTCTCTCCCTGTATGACTTCGATCATCACCGCACAAGTATTTTCAGTGTAGCACTCAAGAATTCCCTCTTTCGAAGGGTCTGCATAGCGGAAACCTTCCAGGAAAGGATTGAAGAATTTATGAAATGCTTCCTGCCCGGTGGCTGAAAGCGTCGCCATAGTCCTGCCATGGAAGGAATTTTTAAGAGTTATTATCTCGTTTCGTCCATATTTTACGTTTCCGTATTTTCTTGCCGCCTTGATTGCGCATTCATTTGCCTCGGCGCCGCTGTTTCCGAAGAATACTCTGCCCGCACCTGTCTTAACGCACAACGCTTTTGCAAGATCTGCCTGCGGCTTTGAATAGTAAAGGTTGCACACATGCTGAATACTGTCAAGCTGTTTTTTTACTGCATCCTTCCAAATTTCGTCGTTCACGCCGAAGATATTTACACCGATTCCGCTTGCGCAATCGACATATTCTCTACCTTCAAAATCATACAGTTTTGCGCCTTCACCGTACTTCAACGCAACGTTAAAGCGCGCATAAGTACCGGCAATGTAATTTTTATCTTCCGAAAAAATGTTCTCGGTTTCCACCAGATATCCCTCCGACTAAAATAAAGACTGATTTAAAAATAAATCAGCCGTCATACAAACATAGTGCCACTGCCCTCATCAGACAATAACTCTATCAGAATTGAATGGTAAACCCTTCCGTCGGTAATAAAAACTTTTTTAACGCCGCGACGGATTGCATCTTTACAACATTCTATTTTGGGGATCATGCCTCCGGAGATTATTCCCTGCTTGACAAGCGCAGGAATATCAGAAACAAAGACCTTCCTTATAAGACTTGAAGGGTCGTCCTTATTTTCAAGAAGTCCCCTTATATCAGTCATGAGAATGAGGCTCTCAGCCTTGAGTGCGCCTGCAATAGCGGCAGCGGCAGTATCGGCGTTAATATTGTAAATATGACCGTCATCATCAAACCCAACGGTAGAAATAACAGGCACATATCCCAAATCAAGCAGATTTGAGATTATTTCCGTATTAACATCGGTAATTTTACCGACATATCCGAGATTTTCATCAAGCGGAACACAACGGAGCATATGTCCGTCCTGTCCGCAAAGCCCTATGGCCTTTCCGCCGTTCCTCTCGATAAGGTCTGCAAGCGTCTTATTTACCTTGCCCGCGAGTACCATGCGGACAATCTCTGCCGTCTCTTCGTCTGTATAGCGAAGACCATTGACAAACTTGCTCTCTTTGCCGAATTTCTTTATGGCTTCAGAAATTTCGGGGCCGCCGCCGTGAACGAGAACAACCTTTATTCCGAGAAGATTGAGGGCAACGAGATCCCGCATTACGGAAGACTTAATCTTTTCGTTAGTCATGGCATTTCCGCCATACTTTACGACAAGAACTTTATTGAAATACTTTTTAATATAGGGCATTGCCTCTATTAAGAATTCAGCTTGTTCGTGTTTATCCATACTTATTCCGTTTATGTCAGGTCCTGTAATCACCATTAATCTTTACGTAATCGTAAGTCAGGTCGCAACCCCATGCACAGGCTCTATAAGCCCCGCCATTCAGGTTAACTGATATTTT
Organism: uncultured Clostridia bacterium; assembly: GCA_944368635.1. GTDB lineage: Bacteria > Bacillota > Clostridia > Christensenellales > Borkfalkiaceae > Coproplasma. The sequence continues at coordinate 2,003 of CALVXA010000008.1, forward strand.
TATTTCATCTTCAAGCAAAATCTGTTTTGCAATTTCCTCGCTGAAATCTACGCCGTAACCGCCTCTGCATACGGGAAGAACCCCCTTTACTGAAGAAAAGTCAACATCAATCTTTCCTATATCGACGTCCTCGCCGGCATAACCTATGGCACATAAAACTCTGCCCCAGTTGGCGTCCGCACCAAACATTGCAGCCTTTACAAGCGAAGATTTAATGACCGTTCTTGCAACCACCCTTGCGCATTTAAGGCTTTTCGCACCGCTTACTTCGCATTCAATAAGTTTAGTAGCGCCTTCGCCGTCTTTGGCAATCATCTTTGACAGCTTTACCGTGCAGTAATTGAGCGCCTTGCAAAAAGCATTGTAGTATGCGCCTTTATTTTCAATTCTTTCATTTCCTGCAAGCCCGTTGGCAAGGATGCAACAGGTATCGTTAGTAGACTGGTCGCCGTCGACACTTATCATGTTGAAAGAACTCTTAACATCCCTGCTGAGAGCGCTCTGAAGCATTTCGTGGGAGATATTCACATCGCTGGTAAGGAAAATCAAGTTGGTAGCCATATTCGGACATACCATTCCGACACCTTTAGCAATCGCTCCGATTCTGCATATTGTCTTACCCAAACTGAATTCAACCGCAACGGACTTCATTACAGTATCTGTAGTCATAATCGCCTGTGCGGCATAATCGCTGTGATCGCCCAATCCGTTCCAAAGTTCTCTCATCCCGTTAGCCATGGGTTCTATGGAGAGCTTCTGTCCTATAACACCGGTAGAACCTACAATAACGTCTTCCGCCGAAATGTCGCCACATTCGCTGACCATAGCACACATCTTCTCCGCAATTTCAATGCCGTCGGAATTACAGGTGTTAGCATTTCCGCTGTTACAGATAATTGCCTGCGCATAACCATCCGAAAGGTTCTTCTTCGTTACAACTACCGGTGCGCCCTTGACGAGATTACTTGTGTAGACGCCTGCGGCTGCAGCGCGCACATCGCTTACAATCAGCGCAAAGTCTTTCTTAAGTTTATTCTTCCTAACTCCGCAATGAATGCCGTTCGCCTTATATCCTTTAGGCGCACAAACACCGCCTGAAACTTCTTTAATAACCATAATCTGTCTGAATGTATTTTTATTATTATAATACTTATTCCCACTGATGTCAAACGCCAAGATGTACTCTAAAGCAAAGACACAGAATTTATATGCAAAAGTTGCTTCGCCGTCAAGTTATTACGCGCTGACACAAAAATTATAGTGGCTTTTTAATAAGCACTGAAATATCCTGCACTTAATAATTTGTATTTACAATTTACTTCAAAGGCTTATGAACGCGAAGAAAAGCCGATTATATCTGATTCATATAATGTCAAGATATAAGACTGTTTCATATAATGTCAAGATATAAGACTGTCGCCACAATCACTTCACATTCGTTCGGCTGAAACAAGAAGCAGGTCAACTTATAAAAGCGAAGCTCCTTCATCAAGACCGAACATTATGTTCATATTCTGAACAGCAGCACCAGAAGCACCTTTGCCCAAATTATCGAACACACTTGCAAGGAAAACCCTCTCGTCGTTACCGCCGACATATATTTCAAGCATATTTGTATTGCAGAGGTGATTGCAAGGTATATAAGCATTGACAGCCTCCTCAGGCATTACTTTAATAAATGTCTGTGAGGCATAGTACTCTGTAAAATACTTTCTAATATCTGCTACAGAATACTTTTTTGTCATAAAACGCGAATAAACGGGCACCGTAACACACATTCCACTATAGATGTCGCAAATTATAGGATTGAATATCGGCGCATAACTCAAACCGCACTCTTTTACCATTTCGGGCAGATGTTTATGCTTTTGCCCGGTTGCATACTGTCTCGGAGATGAAAGTTCAGGACTTCTGTCCTTGTCCTGATATTGCGCTATCGTCTTTTTTCCGCCACCCGAGTATCCGGTCACAGAATTTGCAACAAACGGATAATCAGCTTGGAGTATTCCGCCTCTGACAAGTGGCGCAACAAGCGAAATAAAGCCTGTTGCATGACATCCCGGATTTGCAACTCTCTTTGCGCAAGCTATCTCTTCCCTTCTCTGCGCCGACAACTCAGGAAATCCATATACCCAACCGTCACTTATTCTGTGCGCAGTTGAGGCATCAATTATTCTTGCATTGTCGCTTTCGACAAGAGACGCTGCTTCTATGGCAGCAGCGTCAGGCAGACAGAGAAAGCTTACGTCTGCCGAATTCAGACATTGCTTTCTCGCTTGTATATCCTTTCTCTTGTCTTCGGGCAAAGTGATTATTCTGACATCTTCGCGCTTTTCAAGTCGCTCGTATATCTGAAGACCGGTGGTCCCCTCTTTCCCGTCTATAAAAACGTTTATCATTTATTTTAACTTTTTGCTGTCGAGAAGTGCCTTTACCTTAATAGGAAGACCGAACAGGTTAATGAACCCCTGCGAATCCATCTGGTTGTAGCAATCATCCTCGCCAAACGTTGCGATGTCCTCGCTGTACAGTGAATGAGGCGACGTTATACCTGCATTCATCACATTGCCCTTATAAATCTTAAGCTTCACATCGCCCGTAACGTTCTCCTGCGTCTTCTCTACAAACGCATCAAGCGCTTCTCTGAGCGGCGTAAACCACAGTCCGTCATAGACGAGTTCGCCATACTTAATTGCGACGTGCTGTTTGAAGTGCTGAGTGTTCTTATCAAGGCAGATTGACTCCAGAAGTTCATGAGCAGCATAGAGAATTGTACCGCCGGGGGTCTCGTATACACCCCTCGACTTCATACCGACAAGCCTGTTCTCAACCATATCGACAAGTCCGACACCGTTTTCACCGCCAATTTTATTGAGCGTTTCTATGAGTTCTACTGCCCCCAATTCCTTGCCGTCAATCGCAGTGGGATTACCTTTCTCAAAGTGAATGGTTACATAGGCAGCCTTATCGGGAGCCTTCCAAGGGGATACTCCAAGCTCAAGAATCTTGTCGTAATCGGGCTCGTTTGCGGGCGATTCAAGGTCAAGCCCCTCGTGAGAGAGATGCCACAGGTTCTTGTCCTTCGAATAATTTGTTTCCCTGCTGATCTTGAGAGGAATATTGTGAGCCTCAGCATAGTCAATTTCCTCATCCCTGCTCTTGAGGTTCCATATACGCCAGGGCGCTATTATCTTCATTTCGGGAGCAAAGGCCTTTATTGCAAGTTCAAAACGTACCTGATCGTTACCCTTACCCGTACAGCCGTGGCATATTGCGTCAGCCCCTTCTTTCTTGGCAATTTCCACTATTCTCTTTGCTATTATAGGTCTTGCAAACGAAGTTCCGAGAAGATATTTATTCTCGTAGATTGCGCCGGCCTTCATTGTGGGATAAATGTAATCTTCAATAAATTCCTTCTTGAGGTCTTCAATATAGAGCTTCGATGCGCCTGTTTTAAGCGCCTTCTCTTCAAGACCATCAAGCTCACTGCTCTGTCCGACATCTCCGGAAACAGCAACAACTTCGCAGTTGTCGTAATTTTCCTTAAGCCAGGGGATGATAATAGAAGTATCAAGTCCGCCTGAATACGCAAGTACCACCTTTTTAATCTTGTCTGCCATAATTCAAAACTCTCTGATATAAAATTTCAGGCCGCCTTTACAGCAACCTGAAGCATTATACAATATATAGTGTACCAAAGTCAAGCAAATTGTCTTTATATTTAAAAATAAAAGAAAGAAAAATGAATAAATTTACAGTATAAACGTGAATATATTTATAATTATACACTATAGCCGCATTTACTGCATATTTAAAAGCCTGTTCGTCAGATTTGCAGCGAAGCTAAATATGCATATTTTTTAAGCGCTGCTCGGCGCTCTGAAAAGTCAGGCATAAAGCGCCGCATGAGAGAGTAAAATTTTGCGGAATGGTTAAAAACCGCTGTGTGGCAAAGCTCGTGCAAAACGACATATTCCCACAGCGACTTGTCAAGCATAAGCAATTTATAATTAAAGGTAATTACCCTATCAAGACTACAACTGCCCCACCTCGACCTGTAATTTCTGAAGCAAACACTTTCAGACTTGAGTCCTGTCACATTGCTCATTTTGTCGACTACGGAAAGAAATTCGTCTTTAAAGCACTTAATAAGCATGGACTTTACGCTCCTATTGTCCTTAAGATACACGCAAGTGTCCGTTATTAGATTTTTATTGCTCATTAAAACAGGTAACTTTCTGCCGCCGACAAACAGATACCGACATTCCGCAACACCTTCGAACAATGACAGGGCCGCTGAATTTTCACGAACGACTCTATCTATCCACGCACTCTTTTTCAATACAAACTCCGTAACAGACTTTTCAGAAGCGCGCATGGGACAGCGCACAATTACCCTGTTGTCGCAGGTCACGGACACGGAAAAAGAACGTCTGCGCGCCCTTACTACCTTATAGGCAAAATCAGCCATCGAAGCACACTCTCATCTGTATGCGCAGTTCACCATTGACCCTGCCCTCAACAGTCCACAGTCCGTCTCCCTCTTCAAGCCTCGACACATCGAGTACGTCGCCGTATTTGCACTGTTTAACATACTTTATCTGTACGTTTTTAATGTTTGAGCGAGAAAGCTCCTCAACCGAAAAAGCATCTAACAGAATATCAGCATATTTTGTGTTATTGACATGATTATAATGGTCGTAGTCTGACCACACGACCGTCTTTGAATATCTCTTTTCGGACAAACCGATTTCAGGTATTCTCCACGATGAAAATGTAACCGCCCTGTTCTCGTTAAAAGTCATTTCTGTATTAAATATATAGTCGGATGGCAAAAGCGAAAAATTTTCAAGATTGACAAGGCACCATCTTGAGGTGGCTACGCCGACTTTATCATCGCCGACAAAAAGTTCGAAGTCTCTGAACACGGCAAACCTGTTGGGTTTTATCGGCCATGTAGCCACCGTAAGTTTCTCCCCGAGCATAATTGGTCGGGATAATTCCACATACCAGTTTACGAGAATGAAACCGTAATTTTTCTGTTTTAGCACCTCGTACCCAAAACCCAGCTCGTCAGCCGAAGAACATGCCGCCTCTTCGAGAAGCGACAGAAGCGAAGAAAGCTTCAGTCTGTCTATATTGTCGGTGTCCGTATATCTCAATTCAAAATCTCTGATGTGCCTGTACACTTTGAAAAATCCTTTATTAATAACTTTCAGTCATTATTTTACCATTACTGAATTAATATGTCCATTAAATTTTAAAAAAGTACATTTATTATGTGTGACATAGTACTTTTTATTTTGTCATTATATTGACATTCCAGGCACGCATGTGATAAAATATAAGTACTAATCGGAGAGTATTATTAATGAGCAGAGATGATTTAGATTTCAATGAAAATAATTTGAATGAAAACAGTTCTACCACCACTGATGACGAAGAGATTGAAGGTGCGATGGTCGGCGGCTATGAAGGTGAGCCCCAGTACCTTGATGATGAGCTGAGCGGTTATACTAATAATCTGGCTGATAGCAAAAGTCAACCGACAGAAGCAATGACAAATGTCGTCACCGACGAACCGGCTTATCATAATGACTCACTTGCAAATACAGAGGTTTCATCATCTCAAACAAACGCAGGGACAGCTTTTGCATTGACTGACGGCAGTAAGACAGATACTTCCGACAGTTCTGGTTCTACTGAAAGCACTTTCCAAACCAGCAACACACAGTCTGACAGCACGGATATTCTGAATGATAAATCGGACGATAGCCAAAACTCAGACGATACAGAAAATAACCCTGAGGCCCATTCTGCGATAAGCGCCGACCTCATAAGAGGGCACATAAACACAATAATTCTGCGTGCCCTGTACGAGCGTGACAAGTACGGTTACGAGATAATAAACGACATAGAAGTAAAGAGTCACGGTCAATATACGCTTAAACAACCGACCCTCTACAGCGCACTTAAAAGACTTGAAACACAAGGATACATAAAAGCTTACTGGAAGAAAGACGACATCTCGTCTGGCGGGCGCAGGAAATACTTTACCTTAACAGAAGCCGGTAAGGAAATGACGGAAAAAAATCTTGCCGAGTGGGAATATTCGAGGACCATTATCGACAGTCTTATCTCTGATAAGGCATTTGACTTTACGCGTCCAGCCCCTACCCCCGTTGACTTCGCCATTCTCCGCGATTCAGTTTCAAGAGTACCAAATCTTAAGCATTCTTCCGATGAGGACAATAGTCAACCTGACATATCTGAAATTTCTTCAGAAACGGCGAAAAATGCCTGCACTTTGCAATATGTCATGCAAGGTCAGAATGTTGATAGTCACGCGATATCGGAGAGTATTACGTCTACCTATACTGATGACCAAAAAAACCAAGAGAGACAAGGGCAGGAATCCTGCTTAACGGACGAAAACGCACGGCAGTACGGAGAAGTTATACGCAGAGAGACGGAGCAGACAAAAGGTTTTGTTAATTTGCAACCGAATGTAGATACGCCTCCTGTATACACAAATAATACAGAGAGAACTGCGACGCAGACAGCAAATAAAGAAAGCTCAAGTAGCTCAGTCAACATTGATGACAATGCTGCTACAACACAGCCGCCTAGTGGTGCACAAACCTATACTTACAACAATGCAACATCTTTTGAAAGAACTGCATCAAGCATTGCCGAAGAAGAACGTGCCCGCCAAATTGCGCATGAAAACTACCTGCGCCTCATATCAACTCCCGTTCCGCAGACTTCGGGCAAAGATGCAAGTCAGGCTTCATCTGCAGGCAAAGATGTTATTTACACAAACAGACCTGCTCCGGAACGTGATTACAGAAATCTGATTGATAAAATTTACAGCAAGGCATTGGCAAACGGAAGCGAGCAGACTTCGTTTTATGCTGACAACACACACACGGAACTGACTGGTCAAAGAGCAACAACGTTGCCTATTGTCGACAGAGGCTCATCAGATGGGCTAAAGGTTATGCCTTCTACCGATAGTCGCACACCATCCCAGTCTACAGCAAAAACAGTTTACGACAAGGGAAAGACTTTGCTTAAGTGTTCTGCAATTGTCCTCTTTGTGTTATTTATTGAATTTATTGTCTGCCTTGCACTTATGTCGCCACTTGAAATACCCTGGGCTTATCCCATTGTATTGCTTATTATCGGCATAGTGCAGTTCGCGGTATTTGCCTATTTGAACTACCGCGGCATATTCGGACATAGTGCAAAACCGGCATCCTCCTCTTATCTTACTACGAGCATCATAATAACTATTATAGCTGTGCTTATAATATGCGTTCTGGCATTTCTTCTGAACGTGAATTTTACTGTCGCAGGCGATATTGTGAAATATATGGTTATGCCTTCAATAACAGCACTTAACATAACCATATTCGCTACATCTTTCTATATCCTTGTCAGATAAAATGTAAGCTAAAAATCTCCCGCTCGCCGCGGGAGATTTTAATTGACATTGCTTGATTAAATATTTTATTTCTAAAGTTAAAACCACCAGTCTTACAAGTGGTTTGCACATACACTAAAAGGGTAAACTACCTGCTGCCCCGTTAATGGATATCTCATTTGCTATAGCGTCTTATAGCACTACACCCAGTAAAACAGGTTCTTCGTGCTATAATGGAGCTGAATTTTCAATAGCAATAAGGTAATTTTCTTAATTATTGAAGTTTGCTAAAGCAATTTCTTATCCTCCCCCAGTAAAACTGGGGGATTTATTACGCTAATGCACTATTTAAAACGGGTATGCAACTAATGCATACCCGTTTAGTAATGTCCAAATTACTTTGCATATTCTACAGCGCGCGATTCCCTAATGACATTGACCTTAATTTGTCCGGGATATTCCAGCTCTGCCTCTATCTTCTTTGCAATATCTTTTGCAAGGAACATTGCCTGCGCATCGTCGATTTGTTCAGGTTTTACTATTACCCTGACTTCTCTGCCTGCCTGAATTGCATACGACTTATCTACGCCGTTAAATCCATTGGCAATCTCCTCAAGCTTTTCCAGACGCTTTACATAGTTAGTTCCTGTTTCCCGCCTTGCACCAGGTCTTGCGCCTGAAATCGCATCGGCTGCCGCTACCAGAACAGCTTCTATCGTCTTGGGTTCACAGTCGCCATGATGTGCAGCAATGGCGTTAACAACGTTTGGCTTTTCGTTATATTTTTTTGCAATATCAGCACCGAGCTGAACGTGAGTTCCTTCCTGCTCCTTATCGACCGCCTTACCGATATCATGCAACAGTCCGGCACGCTTTGCCAGCGTTGCATCAAGTCCGAGTTCGGAAGCCATCAGACCTGCAAGCGAAGCAACTTCTATGGAATGCTTATAGACATTCTGTCCATAGCTTGTCCTGTACTTCAGTCTGCCTAAAAGCTTGATAAGTTCGGGGTGCAGGCCATAAATACCCACTTCAAACATTGCGCTTTCGCCTGCCGCCTTGATCTCCTGATCCAGCTCCTTCTTAACTTTTGCAACCGTTTCCTCTATTCTTGCAGGGTGAATTCTTCCGTCTGCAATGAGCTTTTCAAGTGTAAGCCTCGCAACCTCTCGTCTTACGGGGTCAAATCCTGAAACAATTACAACTTCAGGAGTGTCGTCAACTATAAGCTCTATACCTGTCGCATTTTCAATCGCGCGTATATTTCTGCCCTCACGGCCTATAATTCGCGCCTTCATATCGTCACTGGGAAGGGGAACAACAGACACAGTTATTTCGGAAGCATGGTCAGACGCACAGCGCTGAACAGCGAGCGAAATGATTTTCTTTGCCTCTGTAACCGCTTCATCTTTTGCGGTCTGTTCAATGTTCCTTACCTGAATAGCAACGTCGTGGCGAGTCTCATCGAGTATTTCTTCTGTAAGAATTTGTTTCGCCTCTTCCTTGGTGAGCTGCGCAACTTTTTCAAGCTCCTGTACCATCAGTTCGTGCTGATGGTTGACCTTGTCCTGAGTCTTCTTTATCTCCTGCTCTTTTGCAGTAAGCTCCTTTTTCTGCTTTTCAAGTTCTTCGCTGCGCTTCAGAAGCGAATCCTCTTTCTTGTCGAGAGTGTCTTCCTTCTGAACAAGTCTTTGCTCCTGTCTGGTAAGTTCTGCTTTCTTTTCTCTCGATTCCTTCTCAAACTCATTTCTGAGCTTAAGCTCCTGTTCCTTAGCCTCTAATATTGCTTCCTTCTTAAGCGCTTTACATTCGGCATTAGCCTCTTCAAGCATTCTGTCCGTTTCACTTTTAAAATCGCGAAGCTGCGAAGCAAGCTTTTTCTGGTAGAGTTTCGGATAAACTATTCCGAACACTACCGCCGCCGCTACCGCAAGTACAGCAATGACAATACCGACGATTAAATAAACTGTGCCGTCGGCAGCAAGAAACAGGGAGCTTAAAAGTTGGTTAGTCATGATTTAAGCCTCCTGAAAATATTAAAATATACACCAAGACCTCATGATATATGGTCTGTCTATATCCTGATAATTATTTTACAACAACAGCACAAAAATGTCAATTTATTTGATTAAATACATGACGACATTATCAGTCATAATGATAAATAAAACAAAATATTGTTACATATAAAAATAACCGCACAATATGTGCGGTTATAGAACTGTTCAGTCGAGCAACTTAAGCCAAAGATCAGATACTGCATCAGATGGCATGCGCCAGTCCCCTCTCGGAGAAAGCGTGACCGAACCCACCTTAACCCCGTCAGGCATACAGGAACGTTTGAACTGCTGTCCGAAGAATCTCCTGTAGAAATTCTTAAGCCACTTCAGAATGACAGCATCGTCATAAATACCGTCAAAGGCTTTTCCTGCGATATATCGGATTTTTGCCGGGCTGAATGACCACCGAATTGCATAGTATAGAAAAAAATCGTGCAGTACATAAGGTCCGACAAGGTCTTCAGTCTTTTGCGCAATCTTGCCGCTCTCGTCGGGGGGAAGCAATTCTGGACTTATATCCGTCTCGAGAATATCATTGAGAACGGCCCCGCACTCGCCGCCGAGATTATCCGCTTCAAAACGCACAAGATGTTTTACAAGCGTCTTAGGTACAGATGAGTTTACTGCATACATGGACATATGATCGCCGTTATATGTTGCCCAGCCGAGCGCAAGCTCGCTCAGGTCGCCGGTACCAACGACTATCCCGCCCGTTTTATTTGCAAGGTCCAGGAGAAGCAACGTCCTCGTCCTCGCCTGAGCATTTTCATATGTGACGTCGCGTATGGACGCATCGTGACCGATATCGCTGAAGTGCTGCATAACACTGTCAACGACAGATATTTCCCTGAACGTTGCGCCTAACGCCCTTATAAGCTTTTCGGAATTTGAATGTGTCCGCGTTGTTGTGCCAAAGCCCGGCATCGTAACGGCAATTATATCCTTCAACGGCTTGCCCAGGGCAATAAACGCACGGCGGACAACCAGCAGCGCGAGTGCAGAATCAAGTCCGCCTGACACTCCTATTACCGCCGTCGTCGCGTGCGTATGGCTGAGTCGCTTTTCAAGCCCCTTTGCCTGCATATTGAGTATAAGCGAAGTGCGTTCGGCAAGTTTTTCGTCCGAAGATGGTACAAACGGCATTGTGGCAAAGTGCCTTGTAAGCATGCCTTCACGGTTGTCTGTCATGAAGCCGACCACGGTGTAACCCTGCGGTTTTTCACCTCCAAAATAAGTGCTCGCCGTGCGACTGCGCTCAAACGCAAGCTTCTGCACGTCTATCTCGGTATACACCAGCCCGTTCTCAAAAAGTTTGCTCTCAGCCAGCAACGCCCCGTTTTCGCATATCAGGTTATGCCCTGCAAACACCATGTCTGTAGTACTTTCGCCGTCCCCGGCATCGCTGTAGATATACCCGCATATAAGTTTTGCAGACTGCATTCCCACAAGGTCGCGCCTGTATTCAGCCTTACAGACCACTTCGTCACTGCATGAAAGATTGGCTATAATTGTAGCCCCTGCAAGCGCATGACTTATCGACGGGCTTTGCGGAACCCACAGATCCTCGCAGATTTCGCAACCGACTACAAAGTCTTTGCAATTTTCCGCTGCGAACAACAGTTTTGTACCAAAAGGAACATTTTGCCCGCATATCTCGACAATTCCGTTTTCATTTTCTGCGGGAGAGAAATGCCTGCGCTCGTAAAATTCGCCGTAAGTAGGCAAATAGCTTTTGGGAACCACGCCCAGCACTTTGCCGCGGCTTATGGCAACGGCGCAGTTATACAGTCTTCCGCAACACATGACGGGCGCGCCGACAAACACAAGCGTTGAGATATATTCAGTCGCCCTTGCAATTTCCCATATCGCCTTCACAGCACTGTCGGTAAGAACGCCCTGATTGAACAAGTCCCCGCAGGTGTAGCCCGTAAGACATAATTCGGGAAAGACAGTAAGTTGCGAACCGTTTGCTGCACTCTCCTCTATAGCAGAAATTATATGCCGCGTATTGTATTCAACATCGGCAACCTTTATGTCCGCGCAAGCCGCGCAGACTTTAATGAAACCGTATTGCATCAGTCGTCCTGAGTCTTCTTGAGGGTAGCCGCATGAGCTTCCCTGATCTTCTGTTCAATCTCTGCAGCAACTGCGGGATTTGCCTTGAGATATTCCCTCATCTTCTCCCTTCCGTTGGCAATCTTTTCGTTGTTGTAACTGAACCATGCCCCGCTCTTCGTTAGTATATTATAATCTACTCCGAGATCGATTAGGCAGCCTTCCTGCGAGATGCCCTCGCCGTATATAATGTCAAACTCTGCAACCTTGAAGGGTGGCGCAACCTTATTCTTTACCACCTTTGCCTTTGCCCTGTTACCTACGATTTCGCCGTCGCTCTTGAGCGCGTCTGCCTTCCTTATATCAAGACGAACGGAAGCAAAGTACTTGAGTGCCTTGCCGCCGGGAGTAGTCTCGGGGTTGCCGAACATTACGCCGACCTTTTCGCGGAGCTGATTTATGAATATTACGCAAGTCTTTGAGCGGTTTGTTATGGCAGTGAGCTTTCTGAGCGCCTGCGACATAAGCCTTGCAAGAAGACCGACGTGGGAATCGCCCATGTCGCCTTCAACTTCGGCCTTGGGCGTAAGTGCAGCAACGGAGTCGACGACAATGACATCTACCGCACTTGACCTTACAAGCGATTCACATATATCCAGCGCCTGTTCGCCCGTGTCGGGTTGCGAAATATAGAGTTCGTCAATCTTTACGCCGAGCGCCTTGGCATATACAGCGTCCAGCGCATGTTCGGCATCGATGAAAGCCGCAACGCCGCCTCTCTTCTGTGCCTCGGCAATTATATGCAGCGCGACGGTCGTCTTACCTGAAGATTCAGGGCCGAATATCTCCAGTATCCTCCCGCGGGGCACACCACCAACGCCCAGCGCAAGGTCAAGTGAAATACACCCCGTGGGAATGACTTCAAGTTCGCTGTTCACGTTGTCGTCGCCGAGTTTCATGATTGCGCCCTTGCCGTACTGCTTTTCTATCATTGCTATGGTAGAGTTCAGCGCTTTGAGTTTTTCTTCGTTCATGTATTTTATTCTCCTGATTATTTTAACCGTTTATATGCAAGAAACAGCGCCTGATTTACTGCTGTTTCAGTTATACGTTTTCTGTCGCCGACAAAATTGAATTTGTATACTGAAATATCCTCGCCGACTCCGACGGAAATATAGGCAAGCCCCACAGGTTTTGATGTGTTGTCAGATGCCGGCCCGGCAATTCCCGTTGTTGCAACGGCGACGTCATATCTGCCATCCTTCAACAGTCCCTGCGCCATTTCGTACGCCGTTTCAGCAGAAACCGCACCATTCTGTTTAAGGGTCAGCTCTCTGACCCCGAGGCGTGCCATCTTAGCCTCGTTGGAATAGGTATTCAGTCCTTCAAAATATACTTCTGAAGCGCCGGGGACTTCCACAATTTTCTTGCCCACTCCGCCGCCCGTGAAGGACTCAGCAATGCCTATTTTCATCCTTCGCAGTTTTAAAAGTCTTATCAGCTGACAGGCAAGAGTAACGTCTTCAAGCGAATAGATATAGTCGTTTAATTTGGACACAACCTTTGCTATAATGCTGTCAAGCAACATCTTCGGGGTCGTATCCGAATAGACAATTTCCATTCTGAAATCGCCGAAATGCTCCTCAACGTTTATCGTAACATCGTTCGAGTCATTATTCCGGCAGACTGTCTTTACGCTTTGCACTGTCTCATCGACAAGTGCATAAGGCGCGCAGGCAAATCTGACTACAGAACGGTCATACTTAACGCCGTACATATCGTCAAGCATGCCGACTATGTCCTGAACTTCAAGTCTGTTATGTGCGTCGCTATACGCCAGAAATACGTTGTTTCGTTTGCCGTGCATTATGCCCGCAACGTCAAATTCTGCCCCCTCTGCAGTGCAAATATAGCTGCGGATAGTGCCTTCCATGCACTGCGGGCAGAGTATAAGTATGTTATCGTAGCTTTTTATAGCTTCGTCTATCGCGCCGACAATCTCCTCCGCGCTGTCGAAGGCAACTTTGCTCACCTTATCGGCATAGAACCCGCCGCCGGCAAGACCTTTAAGCCATTCCTCGACAACCCCGAAGGACAGCGACCTCCGTGTGTCAAAGAGCAACAGCGCAAGCTTTGCGCGACATCTGATTTCTTCAGTCATTGTTTTAAAACTTGATTGTTCTTTATAATATAGTTAATTCCGGATATTACGGTAAGCAACGCGGCGAGAGCCAGCAGCAAGAGCCCTGCATAGTTAATTGCCTGAACTGCCACACCGTCAAAAAACTCCTCAAAACCGCCGTATGCAAGCAGAACCGCAACACAAAGGTCCTGACAAACCGTCTTGATTTTCCCAACTTTATCTGCTGCAATGACAATACCCGCATCTGCCGCAACCATGCGGAAGCCGCTTATAATCATCTCTCTGGCAAGGATAAGTACAACACAACAGCCTCCGACAACAATCGCCCAATCTCCGAGATAGCTTGTAAAAAACTGCGGAACAGTGAGGAAAATAACCGTTGCGGAAGACACCAGAACCTTGTCGGCAATCGGATCAAGAAACTTGCCAAGCGTGGTTACAAGCGAATACTTACGTGCAATGAACCCGTCGAGAAAGTCAGTAAAACTTGCCAGCACAAACACCGCAAGCGCAACAAAATAATGTCCGCTGAACTGCACATAAAAGACAACCACAAACAGAGGAATCATGATCATCCGCAACAGCGTGAGTTTGTTCGGAAGATTCATTACTCCCTTACCGACAACAAATTTATATACCTTGCTCTGCCTGTCAGACTTATTTTCATTCATCGCAATAATCTCCCGTCGCACCGAACATATCGTAACCGTCGTGCGAAACTATGTTAACCTCATACCACTCTCCCTGAACGGCATCGGCAGCATTGAAATACACTTTACCGTCAATTTCAGGAGCAGAAAAATAAGCCCTGCCGACAAAACAACCCCTGTCATAGTCAATTCCGTCGCATAACACCTTTACGCTCTTGTTTATGAAACCGTCAAGATATGCCGAACTTATCTCACTCTGAACTTCATAGAGCTTTTTTACCCTTCTTCTCTTGACTCCGTAGGGTATTTGCCCCTTAAGCTTATAGGATGGAGTTCCCACCTCTCGCGAATAGGCAAAAAACCCGCAGTTTGTAAGTTTGGCGAGTCTTAAAAAGTCGCACATGGAGTCGCATTCTTCCTCAGTTTCGGAAGGGAAACCAGTGATGAACGTAGAGCGGATTGCAAGTCCGTCTATGCTTTGTCTGAGCTTTTCGATGAGCTCAAGATACCCCTGCCTTGAACCCCTCCTGTTCATGAGTTTAAGCACCCTGTCCTCGCTGTGTTGCAGCGGTATGTCCATATATTTGACAATCTTGGGATTATCCCTGATTTCCGCTATCAGTTCGTCGTCTATCATATCGGGATAACAGTAAAGTAATCTTACACTTTTAATGTTGTCAAGTTTTGTCAGGTTTTTTAAAAAATTTACTAAATATTTTTTTTCATAGAGGTCAATGCCATATCTTGTGACGTCCTGAGCTACGAGAATAAGTTCGCTTATCTCTCCAAGCCCTGCCGCCTCGGAAAGCAAGTCTTCCATGGGATAACTTCTGTATCTGCCGCGGATTGAAGGAATTAGGCAGTATGTACAGAAATTGTTGCACCCGTCCGCAATTTTAAGATATGCATAGTGACAAGGCGTAGTCAGAACGCGTCTGTCGGTCACAAGACTTTGACCGCAGGCGACCATGTTTACTCTGTCGCCTTCGTACGACTTTTCAAGCGCATCGAACAGCGAACCGTAGTCATCAATACCCAGAAAAACGTCCACTTCGGGCAAACCTTCATAAATTTCACCGATGAACTTCTGAGGGAGACACCCCGTAACGACTATTTTTTCCAGCTTATCGCTTCTCTCCGCAGAGCATGAAACTATTGTCTCAATTGCCTCTTTGCGCGCCTGATTCAAAAAAGCACAGGTGTTTATTATAAGCACGTTTGCCTGTTCTTCGTCGTCTGTAAGTGTACAGCCCTTGACGCGTATAAGTTGAAGCATTTTCTCGCTGTCAACGCGGTTTTTGTCGCACCCCAGAGAGATAACGCCGAACGTCTTTTGCGTGAAATCAATCATCCAAATCTCCGTAAGTCTTGATAAATTCTTCCTTTGACAGTAAAACCTTTCTGGGTTTAGCGCCTTCCGACTGGGTGACATAGTTCATGTTTTCCATCCAGTCTATAATTTTGCACGCCTTCATGTATCCTATAGGAAAACGGCGCTGTATCATGGAGACGGATGCCTGATTATTCGTGACACAGAATTTAAGCGCCTTGATGAAAGTATCGTCGATCTTCGTCTCTGAATTATTTGAGCTGTCGGAAGAACCTGAATCCTGAGGCTCCTCCACGGTGTTTATAAAGTCAGAAACGCTCTGGTCGAAATATGTCTCATTATTTTGCTTTACAAAGTCAGTAACCCTCTGCACTTCCATGGAATCTATGAAGCAACCCTGAATTCTGACAAGTTCAGGACTGTCCATGGTACGGAAATAGCAATCGCCCTTGCCCAATAACTTTTCAGCACCGCCTATGTCGAATATGCAGCGCGAATCATCGAAGGAATTAACTTTAAATCCTATTCTCGTAGGAAGGTTTGACTTGATAAGACCTGTTATGCAGTCTACGGAGGGACGCTGCGTGGCAAGAATTAAATGAATGCCGCACGCCCTTGCCTTCTGTACAAGACGTATTATCCTGCTCTCTATGTCCTTCTTTGCCTGCATCATGAGGTCGCCAAACTCGTCAAGAATTATGACTATCTTGGGCAATTTTTCCTCGTCGTCGCCAAGATTAGCGTTGTATTCAGTGAGGCTCTTGGTTGCAAGTCCCTTTTCGGTCATCTCCTTGAAGAGCTGATACCTCCTCTCCATCTCCTTTATTGCCCAATTCAACGCCTTTATTGCCTTGTCAACATCATAAATAATCTCGTTTATCATGAGATGGGGCAACTTATCATAGGAGATAAACTCCACCTGTTTGGGGTCAACGAGAATGAAGCGAAGCTCTTCAGGTCCATACTTGTACAGCAGGCTGACAATTAGCGAGCTGAGCATAATACTCTTACCGCTGCCCGTGGTACCTGCTACGAGAAGGTGCGGCATTTTTGTGATATCGGGGCATACGACCTTGCCTTCCACGTTTTTGCCGAACGCAAAGCATAGAGAGTTGGGTTTAACGTTGATGAACTGGCTGCTT
Organism: uncultured Clostridia bacterium; assembly: GCA_944368635.1. GTDB lineage: Bacteria > Bacillota > Clostridia > Christensenellales > Borkfalkiaceae > Coproplasma. The sequence goes on from CALVXA010000008.1 coordinate 18,809, forward strand.
GCAAGGATAGTTTTAAGTCCCACAACAGACCGTGACGAGTTGGGAATTTCAAATGAAAGTGCGCCCTTTGAATAGTTCAGGTAAGCGTTCACATTCTCCTTCATCAGAGACATGGCAACAGATTCCCTGTACTTAATGGCGTTCTTTATGTTTGTCTTATCCTTTATGATTATATCGTATCTTGTTATTGCAGGACCGACTACTACGTTTGCAACCTCGCTTTCGATATGGAAACTTGCAAGCGTATCAACAATAGTCTTCTTGCTCTCCTCTATCTCCGCAGTATTCACGTTTGTGTTCTCGGGATAGTCTTTAAGCAAATCCAGCGTGGGCCTTACATACTTTTTCCAGATGTGCCTGGGCTTTTGTTCAGGCTTCATCTCTGCCGTCTGAGCTTTTTCCGTTTCTTCTGCCACAGGTACACTATGCGTAGGCACAGCCTGTGCATCAATTCGACCTGAATTCACACTTTCTTGACCGGAAGATACGCCCACACCGCGTGATTGTGAAGCATGCGTTTCCCCGTCGCGCAAATTTGTGCTACGTACATCAGGATTTGCGGCAGGCAACACATTCTCCCTTCTGCTCCCTCCGCCTATACCTCCAACCGAGCTTAAGATATCTCCGCCGCCGTACAGCGAGCTTCCGTTCTCATCATCAAACAGATTTTCGCGTCCGGAATCGCGCACTCTGTCCCTGCCAGACAGCGCAGAGACGTCAGGCTCTATCCTTCTCTCTCCTGCAAGCCTGGGGTTTGAGGAACTGAAAAGATTAAACAGTCCGTTTCTCTCTCCGCGTGCAGGCATTTCGGAGTAAGGTTGTTCCGAAGCGGACGAAGAAGTATCGCCTGCGGGGAACGACTTCTCTGCGTCAGAATTGCCGTCTGACGGAACGACACCGTTCATTCCGCCGCGCAAGACATTTATGTCGGCACGCATATCTGACGATGCAACACTCGATTGCCCATAATTATCGGCCGCTTGACTGCGTTGCTGCTGTACGCCCGTTTCCGACTCATTTAATTGCTGTCCAGCGTTAGGTGCCGAATCCTCACGTATGTCTGAATTATGCTGAATATCTTCGTATACTTTATACTGTTCGGGTTCTTCTCTTATCACGGAAACTTCTTCGTCTTCATGCGTTATTTCATCGCCAACCGTCGCGTCAGGCGAACATACGGCAGAATAGCTGTTGTACGTTGTCTGTTCCTCCGAAGGTCTGGCAATATTGAGATCGGATACAGGACTGTCTCCGTATATATATCTGGGCATTCCATGGGAGTCTGCCGCCAGGTCGGTATTCTGCGAAAAATTGCGCGTATACGTCGTATCTTTGGTCGGAACATCCGTACCAGAAGCCATAGTAGGCTGACTCTGCTTGTCCGATGTACCGCTCGAGAAGCTCTTCAGGTAGTCGCCTTCATTCCTTACGGGATGGTTGAAATATGAATTTTCATTGTAAATCATGTTGCGGCGATAGCTCTCCGCGGCAAATTCCCCCGGTTCAAACAATATTCTCTTCCCGAGATTTTCGCGCGAATATTTTTCAGAAGAATCCTGTCTTGTTAATGTTTCAGACTTGTTTGAACTGTCTGCAAGCGGTGTAATTTCGGTTCTTACCTTTTCCTCGACGATATCGTTTCCACCGTCAACGGGAGGCAGATTCTGAATATCTTCAGATCCTACTTCACCTCCATTATTCTGAACAACGTCCGATGGTGCCAAATTAACTGCGTCCGCGCGCACGGAACGTATTGCTACATAGGCGACGTAAATTGTGAGCAACGAGAGTATCGAAAAGATAACGTAAGCCGCAATAAACGTCATGAGTTTTGCAATCGGATAAACTATGATGCCGCAAACCGCACCTCCGAACGAGTATCCGGAAAAACCTTCCGCAGCACGGGAATAACATTCAGCCAGATAAGCGCCGTACCCTTCAAGCGAATAATCCCTGGTACTGACAGAATGAAAAAGTAAAAAAAGGCAGAGTGCGGCCAGTGCAACAAATATTACAGGACGACTATTTACTTTAAGCTTTTTTTCAAATGTGAGCAATTCGCCGCCATAAGCAATCAAAGCCATAACGATATAACTCGCATAGCCGAAAGTTCCATACATAAATGTACAGATTGCCGCACCCATTGCGCCAAATACATAGCTTCCTGTAAGCAGTATTATCGTTACTATCGCCGAAAACAGCATTATCGTCATGCCGATAGTTTCTTTAGTTAATATGTAAGACTGTCTGTCGTTATTTTTTTTGCCCACGGCAACAATTCTCCCGATTACAATTAGCTGATAAATATTATACCATTACGGCAGTAAAAAGACAACAAAAATTTCGTCTAAATATAAAAAAGGCGCACCCTTGAATAAGAGTGCGCACACTTTACTATTATAATAGTCGACAGTTAATTAGAGTAGTTGACAGTCGTTATCAGAGCTTTGATTTACCCTCTTCAGCCTCTACAATGTTGTCGTTGTTCCAGCTGTACATACTGCGGATTTCCTTGCCGACTTCCTCAAGCTGATGACTTGCTTCAAGCGCACGTTTAGCGTTGAAATGCGCCCTGCCATTGTTGTTTTCCGCAATCCACTTGGACGCAAAAGTGCCGTCCTGAATCTCTTCAAGCACCTTCTTCATTTCCTTCTTGGTTTCATCCGTGATAAGACGCTTACCTGTCTCATAGTCCCCGTACTCTGCCGTGTCGGAAACGGAATACCTCATCAGCGAGAAACCTCCCTTATATATCAGGTCAACGATGAGTTTCATCTCATGAATGCACTCAAAGTAAGCGTTCTTGGGATCATAACCTGCCTCTACCAATGTCTCGAAGCCAGCCTTCATCAGCGCGGTGACGCCGCCGCACAGAACAGCCTGCTCGCCGAAAAGGTCAGTCTCCGTCTCGCACTTGAACGTAGTTTCAAGAACGCCCACCCTGGCTCCTCCGATACCTGCCGCATAGGCGAGCGCAATATCAAGTGCCTTGCCCGTATAGTCTTGCTCGATAGCGACAAGGCAGGGAACGCCCTTGCCGTCCTGATATTCAGAACGAACGGTATGTCCGGGTCCTTTGGGCGCAATCATGAAAACGTCTACATTCTTATGGGGAATAATCTGCTTGAAGTGGATATTGAAGCCGTGCGCAAATGCAAGGGCGGCACCTTCCTTCAGATTGCCTTCAATGCTATCCTTATAGACCTTCGCCTGCCTCTCATCGTTAATGAGGATCATGACGACGTCTGCCCTCTTTGTGGCTTCCGCAACAGTATAAACGTCGAAGCCTGCCGCAACGGCTTTCGGCCATGACTTTCCACCTTCGTGAAGACCGATTATAACCTTTACGCCGCTGTCCCTTAAATTAAGCGCATGGGCATGTCCCTGGCTGCCATAGCCTATAACGGCCACAGTCTTATTCTTCAATGCGTTGATATCGCAATCAGACTGATAATAAATTTTTGACATAAATAATTCCTCCGGAATTTAATTCAAGTTTTATTATATGCCCTGAAATTTATTAAGTCAAGCGTTATATTAATTTATTAAAAAATTACTCAAAAAAATTGCATATTCGCATTTGATAATGTATAATATATTAAATTTTATGCAAAGGTGAATATTTTAATGAATAAAATAATAAACAGTCTCAAACTCCTGCGCGGACTTGACAGTGACAGCGTATTTAAAGCGCTGACAGAATATGCACTCGGGTCTGCGGCAGGCGTCCCCGATGAAGAAAAATACAACGACCTTGTATGCGCAATATACTCGCACGGAGCAGAGGATAACCTGCGCGCATATGTCGAACATCTTGTAATCTGTGATGAAAATGCATTCTCTGTTACCGCCGCCGGAAGAGGTTATGTTTCTGAATATCTTCAGAGAGCCTTTCTTTCGGATCTTGAAACGATAAAGACTCTTTTCCTTGAAGTAAGCTCATCCCCCCACTTTTGCCTGGGAGAGAGCGCAGATTTTTTCGGACAAAAATTTTGCGATATGTCGTTGTCAGATTTAATGCAGTTTTACGCAATGAGAGGCTACGGAAAATATATTTTCAACCGCGCTTTCACATTTGCAGGCGGCGCGCTACAACCCATAAAAACGGTGTCCGACACAACGCTTGATAAACTTAAGGACTACGAAAACGAAAAGCGCGTCATTAGAAACAACATTTCTGATTTCATGAACGGGTTGCCTTTTTCAAATATGTTGCTCTACGGCGACAAAGGTACGGGCAAGTCATCGACCGTTCACGCTCTCTTCAACCTGTTCAGCAAGGACGGTCTTAAGATTATCGAAGTCGACAAGAAGGACATCGTCAATCTCTTGGAAATAAAACGCCTTATCTGCAATATTCCGTTAAAGTTTATAATATTTATAGACGATATCTCGCTCGAAGAAAACGACGAAAGGTTGTCAACTCTGAAGGCGGCGCTCGAAGGCTCTGTTTCGGGCGAAGTGGAAAACGCCATGATTATTGCCACTTCAAACAGAAGGCATATTGTAAGGGAAAGCTTTTCAGACAGGCAGAATTCCGTTCATCCTTCAGACCAGCTTGAAGAACAGCTTTCCCTTTCTGACAGATTCGGCATAACAGTCATGTTTTCGTCCACGGATAAGGCCGCATATCTCTCCATCGTCAGGCAGCTCGCAACAGATTATTCAATACCTCTTCCCGATGAAAAACTTTGCGCGCTTGCAGAGCGCTGGGCAATCCTCAAAGGCGGAAGATCGCCGAGAAGAGCAAAGCAGTTTGCAGACTTTGCCTATACCTGCACAAGTTCAGGCAGAGAAATTGAGTTTTAGCGGTCGACAAGCGAACGGGCAATATAATAAATATCTCCTGCACCGAGTATCAGCACAAGATCTCCTTTGCCTGCACCGCTTATAAACGAGCAAATCTGCTCCGAGCTGTCCGCATACACACTCCGTCTGATGGCGCGGGAAAGCGTCAAAGCGCTGCCGGCATCATCGAAATACTCTCGGGCAGCATACGTCCTGTATATTAACAATTTATCCACATTCGACAACACATTTACAAACTGACTGAACAGCGTCCGCGTTCTGCTGTAAGTGTGCGGCTGAAAGATGACATACAGTTTACCGTCAGTAAGCTGTCTTGCCGTCTTTATCGCAGCCTTAATTTCGCCCGGATGATGTGCATAGTCGGCAATGGCGGGCGTCCCGTTTATGCTCCCTATATTTTCAAATCTTCTGGCCATTCCGCAAAAGCGGCTCAATCCGTCACGTATCTCGTTGAACGATATTCCGCACATTCTGGCGACTGACGATGCGGCAAGCGCATTAAGCACATTGTGCTTGCCGTAAACGCCGAGAGAAACATCTCCCAGACATTTGTCCCTTTCATACAGGCGGAAGGAATACTTGCCGCGAATACCCTTTACTGCCGCAGCGTGAAAATCTGCTCTGGCATCAAAACCGAACGTCACTGCGCTTACATCGCCAAGCTCGCCGTACAGCTTTATGCTCTTTCCGCTCTTTCTGCAGAATTCGCTGTATGTGTTCAAAAGATGCTGTTCATCGCCGTATGTATCCATGTGGTCGGGATCGGTGTTCAGAACTACTGCAATATCTGGCTTTAACCACAGCAGATTTCGTCTGTATTCGCAAGCTTCTGTTATAAAGTAATCATTCCCGTCCATATATTCATTTCCGAACGCTCTGTCCAACGCTCCTACATGGCAGGCAAGTTTTCGTTTCGCCGACATAAAAATATGTGCCGTCATCGCCGTACAGGTGCTTTTACCGTGAGATCCGGCAATGGCTATTTTTACTGCAAATCGGTCGCTTACCGCCTTTAAAAGTTCACCGCGCGAAAGCAGTATTTTACCTGTACGCATTGCACATGCGCGCGACCTGTCACTGTCGTCTACAGCATCGGTGTATACAATCGCGTCGCAGCCGCCGAAATTCGGGTCAAAACTTCCTATCAGGACATCAACCCCCTCCTTATTCAACCGTTCAGTACAGTCGCCTTGTTCCCTGTCACATCCTTGCACCCGTTTACCCATGTGTTTGAGCAACAGGGCAAGCGCACTCATGCTCACTCCGCCTATTCCGAGAAAGTAAAATGAATCGCATCCTTCGACATAGTTTTCACACATAGTAAATTTTATGTCGTATACAGTCAGAATATTTAATTTTCTGTAAGATTTAATTAAAAAATGCAGTTCCATAACAGGAACTGCATTTTTATATATTAATTAGCTTACTTATCAC
>CALVXA010000009.1 GCA_944368635.1 uncultured Clostridia bacterium
AGGAGGTAAATAAATTGTCAGCTAATTTCGAAGCAAAGAAAGTAGTCGTTGAAGAGATTGTAGAAAAAATCAAAGCTTCCAAGTCCGTCGTATTCGTCGATTACAACAAGCTCACCGTTGCAGAAGTTTCCGAACTGCGTGCAAAGTGCAAGAAGGCAGGTTGCGAATACAAGGTGTATAAGAATACGCTTGTAAGAAAGGCGTTCAACGAACTCGGCTATAACCAGTTCGATGCAGACCTCAACGGCCCCACGGCAGTTGCATTCGGTCATGACGAAACGGCTGCCGCAAAGGTAATGGTTGCCGCAGCGAAGGACTACGAAGACAAGATAGTCTTAAAGAGCGCTTTCGTGGATAACGGCTATGTGGACAAGGCGGGCGTAAAGGCACTTGCCAGCATGCCTTCCAGGGAAGAACTCATCGCAAAGATGCTCGGCTCCATTCAGGCGCCCATCTCAAATTTCGCAGGCGTTCTTTCCAACCTTGTATCGGGAATCGTTCGCGTGCTCGACGGTATCGCAAAGAGCAAAGAGGCTTAAGTTTATACTTGGGTCTGAACCTGAAAGGGCATGCGGCAGCCCGTGTAATACAGCCGCAAAAATAATTAAATTCAATTAAAATTTTCGGAGGAATTAAAAATGGCAGACGTTAAGACGTTTATCGATCAGATCAAATCCATGACCGTACTTGAGCTCAACGAGCTCGTAAAGGCACTTGAAGAGGAGTTCGGCGTATCCGCAGCAGCTCCCGTAGCAGTAGCGGCAGCTCCCGCAGCAGGCGCAGCTCCCGCAGCAGCTGCTGAAGAGAAGACCGAGTTCAACGTAGTTCTCAAGGACGCAGGCGCCAAGAAGATCGACGTTATCAAGGTTGTTCGTGCATTCACCGGTCTCGGCCTTGTAGAAGCAAAGCAGGCAGTTGAAAAGGGCGGCGTTCTCAAGGAGAACGTAGCTAAGGAAGAGGCAGAGAAGATCGTTGCTGACCTCAAGGCTGCAGGCGCTACCGCCGTTATGGAGTAATCTGATTACTTTATAAAAGTGTAACAAAATCCTCCGCATCGCAGGATGCGGGGGATTTTTTTCGCCCTTTGCGTTGCAGATAGCGTTATATGCCGTCTGCGCCGAAATTGAATTTTTAATCTGCCGTCTGCAAGCATTCGGGTTTTTCAAAACAACAAAAATAGCCGAAGAACGGCGTTCTCCGACTATTTTTAAATGACTATCAGTGTGTGCTGTATCCGTTGCGGCGTGGCAAGCCTTGCGCTAATCACGCTTACGCGCAATATTATAGTCACAGAAGCGCTAAAAAAGTGCCAAAATTTGGCAACGCAAAATAAATAATTGAAGTATTTTTGCGGGTCTGGCATTGACTGAATGTCAAAAATTTGTTATAATTTAGAAAAACGTGCCGAATTTGTAAATGTGTGGCGCGATGAGGGCGCACACATCGGTTGCGGGAGGTCTTTTAGTTGAAGATAATTGCCGTCGATGACGAGATAAGCGCATTGCACGTGTTGCTGAATGAAATTATCGAAATCGGTGAGGCGGACTGTCGTTTTTTCAAGGACGACGTGTCGGGCATACTTTCATACGTTGCGTCAAACCGCATAGATGCGGCGTTTCTTGACATAAACATGCCCAATATCAGCGGTCTCGAATTGGCGCAAAGACTGCTGGAGGCGGAGCCGGATATAAAATTTGTGTTTATAACGGGGCTTGCAGTAAGCTTTTGCGACCTGGACGAAAGTGTAAGGGCGCATACGGTCGGCTTTCTGTACAAGCCTTATGACAGGGCACAGCTGCTCAACTATATCGCCGCGATAGGCGGCAGGGGAAGGGAGATGACGGTAAAGACTTTCGGGTCTTTCGATTGCTTCATCGACGACAAAATTCTGCCGTTTTCCTCCGCAAAATCCAAGGAGCTGTTCGCGCTTTTAATTGCGTATAACGGCAAAAGCCTTTCCATGAACGATGCGATATCCCAACTGTGGCCAGACCACGACGTCGAAAAGGCAAAAAGGCTCTACCGCGACGCAGTCTGGCGTCTGAGAAAGACTTTACGCGATGCGGATATCAACTGTGTCACGTTCAGCAGGGCCATACTTTCGCTCGACAAGAAGAACGTGCGTTGCGATATGTGGGAATATATGGAAGGCAAGCGCTCCGACTATATCGGGGAATTCATGCGCAGTTACGATTGGAGCATGCCCTTTCAGCTACGGTTGGATGCCATGCGCAGATAGTCAGTTCCGGAAAGTGACGGAGCAGGTAAATTACTAAAAAGGGGAGTATAAGCGGACAAATTACTTGACTAAATGCAAAGTTGCGGTTAAAATAAAGTAGTATATCAAGTACTCTAAAATTGAGCAGGTAATAAGATGTCATTCAGAAAAATAGGTCGCATTATTTGCGCAACTGCAATTTCAGGTCTGGTAATTGCCGCACCCGTACTTTCGGGATGCAATACCGACCATCCCCGCGCCAAAATAACCGTGGAGTTTGCGGGCGAGAGCTACGTGCTCGAATATACCCTGTACCGCAATATGTATCCCCAGACCGTACAGCATTTCATAGAGCTTGCAGACAACGGCTTCTATGACAATACGGTAATACACAATTACCAGGCGGACAAGTGGTACGGCGGCGGTTACGCCTACAATGACGACGAGACCGTGGGCTATTCCGCTTCCTATGAAGAGGGAACGGAGGCAATGCTCGACTATATGGAGGCTGTGTCCAAGGAAAGCGCATATGCCGCTCTCGCAGAGGAGGGCAAGCTTACCCCCAGCGTCTACCGCAACTTCATCAACGACAATTACAGCGAACCCCTCAATACGCTTATCGGGGAGTTCTCCAACAATCAGCACAAGATAGAAAACGGTGCGCTCAATAAGTCGTTCGGCTGCCTCAGTATGTTCTATACTGCAAAGGATGTGGACGGCGACTGGGTATATCTGGATAAGCAGGGCTCCGAAAAGGGCGTAATGGGCGACTACAAGTACAACTGTGCGACGAGCTTGTTCTCCGTGCAGGTAAACACTTCCACTTCTTCGGATTCCGCTTACTGCATATTCGGCACGCTCAACAATTCCGATGTCCTTACTTCCCTTACGGAAGCGGTATCGGAGGCGTCTTCAGACGCCGGTTCTACAAACTTTACCAAGGATGTCACCATGTATGTCGACAACCTTGACGAGTTCATAGAACCCCAGACAAATGAAGTTACTTACAAACTCACAATGACGCCCATAATCATCAGGTCGGTTGAAATAACCAGATATTGATCGCGTCAAGACAAATTAAAATTTTATTCGCCATTTCAGGGCGGCAACGTTTTGCGTTGCCGCCTTTTACTTTGCAAAGTGAGCGAAAAAATTTTTTAATTAAAAATATTAATTATGGTTAATATTTGTTGACAGACGTGCAATGTTTGCATATAATATAGATACTTAACCAAGGTTAAGATTTGTTGGTAAGGAGAAAAAATATGCCGCTTTCAATAGCGCCCTGCAACAGGGAAATGGAGGTTAGAAAAATTTCTGCGGAGGGGTCGGTTAAAAGGCGTCTCATGCAGCTCGGCATTGCGGAGGGGTGTCGCCTCACGCTTATATCGAGCGGGCAAAAGGGAGTGATAGTTATGGTAAAAGAGGGCAGGCTGTGCCTTGACGGCAATATTGCCCGCAGGATATTCGTGGCGTAATGCGCGGATATGGGACTGCGCGCAAAACAGAGATTAAAATTATAAAGGAGATATATATGATTAAATTGCTCAGCGAATTTTCCTGCGGGGAGAGCGGGAAAATAGTCAGGGTGAACGGTGAAGGCAGGGTGCGCCGCAGGCTTTTTGACATGGGGGTGACGCCTCAGACAACGGTAACTCTGCGCAAGAAAGCTCCGCTCGGCGACCCGTTGGAGGTTACCGTCAGGGGGTATGAACTGACCTTGAGGAAGGATGAGTCGGCATGCGTGGAGGTGGAAACGGTATGAAGATTTTTGCCCTGGCGGGCAACCCCAACTGCGGGAAGACGACGCTGTTCAATGCGCTTACGGGGTCTGCGGCACATGTGGGCAACTGGCCCGGCGTAACCGTCGACAAGCGCGAGGGCGTGTGCGCGGAAGGAGGCGAAAAGGTAAAAATCGTCGACCTCCCCGGCATATATTCGCTTTCGCCGTATACGCCTGAAGAGGTGATTGCGCGCAACTATATTCTCGGGGAAAAGCCCGACTGTATAATCAACGTTGTGGACGCGACCAATCTGGAGCGCAACCTCTATCTTACCACGCAACTGCTCGAAATCGATGTCCCCGTCATAATCGCCCTGAATATGATGGACGAAGTTCAGAAGGACGGCGGGAAAATTGACATAAAGGCGCTCGAAAGGGCGGCGGGCGTGCCCGTTGTGGCAATTTCCGCCCTGCGGAAGAGCGGACTTAAAGCGCTTATAGGACGCGCCCTGGCTCTGCCCGGACAACGGCATGGGAGTACCGTGCTTGGCGGCAGGCTTGCCGACAGGATAGAGCGCGCCAGAAAGTTTTACGAAGAACGCAACCTGTCTTCGCCTCTGTTTCATGCAATAAAGCTGTTGGAGGCGGACGAAATCGAGCTGAAGCGCGACGGGGCAGGGCAATTATTTTCAGAGATAGCCGCATCTGACGACCTGGAGGCGGAGATTGCCGACGAGAGGTACAAATACATATCTGCCAACTTTTCTTCTGTCGTATGCGCGACGGGGAAGCAGACGCTGACAAGGTCGGACAGGATAGACAGGGTACTCACGCACAGGGTATTTGCAATACCCATATTTCTTGCCGTTCTGTTTGCGATATTCCATCTTACTTTTTCGGAAAACCTCTTCTATCTGAACGGGTTTACGTCGGGGCAGGCGTGGATGCCGACGCTTGAGGAGTGCGGACTGTATGCGGACGGCGCTCCGTCGGGTTTCGGCGCGGAGCTTATTGCCGTATTCTATGACGGAACGGTGTATTCTCCTGGCGTAATTCTGACAAATTTGCTCAATTTGTTTCTTGACCATATATCTGACGGAGTCGTCACGCTCATGAGCGGCGCCGGGGCGGCGGAGTGGTCGGTGGGCCTTGTGGGCGACGGCGTGCTGGGCGGAATTTTCGCGGTGTTGGGATTTGTGCCGCAGATTCTCGTGCTGTTCCTCTTTTTCTCGATACTGGAGGACAGCGGATATATGGCGCGCATTGCCTTCGTAATGGACAGAATTTTCAGGCGTTTCGGGCTTTCGGGCAGGGCGTTCATGCCCATGATTATGGGCTTCGGCTGTTCCGTGCCTGCGGCAGTCAATACGCGCACGCTTGCCGACGAAAAGGAGAGGACGGCGACTATAAGGGTCATTCCCTTCTTTTCCTGCGGGGCGAAACTGCCCATACTAACGGCGGTTGCGGGCGGCATAGTCGGCGCATTCGGCATAGGTAATGCCGATGCGATAACCTTTTCAATGTATGTCCTCGGCATAGTGACCGCAATAGCGAGCGTGCTTATCATGCGCTCCACAACGCTTAAGGGCGAAACGCCGCCGTTCATAATGGAACTTCCCGCATACCGTCTGCCTGGGTTCGGCAATCTGATGCTTCACCTGTGGGATAAGGCAAAGCATTTCGTCGCAAAGGCGTTTACGATAATATTTGCGTCTACGGTGGTTATCTGGCTGCTCTCTCACCTGAGCTGGAACTGGCATTATCTTCCCGACGAACGCATGAACGAGTCCATGCTGGCTTCAGTCGGCATGTTCATTCAGCCGCTGTTTACGCCGCTCGGCTTCGGCTCTCAGCTCGGTCAGTTCGGCTGGGTATTTGCCGTTGCCGCCATAACGGGACTTATCGCCAAGGAAAACGTGATAGCCACGTTTACCACTCTTGCAGTATGTATCGGCGCTTATGCCGGCGCAGGAACTGCGGACGGGGTGGAGGAACTTGTGGGTCTTATAAATATAATATCCGCAGATTCGGGCGTGGCGCAGGGGCAGCTAATTGCGGCGCTCATTGCGTTCATTGCCTTCAACATGACGACAATTCCATGCTTTGCGGCATGCGCAACTGCCAGGGCAGAATTGCCTGCAGGCACGTTCCATAAAACTGTTTTGTTCTGGATTGCTACAAGTTATTGCGTGTCGTGCATAATCTATACGGTAGGCGGTTGGTGGTGGACTTCGTTTATATGGCTTGCAGCGGCGGCTGTTGCGGTTGCGGCGATAGTCCTTTCGGGCCGCAGAAAACGAGTTTTGGCAAAAGACGCCGCGATGGGAGGTAAATGATATGTCCCCTTTGGATATAATTGTGATTGTGATTGTCTCGGCGGCGTTCGTTGCCGCTGCGGTTGCCATAATTTATCGTCGGCTTAAGGGTAAGGGAGGCTGCAGCTGCGGCTGTACGGACTGTTCGCACTGTGCGGGCTGTCGCGGCGGAAAGAAAAAGAAATAGCGACTGTAATCTTTGGCGGGGAAGTCTTAAAGGCGTTTGTTTTTCAGCATTGCGGCGAAAAGTTTATTTAAGAAAGCTTATTGCCGACCCGTTGCAGAACTTATAGAGCGGCATGAATAAGGAAGGGGCGGCGATGCCTTTCAAGGCATCGCCGCCCCCGTTTTCTTATGTTCACGGCACGCTAAATATTTACATAAATGCGCATAAAAGTAAAATTTTGTGCATACGCTTGCAAAAACAGGCGGTTATGTGTATAATAAAAAGGCAATAATACAGAGGAAATACCACACAGGGGTGATTGTATGATTAAGTTAACGGAAAAAATTGCTGGGATTTCACCTTCGATGACGCTTGCCATCTCCGCGAAGGCCAACGAGATGAAGGCCAACGGGGAAAAAGTAATATCCTTCGGCGTAGGCGAGCCCGACTTCAATACGCCCGACCATATCGTAAAGGCGGCAAAAGACGCGCTGGACAAGGGGTATACCAAGTATGTCGCGGCTGCAGGTCTGCCCGCGCTCAGAAAGGCGATAGCCGAAAAGCTCAAAAGGGAGAACGGTCTTGACTATGACCCTTCGCAGATAGTCGTGTGCAACGGCGGCAAGCACGCCATTTACAACGCAATGTTCGCCACCATAGAGGAAGGCGACGAAGTGCTCATACCCAAGCCCTATTGGCTTACATACCCCGAGGTGGTAACGTGTTGCGGCGGCGTGCCCGTCTACATCTATGCAACTCCCCGTCACGGCTATAAGGTAACGGCGGCGCAGATAGAGGCAATGGTGACGCCCAAGACCAAGATGCTCATCCTCAACAGCCCCTGCAACCCCACGGGTGCGGTATACACCGAACCCGAAATAAGGGCTATTGCAGAGGTCTGCCTTAAGCATAACATAGTCGTTCTGTCCGATGAAATGTACGAAAAACTCATATACGGCGGCGAAACGCACTTCTCCATAGCGGCAGTGTCGCCCGAAATGAAGGAACAGACGATAATCGTAAACGGCGTTTCCAAGTCGTATGCCATGACGGGCTGGAGGCTGGGTTTTGTTGCCGCCCCCAAGCACGTTGCAAAGGCGATAGCTTCATTCCAGAGCCACAGCACGTCAAACGTCAACACCATGACGCAGTATGCTGCCGTAGCGGCATATCAGGGCGACCAGGAGCCCATGGAGGATATGGTTGCGGCGTTCGGCGAAAGGCGCAAGAAGATGCTCGAAGTGCTGGACGGCATGAAGCCGCTCGGTCTGGACTACGTCAAGCCCGACGGTGCGTTCTATGTAATGTTGCTGTGCTATAATCTGTACGGCAAGAGCTTTGAAGGCAAAAAGATTAACGGCAGCATGGACTTCTGCGAGATGTTGCTCACGCAGGAAAAGGTTGCCGCAACCCCCGGCATATGCTTCGGCGACGACGATGCAATCAGGCTTTCGTACGCGCTTTCCATGGAAGATATGCTCGAAGGACTGCGCAGAATTGCGGACTTTGCTTCCTCGCTTAAATAAGTATTCGCTTTGCGCACGCAGGACGGTTAAACGCGGGCATATATGCCGCCTGTAACTTTTTCTGTGTGCGCGTGAAAGAATAAAAAAATAGCAATAATTTTGCAAAAAGGTATTGAATTTCCGCTCGTTTATGGTAAAATAGTAGAAAAGTAGTTTCTGAAACTATTAGGAGGTTCAATACATGATAAAAATTATATACGGTCCCAAAGGCACCGGTAAGACAAAGCAGATAATTCAGGCTGCAAACGCCGAAGTTGAAACGGCAAAGGGTTTGAGCGTATTTATTACCGATACGGACCGCTATATGCACGACGTCGTAAGAGATGTCCGCTTTATTAACGTCACGCACTATAACGTAGCGGGGGAAGAGGCCCTGTGCGGATTTATAAAGGGCGTCATTGCCGGCAATTATGATATCGAACACGTGTATGTCGACGGTATCGCAAGAATTGCGGGCAAGGGGCTTGACCAGCTTGCAGGCACGTTCTATATGCTTGAAAAGGTTGCAAACGAGAGCAATCTCGTCATCACAATCACCTGCAGTTGCGCCAAGGAAGAGCTGCCCGACTTCGTGGCTAAATACTGCTGACACATTCGGATTGGAAATTTTTTACGGCGACCCCTGTACAGGTGTCGCCGTTATTCTTTAAACAGGAGAAGCCAAAGATGTATTTCATAAGCACCAGAGGGGGCGAAAAAGTTAGCGGCGCCCGCGCAATAGTTCAGGGTCTGTCGGAAAACGGCGGTCTGTTCGTGCCCGAAACCTTCCCCGCAGTTTCCCGCGGGGAACTTGAAGATATGCTGGGCATGAGTTATCCGGAGAGAGCGGCAAAAATTCTGCACAAATATCTCGACGAATATGACGAGGCAGGGCTGCTTGCCGCGTGCGAGGCGGCTTACAGCAAGTTTGAAGGTACCGACCCCTGCCCGCTTGTAAAGATAAGCGACGGCATTTACATTCTGGAGCTGTTCCACGGCCCCACATGCGCGTTCAAGGATATGGCGCTCACCGTGTTGCCCTATTTGCTGCGCAAAGGCTGCGATATCTGCGGCGTGAAGGAAGAAATTCTCGTGCTGGTTGCAACTTCGGGCGATACGGGCAAAGCTGCGCTGGAAGGGTTCAAGGATGCCGAAGGCGTCAAGATAATGGTGTTCTATCCCGACGACGGCGTATCCTCCATGCAGAAACTGCAGATGTGCACGCAGGAGGGTAAGAATGTCAACGTAGTCGCCGTAAAGGGCAACTTCGACGACTGCCAGACGGCGGTGAAGGCAATTTTCAACAGCGCGGAATACGCAAAAATTCTCAAGGAAAAGAACGTATTGCTCTCCTCCGCAAATTCAATAAATTTCGGCAGGCTCGCACCCCAGATAGCTTACTACTTTTCGGCATATCTCGACCTCGTGTCGTCCGACCAGATAACCATGGGCGACGAGGTGGATTTTGCCGTTCCCACGGGTAATTTCGGCAACATCCTCGCCGCATACTACGCGAAGCGCATGGGTTTGCCCGTAAGGAGACTGCACTGCGCTTCCAATATGAACAACGTTCTTACGGACTTTCTCGCAAAGGGCGAATACGACGTGCACAGGGAATTCTACAAGACGACTTCCCCCTCCATGGACATACTTGTATCCTCCAATCTCGAAAGACTTTTATTCGAAGTTTCGGGGAGAGATGCAAATGTTACGGCGGAGCGCATGAAGGAGCTGAAGGAGAAGGGCGTCTACAGAATAACCGCAAAGGAACAGGCAGCCATTGCCGAGGTGTTTGACGGCGGGTTTGCAGACGAGGACGACGTCGTGGAGACGATATACGACCTCTTCTGCGATACGGGTTACACCATGGATACGCATACAGGTTGCGCCATGAAGGTTGCAAACGATTGGCGCTATAAGAATAAAAAGGATACGACGGACATTGTCGTCGTTTCCACGGCAAGTCCGTACAAGTTCCCGCAGGACGTGCTTTATGCCGTCACGGGCAACGACGTAAGGGACAGCTTCAAGGGCATAAAGCGTTTGCACGCTGCCACCGCCATGGCAGTCCCCAAGTCGCTTTCCACCCTGCGCGACAAGCCCGTACGCTTTAAGACGTCCGTGCATAAGGAAAAAATGTTCGACGAAGTGCTTAAATTCGTAGAGGGCAAGTAAATGGTGCCGCCGCCGACCGTGCGCGGCTACAAAGGTATACAGGGCGTCACGGCGTATTTTACGGCGGGCGCCTTTGAACTTTAACTCTTGCAACATTCGCCTTTGGCATATGCGGCGTTTTCCGTGCCATGCATGGGGAGATTTTTGCGCGGCGCGCGTTTGTGAATTCTGTGTGTCGGCAGCCGTTAAATTGGGTGACGGGTGCAAGTTTAATGCAAAAAACTTTGCCTTTTTTGCATGTCTGTGGTAAAATAACTCTGTAAATGTGTAATATGGAAAATTCGCGTAAGAAATTGTATTCAGCCGTACAGCCTACCAACAACCTGACGATAGGCAACTATATCGGCGCAATAAGTCAATGGGTAAAACTTCAGGATGAGTATGACTGCGTGTTCGCAATCGCCAATATGCACGCCATAACCGTCCGTCAGGAGCCTGCAAATCTCAGGAAGAGGACGCTGGAATTGCTTGCGCTGTACATTGCTTGCGGCATTGACCCGAAAAAGTGCATTCTCTATCTGCAGTCGCACGTTCCATGCCATGCCGAACTTGCATGGGTGCTGAACACCTTCACATACGTCGGCGAAATGGAGAGAATGACGCAGTTCAAGGATAAGAGCGCGAAACACGCCGATAATATAAATATGGGACTTATGGACTATCCCGTGCTTATGGCGGCGGATATTCTTTTGTACCAGTCGGACGTCGTTCCCGTCGGGCTTGACCAGCGCCAGCATCTTGAAATAACGAGGGACATTGCCACGCGTTTCAACAACATCTATTCGCCCACTTTCACCGTTCCCGAAGGACTTTTCCTCAAGGTTGGCGCAAAGATAGGCGACCTGTCCGACCCCTCGAAGAAGATGAGCAAGTCGGCTGAAAACGTCAACGGCTCTGTATTCATGACTGACGACAGGGACACTATCATACGCAAGTTCAAGCGTGCAGTAACGGACAGCGGCAACGAGGTAAAGTACGACCCGCAGAACAAGCCCGGGGTCAGCAATCTGATTTCCATATACATGGCGTTCACCGGCAAGACCGTGGAGGAGGCGGAAGCCGACTTCGCAGGTTGCGGCTACGGGGATTTCAAGCTTGCCGTGGGCGAAACTGTTGCGGACAAACTTGCCCCCGTTCAGGCGGAGTCTGAAAGGCTGCTTGCCGACAAGGGATATCTTGAAGGCGTGCTTAAAGAGGGTGCGGAAAGGGCTTTCGGCATTGCAAGAAAGACGCTTTCCAAGGTTTACAGAAAGATAGGTTTTTACCAGCTTTAAGTTATGTTCGGATACATCAATCCATCTACGCCAAATCTTTTCATAAAGGACGACATACTGTACAGGGCGCTTTACTGCGGAATGTGCAAGTCGATAGGAAAGGGGTGCGGCAACGTGGCGAAGAGTGCGCTTACGTACGACGTGGCGTTTATCTCCGCACTGCTGCATAATATTGCAGGTTTCGACGTAAAGATAGAAAAGCGGCGTTGCGCCCTTCATCCGTTCAGACGCAGAAACATGACCATTCCGGACGACATCTCCGTTGCGATAGGCTGTATGAACACCATACTCGCATACCACAAACTGCTTGACGACAGACAGGACGGGGAGTTCAAGGGCAGGTTCGCCTTTGTGTACAGAAAGGGATACAAAAAGGCGGCCAAGCTCCATCCCGGGCTGGCTGAAATAGCTTCCCGCGGAATGGAGATGCAGCGCGCGCTCGAAAAGGGCGGTTGCGACGTGATAGAGCAGGCGTGCGAGCCTACGGCAATCATGATGCGTGAATTTTCCGACTACGTGCTGGGCGATCACGCAACAGATCATACGCGCGGTCTCATGTACGCAATCGGAAAGTGGATATACCTCGCGGATGCGCTTGACGACTATGACAAGGATGCGGCAAAAGGGCGATTCAACGTGTTCCGCAACGCCTTCGGCGAAGACCTCAAGGAAAAGGCGGTTGCCGCGCACGGGGGTGAGATCAACTTTCTCTTCAACGCGCTGTTCGCGGAGATGCGGACGCACCTTGCGGGCATAACTTTTCACTTTAACCGCGATCTTACTGACAATATAATTTTAATAGGCATACCCACCCGCACAAGGCGGCTTGTGTACGGCAAGTGCGGAGAAGGAAAGAAGGAAGACAGAAATGAATAAAAACAATCTCTCGCTTTTGGGACTTGATGAAAGCGCGACCAGACAGGACATAGAACAGGCATACCAGACGCTCCGCGAAAAGTACAGGGAAGACAGGTTCCTCGACGGAGAAGCGGGTAACGAGGCGGCAAGAATGCTCACCAAAATAGAGACTGCCTATCGCGAACTCATGAACGAACTTGACGAGGAAGCTGTTGGCGACGCAAACAGCGCTTCCTTCGAAAAGGTAGAAGAACTGCTCCGTTCGGGGGATATCCAGGAAGCTCAGCGCGTTCTCGACAGCTTTAACGAGAGGACAGCGTATTGGCACTACCTGCAGTCCGTTGTGTTTTACAGAAAGAACTGGATTAACGAGAGCAAGAAGCAGCTGGAAATTGCCATGCGCCTTGAACCCGACAACGAAAAGTACAAGACGGCATACAAGAAACTCACAGACAAAGTAAACTCGGATGCGGCAAATAATGCCGCCGCACAGCAGGGAGTATATCGCGCGCAGACAATGGATGCGTATCCCGATGACCAGATGGGCGGAAGTTTCTGTTCTTCATGTCTTCAGTGTCTTGCAATAAACATGTGCATAAATTGCCTTTGCAACAGCTGTTGCCATTGATGGATTATGCCCAAACGAGATGACCGCAATTTCGGAATAGCTCTTTCAGGCATATCCTGCGCGTTTGCTGTAATCTGCCTGACGCTGGGCATATTGAGCGACGTGTTGCTCGCTACGGGGTACTGCCTGGGAATTATTGCCCTTATGATACCCCTCACGGGCAAATATTATATGGGTGATTTTCTCGCCTATCTCGGCACGTGCGCGCTTACGCTGTTGCTCGGGGCGGTCGCAAAATTCTGGGACGTAGTGCCGTTTATAATGTTTTTCGGGCTGCATCCCCTTCTGAATGCACTACAAAGGCGTTTTAAAATTCATTTCATTTTAGGCTACCTCATAAAGGCGGCGTGGTTTGACTGCACGCTCATTGCGGGGTATTACATTGTCTATGGAGGACTGCTTGGCGGCAACGCTCTTCCTCCGCAGGTCTACGATTTTGTAAATAAGTACATATACATTCTCATTTTTACTGTCGGAACGGCGTGTTTCGCCCTTTACGATTTTCTGATTTTCAGATTGCAGGACAGCTGCGACTATCTCATGCGCAGGATAAGGAAATGACCTATGATAAAGAATGAGGAATACATAGGCGAAGTCGTCTCGCTCGGCAGCGAAGGGGAAGGCGTCATCCGCACCCAGGACGGGACGGCGTTCGTGCCCTATTGCCTGCCAGGGGAGCGGGTTAGCTTTAAAGCCCTTAAGGTAAGCGGAAGCGTTGCCTACGGCAAACTCACCGAAGTGCATACCCTTTCTCCGCACAGGGCTGTCCCCGAATGTCCGCAGTTTGAAAAGTGCGGCGGTTGTCAACTTCAGCATGCTGACTACGGTCTCCAGCTGTCTTTCAAACGGGAACTGGTAAAAAATGCGCTCAAAAAGATTGGCGGTCTGGAAGCGGAAGTGGACAGTACGGTTGCGGGCGAAAGGATATACGGCTATCGCAACAAGCTGGCAATTCCCGTCGGACAGGACGCGTTCGGGAATACAGTGGTCGGTTTTTTTGCACCCCGTTCACACAGAATTGTGTCCATTGAATATTGTGCCCTTCAGAAGGAGTGGTCGGAAAAGCTGATTTCGTCCCTTCTTCTTTTTATGCGCAAAAGCGGACTTAAAGGTTACAGCGAGGAGAATTTCAGCGGCGACGTGCGCCAGCTCGTGGCAAGAGAGATGGACGGCAGACTGCTCATCACGGTTGTCACTGTCCGCCGCACAGACCTTGAAGGGTTTGCAGCAATATTAGATGACCATTTCAGGCAATTTACCCTTCTGAACAACGTCAACGCCTCCCGCGGGAACGTCATTTTCGGAAGGGAATGGCACGTGTGCCGCGGAGAGGGCACTTTTACTGCCGAGCAGGACGGCATTAAGTACAGGGCCGGCGCGAATACCTTTTTGCAGGTGAACGACGACGTGCGCTCCCTTCTCTATTCGGCGACAGTTGCCGCCTGCGCGGAAGCCGATGCCGTAGCGGTTGACCTATACAGCGGCGGCGGTATGCTGACTGCAATGCTTGCAAAGGCGTGCAAAGCGGCTTACGGCGTGGAGATAGTGCCTCAGGCGGTTGCCTGCGCGGACGAGCTCAAGCATCTCAACGGGCTGGACGGCAGAATGTTCAATATCTGTGGCGCGGTGGAAGAAAAACTCGGGCAGGTGTTCAGTCAGACTGCGGGCTTAAGGCGCGTAATAGTGTGCGACCCCCCGCGAAAGGGCATGGAGCGGTCAGTGGTTAAGGCTGTTGCGGCAAGCGGTGCCGATAAGGTAGTGCTTATCTCGTGCAATCCAGCAACGCTTGCAAGGGACCTGGGCATACTCTGCGGAACGCTCACGGAAACGGACGGGCAGCTTGTCCGTCTTGCGGAAGGAGTGATTCCGTCTTCGCCGTATAAGATTGTTTCTGTCACTCCGTTTGACATGTTTCCGCAGACCAGACACGTCGAAACGCTTGTCGTGTTGTGTCGGAAATAAGGACAATACAGTCGATTTCAGGTCAAAAACTTCGGTTTTTGACCTTTTTTCTTGCCAAAGTTTTTTTATATCCATTTAAGCGATACGATGTCATTGTAATTTTGGTTATGTTACAACACATAAAATTTGCCCCGCCTAGTATGAGTAGATATGTCAATTTAGTGCGAGGGGCGTAACTTCGGATATGTGCCTGTGTCAATGGGTTATTGACTGAATGTTAAGCAGACGGGTGCGTAAAATGCACGGGATTACGGAAAGCGTGTTCAGACAACGAAGCGACGGGCGGTAAAGTCCTCAACAATCTTCGGATAGGTATTGACACTTTGCGTAATCGATGGTATAATATATAAAATTCAATAGATTAAACCGTTGAAGCGGAGATAACGACAGCGATGCCTTTACAGAGAGCCTGCGGCGCTGAGAGTCAGGCGAGAAACAAGTTGTCAAATGGACCGCCGAGGGCGCAGTCAAATGTGAATTTCACAGAGTATTCTGCGACGTTGCAGGCAGACGTAACTTGTCGGGGATATGTTGGTATCCTGCTAAGCGCATGGGTCGTTCCTATGAATCAAGGTGGCACCGCGGATAAGTATATTATTCGTCCTTGACAGAGAGCATATTTCTGTCAAGGGCGTTTTTTTATGACTCCTTTGACTTAAATTAAGCGTCAGAGGAGTTTTTCCTTTTCAAAGGAGGGTGTAATATGTCGGTGCTGAAACGCCGGCGGCGCGCCGTGCGCCCGATAAAGAATGTCATTTAGGTCACAATCTGAACCAAAACCAACTCAACTTTTTCTATACGGAGGTGCAGTGAATGAAAATTCTGCCAACTTTAGCTGAAGTCAAGCAAATTGCTTCAGCCGCAAAATATAATGTTCTGCCTGTAAGTTGCGAAATTTTTTCCGATTTTACAACCCCTATCGAAATCATGAAGATACTTAAAAATGTGTCTGCGCACTGCTATATGCTGGAGTCTGCGCAGGCAAACGAGACTTGGGGCCGATATACATTTCTCGGTTTTGACCCGAAAATGGAGATTACTTGCAGGAACGGGGAGATGAAGATAGGCAATATGCCTGTAAAGGCGGATAATCCGTCAGACTATGTACGGCGCATTCTTGCCGAGTACAAAAGTCCCCGCTTTGACTATCTTCCCTCCTTCACGGGCGGACTTGTCGGTTATTTCTCGTACGATTATCTCGGCTACAGCGAACCGTCCGTCAGGCGTGATGTGTCAGATACAGAGGAATTTAACGACATGGACCTTATGCTCTTTGATAAGGTCATTGCTCTGGACAATTTCCGCCAAAAAATTATTCTCATAGTCAATATGCCGCTTAATGACGCAGAGGCGGAATATGATAAGGCAGTCAGGGGGCTTGAACAGCTTGCAGAGCTAATCAGAAAGGGCGAAAAGAAAAACGAACGCGGAGGCAAGCTGCTGGGAGAGATTACGCCTCTGTTCGACAGAGAACAGTTCTGCGGCATGGTGGAGAGGGCCAAGCGCTATATACGTGAGGGCGACATCTTTCAGATAGTGCTGTCAAACCGTCTGTCTGCGCCCTTTGAGGGGAGTTTGCTTAACGCCTATCGCGTGCTTCGCACGATAAATCCGTCGCCGTATATGTTCTATATCTCCGGAACGGACGTGGAGGTTGCGGGGGCGTCGCCGGAGACGCTGGTAAAGCTGGAAAACGGCGTGCTGCATACATTCCCCCTTGCCGGAACAAGACCGAGGGGCAAAACAGCGGCGGAAGATAGTGCGCTTGAAGCCGAGTTGCTTTCAGACGAAAAGGAACTTGCCGAACATAATATGCTTGTAGACCTCGGGCGGAACGATCTCGGTAAGGTCAGCAAATTCGGAACGGTACGCGTTGAAAAGCTCCGTTCGGTAGAGCGGTTTTCCCACGTTATGCACATCGGTTCAACGGTGCGCGGTGAGATTCGGGAGGACAAGGATGCGTTGGATGCAATAGAGGCGGTACTTCCCGCAGGGACGCTTTCGGGTGCGCCCAAAATCAGGGCTTGCCAGCTCATCGGGGAGCTTGAAAATAATAAACGCGGAATATATGGCGGCGCCATAGGATACATCGACTTCACGGGCAATATGGATACCTGCATTGCCATACGCATTGCATATAAGAAAAACGGAAAGGTATTTGTAAGAAGCGGCGCGGGCATCGTTGCAGACTCTGTGCCCGAAAGGGAATTTGAAGAATGTCTGAACAAAGCCAAGTCCTCAATAAAGGCATTGGAACTTGCGCAGGAGGATGAACTATGATTTTGTTGATAGATAACTATGACAGCTTTTCATACAATCTCTATCAGCTCGTGGGGGAGATTGAACAGGATATAAGGGTTATACGCAACGATGAAATGACTGTAGCACAGATAGAGAAACTTAAACCCGACCATATCATTCTTTCGCCCGGCCCGGGCAGACCGGAGGATGCAGGCATTATCGTGGATGTGGTGAAAACAATTCACGATATCCCGATTCTCGGGGTGTGTCTCGGGCATCAGGCAATCTGTGCGGCGTTTGGCGCGACCGTGACGTACGCAAAGCAACTTATGCACGGCAAACAGTCATACGTTAAATTCGATGTAGCCTGTCCGCTTTTCAGGAACTGTCCGGAAATTGCCCCCGTTGCGCGGTATCATTCTCTCGCGGCAGATGCAGCGACCATTCCCGAGGAATTAAAAATAACCGCCATCACTGCGGACGGAGAGGTCATGGCAGTACAGCACAAAAAATTTCCCGTATACGGCGTGCAGTTCCACCCCGAGTCCATTCTGACGCCTGACGGCAGACAGATGCTTGAAAATTTCATTAAGGGCATATGGGCATAAATAAAGCATGATGAAAACTGCAAATGCTGTTGTCATTCAGAGGAATATGTGATAAAATGACATACGAAGGGCAACAGGGCTTGTTGCCGTGCGCCGCAGAGGGCGCTTGATATATCCCAATGTCGTGAAAAACGTATGGGGAAGGCGTTTTGCCTTAAAAAAATAGCGCTCGAATTCTCCGTCATTATGGATAATTGACAGTTTAAAAGTTCCATGCGGTATGAACGGGGCTTGTGCGCCTGTTGTGTCTATGGGAAATAGCGCAATGGTTGTATAACATCAAAATTGCACGCAAAGATATTCAGATGTAACTGAAAAGGAGAAATTGTTATGACTTTGAATGATTTTAAGTGGACAAGAACCCCTGCACGCTTTTGTGTAAAAGACGGAAAGGCATTTGTAGAAACTGTTCCGCATACCGACCTCTGGCAGAGGACGTACTATCATTTCCGCAATGACAATGCCCCCGTCTTTCAGATGACGACGGAGGAAAAGTACTTTTCTTTTACAGTAAAGACTGACTTTTCGGGTGCGCACCACAGGTTTGACCAGTGCGGAATAGTCATGTATCTTGACAGCGAAAACTGGTTGAAGGCCTCCGTTGAATACGAAAACGAAGAATTTGCCCATCTCGGCAGCGTGGTTACCAACGGCGGCTACTCCGATTGGGCAACTACGGAGATTGGCAGGGACGTGCTGGCTATGTGGTACCGCTTCAGCAGGCGCGGGGATGACTACCGCATAGAGTGTTCGCGCGACGGCGTGCATTTTTCGCAGATGAGAATATGCCATATGGCAAAAGGCGGCGGAAAAATTTCCTTCGGAATATATGCCTGCTCGCCCGAAGATAGCTCATTCACGGCTGTCTTTTCGGATTTTTCGCTTACAGAGTGCAAATGGGCGGCACATGACGGGCAAAAACCCGACGAGGAATAAAACCCTGGCTCCTGCGGTTTGCTCTGCCGTTTGCAACATACAAAAACAGTTCAAAGCGTAATCATGGGCAATCATGTCTGGCGACTGCCGTAGGGCATATGGGGGATACGGTCACGACCTTTAAGCCGTTGAAACACAAAGTAAAGTATATGTGTGTGGAAGCTCACGTTTCCGACAGTTATTTATTTGCCGCTGCGTCCGTACGCACAGGACTGCAGAAGATGATTTCACAGACCCGCCCTTTGCGCCTGTCACGGGTGCAAAGGGCGGGTCTTGTTCGCAAGGGCGGGTCTGTTCGTTCCGTACCTATAATTTTTAAATTCAAAGGCGCAGCCGATAAATATGTATCTGTATAAAGTCTTTCGGAAGGCTGAAAGCGCAGGTTCAGACTTGCGTTTTCGGCTTTATTTTTACATAAAAAATATTTTGCGCATTAAATTTCTGTTGACAAATAAAATAATATTGTATATACTCAATATATACAATTCGGAAGTGAAAGCATGAATATCCATATTTCAAATGTGTCGGGCAAGTCTTTGTACGAACAGATATACACTCAGATAAAGAATCAGATTCTTGACGGCACTTTAAAGGCGGGGGAACCGTTGCCGACAATCAGAGGGCTCGCAAAGGACCTTCGGATAAGCGTGATTACAACGTCGCGCGCTTATTCCGACCTGGAGCGGGACGGGTACATTTAGTCTGTAGTGGGTAAGGGAAGCTTCGTTGCGGAGAGAAATCAGGAATTTGTAAGAGAGCGCAAGCTGCAGGAGATGGAGGAGTATATTTCAAAGGCGATTGAAATATCCGAAAGATGCGGCATGGGTGAAGACAAGTTTATTGAGCTGGTAAAGACAATTTTCCGGGGGTAAGCTGATTATGTTGAGTATAAAGGGGTTTACAAAGCATTACAAAAACTTTCAGATAGAAGACGTATCGTTTGAAGTTCCGGACGGTATGGTGGTAGGTCTGATAGGCGAAAACGGCGCAGGCAAAAGCACAATCATCAAATCTGTTCTGGGCGCGGTGCGCCCAGACTGCGGGCAAATACTGTTCAACGGCGCAGAAATAAGGAAAGCGGGCAAAGGAGAACGACAGAAAATATCTTTTGTGCTTGACGACACAGGACTGCCGATGGAACTCAATCTTGTCATGCTGGACAATGTGTTGTCGTGTATATATGACAAATGGGATTGTGCAAAATTCCGTAGTCTGACACAAAATTTTGCCTTGCCCGATAAAAAACCTATAAAAGAATTTTCTAAAGGCATGAAGATGAAAGCGGCAATCGCCGTTGCGCTCTCGTATGACAGCAAACTTTTAATACTTGACGAGCCGACAAGCGGACTTGACCCCGTTGTCCGCGATGATATCCTTGAAATGATTTACAATTATAACAAGGACGGCAACCGATCAGTGCTGCTCTCTTCACATATCACGTCAGATCTGGAAAAAATTTGCGATTATATAGTTTATATACATGAAGGCAGAATAATTTTCAATGAGGAGAAGGACGAACTGTTAAATAAATATGCCATATACAGCATAGATGAAAGACAGTTGCGGGAATTGGAACAGGGCGCGCCTGTCAGAGTTTTACGAAGAGAGTACGGCATGGAAGTGCTTGCAAAGAAAGACAAAATGCCGCAGGACTTTGAATATAAACCCGTCACTCTGGATGACATAATGCTGTTTTATTCAAAGGGGGAGGAAGTATGTTAGGACTTTTGCTGAAAGATATATATAACATAAGAAAACAGGCAATATGGTACATTGCGATGATCGTTTTGTTTTGCGGTATCTCTGTTGTCCTGAAAAATGTTGCATTCGCCTCCACGATAGGAATTCTGGTGACGATATCCATGCCGCTCACTGCCATTGCGTATGAAGAAAAGGACGGGTGGCAGAAATTTGTGATAGCCAGCGGTACAAACGTAAAGACCATCGTGGGCGAAAAATATCTGTTAGGCGTAATATTTGCGCTTATAAGTATCATCGGATATTCTGTTGCCTTTATGGTAGTCGGAGCCGAAGAGGACAGACTTGTCGAATTTACCGCACCCGTCTGCATGCAGCTTTTGGTGCTTGCTGTAGTTTTGCCCCTGGTGTTTAAGTTTGGCGTGGAAAAAGGGCGCGTCTATATGATTATTGCCGTGGTTTTGCTTATGGCGGTATTGATAGCTGTCCTTCCCGTTCTCGGTAATATGCAGGAGGGCGCAAATGTATTCATTGGCTGTATGGCGGCAATTACGGTCATCGCCTTATGCGTTTCATTTTTGGTCTCGTTTAAAATTTACAGTAAAAAGGAATTTTAAAAAATGTAAGTGCGGGCGTTAAGCCAGATTTCCCCGTCATAAACCATTAAAAGACAAATAAAACGGGCGCCTTCCGCAAGAGGTCAAAGACCTTGCGCGGAGGGCGCCCGTATACATTATGTTTAATTTTTCCGCCGATTGGCAGGTGCAGAAGTTACGCCTTGATGAGGTTGTAAAGTTCTACGCCGTCCTTGTTGAGGTCGGAGTTCCAGAGATAACGCAGGCCTACGATTTTGCCGTTGTTGTCCGTGCGCGTGCCGCTTACGGACTGATCTGCAACGGTAAGGGTGTAGGTAAGGGTGCCGTTTGCAGGGGTAGCGTCCGTGTAAGATATCTTGAAGGATGCGGTTACGGTGGAAGAGGTGAAGTTTTTACCTGCCGTGGTTATTGCATCGCCGATATTGCCGTTATAGTCGCCGCTGACCATGTCGTTCATTGCGTAACCCGTCGCCGTCTTCTGAATGCCTATACGGATTTCATTGGCATGCGAATATTCGCCTTTGACCTGCTTGTTGAAGCCAAGCACGAAAATGGTGTAGTCGCCCTCGTTGCTGAGCGCCGTCAGGTCAAGGTCAAAGCTGATGGTCATTTCGGAGCCGTCCCAGTCGTAGTTCTTGTCTTGTTCGCCGAAGTAGGTGGAAGCGCTGGTGGTAGCGGTACCTTCGCCTTCGCGGTTGAGCACGATGCCCTTTTCGCCCTGAGTGCATTCGGAAGCATATGTCGTGAACAGGCTGTATACGCCGGTCGTCTTGCCGATTGCGCTTATTGCGCGGCTTTCCTTGTGGGAAGCGTCATCTGCACATACGCGCTCTTCCTGACCGTCTTCAAATATTGTGGCTGCCTTTACGGTAGTCCAGTTGCCCCAGGTATGTTCATGTGTGGAATCGCTGCAGGCCGCAGTACCGAGAAGAATTCCCGTAAGTGCAAGTGTGCCGAGTGCAAGCATTGTCTTTTTCATGCAAAAATTGTCCTCTTTATTTTTATTGTCCGTTACTGTTTGCCGGTAACTGACTGTACACGGTATTTTATATTATAATGCCTGTTTATAATGCCTGTCTTGTCAATCAATCTTCGCCGAAACAGGCGGCAGTGAATTATTGCCAAATATTGGCTTGTACAGTTGTTCGGACTTAAAGCAATATGAAAACTAATAACACCCATAATTTTCTGTGGCAAATTCCAAGGCCGTTTCATTTCGTCTGGAATTGGGAAGTGCCTTAATTTGACAAAATATTACACACCCGCTTCTGTCAGGTTGAGTCGCTTGAAATTCAACCTGTGCCCTATGAGACTGCAAATGGTTGGCTACGGTGCACAATGGGGGATTATTCGGTGAATTAAAGGCGGTAAAAAAAGCAGTATTGACAAAATTAGTAATATTGTGTTACTATAAAGACAGGAAAAAATCAATGTAGGGAGGGATAGCTATGAAAAAGAAGTTTTTGACAGTTGCCTTGCTTGTCGCGCTGAGCTTAATCTGTTTTGCGCTTATTGCAGGGTGCAGTAGCAAAAGTTCGTCATTAAACGTGTCGCAGTGTGATTTTGCGTATCTGACGGATGTTGGCACTGGCACAGAGAACGCACAGTTGATTTCACCCGTGAAGAAAGATAAGACCTTGGCATACGACGTTATGTTGCACAACGGCTATGACCGCGACACGCTTAAAGTGTATGCCGACGGCAAGCTCGTTGCGCTTAATCCGTCCGCAGACTATAATGGCGATGCAGCTTTCGACGGATTTCAGCTTGCGGGAACCGTGGATATTTCAGGCACGGGCGAATCTATAGAGGTGACTTTTGAATGTTCGGGTAAAAATTTCGACATCTCGTTTGCCCCGCAGGAGGGTGTAACGATAGACAGCAATGACGAAAGGCTGGATATGTTCACGATAGCGGGAAAAACTCTTTCCGAGTATATAAACGACGGAGAGAAGATTAGTCTGAATTATGTCGACATCAAAGATACCTGGTCGCTGCCTGTGACGGGCCCCGTACACGGTTACTGTTCTTTGGGTTATACCAGCGATACAACTTATATATTCATGCTTGACGGTGACATGGATGTCAGCCCTATCCCGTCTGACGCGGGACTTACGGCATATACGCTGTATATACAGCAAGTCAACCTTATGACGACCGCAGGCAGGACAATTTACGTTAACCCCGAGGCACTCTATATTAACGATTGGGGAGTAGACATAGTCAGCGGCGATGTCATTACTTCTTCCGTCACGTCCACGTTCAAGGCAAATGAAAACAAGACAATAACCCTGACGCTCAATATGTCAGAGACGTACATAGATTATTCGCAAGTAGCGGTTTACATAAACGACACGCGAATTGAGATGCAGGGCAATACATATGTCATCGACAGCGTACAGACCCCGCCTGCATCCTTCCTTACAAACGGTTCGTCAATCGCGTTTGGCGACATATACTATGTCGTAAGGGTGGAAGGGCTTGATGTGGATTTGTCGTCGGGAACGCCCTTCGCAAAGGTAAGTTATTCCGCGCCGAATCCGGATATAAAGGCGACCTGCGGATATGAGCAGGTGCCCGACGGAAGCGGCGATTTAATAAGCTTTAACGACGACCCCTTCTATATCGTTGGCAATGAAATGTATTACAAGACAAATTCTTACGTGTCAGCCTGCGTCGAGGTGAATTTCCAGAATGCCGTTCGGGACAGCGTAAACTATCTCATCGAAGTTTCTGTCGCAGGCAACAACGGACATACGATGAGCGGCACGTTTAACCTTAAGGATGTTTCGTTTGTGTATGACGATTATTATGGCATCCGCTATGCGGAGCTGCAAAACGGTGACCTTTCGTTCTATGCGGTGCTTGTAGGCACGGGTACAGATACGGATATTACGGCCGAATCAAATTACGGTGTATGCCTTTGTTTCACGCTTGCGCCCGGAATGACGGTGACGGGTACATTCATATGACGAATGAAGGAGCGAATGAGTTATAATTCGGAACTGAAAACGTGCGAAGACTAACGCAGCGGCAGCCGCAGACATATGTCTGCGGCTGCCGTAATTTGTTCAATGATTTTTGTCTGTCACGTGCCTCATGCATACGGCGTCCGCGTCGTCTTATCTGACGGGCGAAAAGCACGTTTTATGCAGCGGTACAGGTATTGTAGCGTGTTGTGTTGTACAAAAACTGACTACCCATTATATGGTTTTAAGGCTTTTACGGTATTTTCCCGGTGCGCATCCCGTCTTTTTGCGGAACAGCTTGCAGAAGTAATTGTAGTCGTCTACGCCCACCATGCTACCCACTTCGCTGACGGACAGGGTCTCATCGCGGAGCAACTCCTTCGCCCTTTCTATGCGCTTGCAGGTTATGTATGAAGATATGCCCATGTTGAATGCCTGCATACATATTTCATATAGCTTCGTGCGCGATATGAAGAAGTGTTTGCACAGTACCGCGCTGTTCAAGGGTGAAGACAGGTTGTGTTCTATGAACTCGTTAATCCTGTGCGAAATGTTGTCGTTTTTCCACTGCGCCATTCTGGACATCTGCAGGTAAGCGGCAAGTATTTCCAGAAGTTTCATGTCCGCATAAATTTCGGGTCGGGAATATCTCTTCAGTTTCATGAGGTGGGTACGCACTTCGTCCGGAGTAAGCGAAAATTTACCGCAGCGGGCGCATACCTCTTTTACCGTCTCCTCATAGTTTTCGGACGGCATCAGGTGGGCGAGAATGGCATATCCGAGTATTCCTCCGTCCAGCTGAATGGGCGCAATGGCCTCGGTTATGCCCGCATGACATATATATGTATGAGCCTTATGCATTCCCTTTGCCCGTAGGAATGCGGCGTGGTCGCATTCATGGCAGGCGCGCAGCCCCTCCTCGCAGGCGCGGATATTGCGGCAGATGTCCGGCGCTTCTGCGGGGTATTCTGTGACAAGGTTGAATGAGTCGTCGAATATGGAAATTCTTATTCCCACCGCAAGG